>JBLHGQ010000112.1:0-9540 GCA_047614505.1 Rhodothermales bacterium | reverse complement strand
TGGACACCCCGACTTCGGGCAGCCTGGAGGTTAACGGTCATCTTTTGCAGTCTTTGGATACGGATGGATTGGCTCACTTTCGCAACCACACAGTCGGATTTGTGTTTCAACAGTTCAACCTGATGGCCCGCACCACAGCCTTGGAAAACGTCAAACTGCCCCTGCTTTATAGCAATCTCGATCGCAGCGAACTGGATGATCGTGCGGCGGAATGCCTTGCTCTGGTTGGACTTTCTGACCGGCTTGATCATCAGCCTTCGCAGTTATCCGGCGGGCAACAACAGCGGGTTGCCATTGCACGCGCGCTGGTTAATCAGCCGAATTTGATCCTGGCCGATGAGCCAACCGGCGCTCTGGATACCGCAACTTCCGAGGAAATAATGGCGCTTTTCAAAGACCTCAATGCAAAAGGCATGACCATTATCGTGGTTACCCACGAAACAGAAGTTGCTGAGCGGGCACGGCGAAATCTCCTGTTCAGAGATGGCCGGGTGGTGGATGATGTGATGACTCAACCGGCGACAGCAGTATGACTTTGAAAGAAACAATTCTGATCGCAACAGGTGCATTGCGGCTGAATGCGACTCGCAGTTTCCTGACTATGCTAGGCATCATTATCGGCATAGCGGCTGTTATCGTGATGGTTTCAATCTCCGAAGGTGCCAAGAAACAGGTGGAAGATAGCATCAACCAACTGGGTACCAACCAGTTGATGGTACGTCCTGGTGCGAGTTTCTTCGGTGGCCGCAGTTCCGGTGCAGGCACTGCCACTCCGATCACAGAAAAAGACATGAACGGCGTGATGGAGCGTCTGCCTTTTATTGAGGGAGGATCGGGTAGTGTCGGTAGCAATACTCCGGTTGTCCTCGGCAACAAGAACTGGCAATCCCAGATCACCGGTGTTCACGATTCCTATTTCAATGTGCGTGAACTCAAAGTCGCGGAAGGTCGTGCCTTTAATGCTCAGGAAGTCAGGGCCGCCGGAAAAGTGGCAGTAATCGGCGTCACCATCATCAAAAACCTCTACGACGGCGCCAACCCGATCGGCACTAGACTGCGCATCAAAAATGTACCTTTTCAGGTAATCGGCGTACTTGAGGAGAAGGGCCAGAACAGTTGGGGTAGGGATCAGGATGACGTCATCATGATTCCAATCACCACTGCCAGGCTGCGGATTTCCGGAAGAGCCCAACGAACGACGCCTGACGACATTGGCACCATGTATCTTAAAATTGAGTCTGGTACCGACCTGACCATGGCCCAGGCTGAAATCGAAAATGAATTGCGAATTTTGAGAAAGTTAGCACCTGGAGCGGAAGATGATTTCGCTGTCAGGAACATGGCCGAATTCATTCGTGCCCGCTCTGAAACCATGACCACACTTGGTATGTTACTGGCTGCAACCGCGGCAATCGCATTAATCGTCGGCGGCATCGGCATTATGAATATCATGTTAGTCTCGGTCACCGAGCGTACCCGGGAAATTGGTCTTCGACTGGCCGTAGGGGCACGCCAGCAGGATATTTTGACCCAGTTTCTGGTCGAGGCAATTGCCTTATGCATCATCGGAAGCATTATTGGAGTGGCACTGGGAATGATGGTGACCGTGATCATTGCCAATGCCAGCGATTGGCCGGTGTTGTTTAGTGTGCCGGTGATTATCGGCGCAATCTTGTCAGCTGCGCTGGTGGGGATTTCCTTTGGTTACTATCCGGCTCGTAAGGCTTCAAACCTCAACCCGATTGACGCTCTGAGATACGAATAAACAAAAGCAGGTTACCTAGGGTTTTTGGTGTTTTTGAAAAAAATCCCAGACCACATCAAATCCAAAGTGGTCATCATCTTTTCGTGGCCAGGCATGTTCTCCGTCAAATGCACAGGTGACCACTTCGGAACCATTCTTGCAATTGGCATGTTGAGTGCAAGCCCAACCATATTTGCCATCAGACACAGTTGGATACGGGGTATTTCCATCAACTGAACAACCCTGCGCTTCCGCCCAAATTGCAGCAGTTTCTGCTGCTGATTCGTAGATCAAGTTATCCGGTGCCACCTCACCAAGACCGGGCATGGTTTTATCTTGTCGACCCCATACCTGCAGAAACGGCAGCTTGTTTTTTGCTCCACGTGCATAACCATTGGTTTGGAACCCTTCAACTGGAGCCACAGCTGCCAGAAGGTCTTGCAGCTCGGCGGCAAACCAATTAATCGTTGAGCCACCCTGGCTGTGACCGGTCATGTAAATCTGCTTTGAATCCACCGAGTAAGTTTCCAGCATATGCTCGATCATTTTGCGAAAGAACCCAAGGTCATCGGCACAACTATTACCCCAGTAACACTGGCGATCCCTGACTGACTCGGGGCAGTTTTCAAACACCGGATAAGCATATGGCGGGGGTTTGCAGGTTAATCCGTCAGGCCCGGAATCATTGAGCGAGCCAATATCATTAAAGCCCGTTGCCCAGGCTTCCTCTTCAGATGCATGCTGACCATTAGGAAAGATCCCGATGTAATTTTGCTCATTTATATGATCAAAAATCTGCATGTATTGGTTCTCCAGCCTGATCCCCGTGCCGGAATATCCGTGAACACCAATCAACATTGGAAGCAGAGTCTTGCCGTCGTAGTGAGTTGGCAAATGAAGAACGAAGGATCGCTGTTGACCATCGTGGACAATATTCACCGTCACGTCCTTGCCCGGGACACCTTTCTCAGGTGCCCCGGACATCAACATATTCGACCACAGCAAAGTTAGTACCAACATCATTATTCTGGTGAACATTTTTGAACCTGTGCGCTATGAGCTCTACTGCATTTGAAGTGGTCATAATGGCGTGAGGACAGGTATTCGTCCATCGTTGTCTTCCAGATGTTCATTAAGTCTATGTACCACTCGGACGTACATTCTTTCAGATATCGGGCTCCGTGTGCTGCGGTTTAACAACTTGCAGGTACTGCGGGAAACACAAAAAGTATTAGAAGTAATTTATCGAACATTGAAATCCCCCTAAATCCCCCTTTTAGAAAAAGGGGGACTTGTCATTAATCCAGGCAAGTGAGGTTGCTAACCGAAACACATTCGCGATGGCCCTTGCTGCGCAAGCACACCATCGCTCCTACAAAAACAAAGCACACCATCGCTCCTACAAAAACAAAGCGCACCATCGCTCCTACAAAAACAAAGCACACCATCGCTCCTACAAAAACAAAGCACACCATCGCTCCTACAAAAACAAAGCACACCATCGCTCCAACGCATTTCCAATCATTAATGGGTCTTTCACACTGGTTCAGGAGAGTAGCCGGAAACTGTTTTTGAGGGCATACGCATCAGGGATGATGCGGACGAGCCTACATGGATGTATCTACGGCGTCCCGAAAAAATAGTTACCGGGTGCTCGACCTATTACCTTGTAACTGCAGCAGCGATTTGGGCGCCGAGGCGCGCGTTATTGAGGATTAATGCGATATTGGCTTTCAGGCTTTCGCCGCCGCTGAGTTCTTCAACCCTGCTCAACAGGTAAGGCGTGAGATCCTTTCCGGATATACCATGCTGCCCAGCCTCGGAAATGGCCTGGGCAATAAACTGTTCTACCAGTGATGCATCAAGGGCTGCTTCGGCCGGAATCGGATTGGCGATGACCACCCCTCCGGTCAGGCCAAGTGACCACTTTGTTTTAAGTGCAGCTGCAATTCCACTGGCCGAATCGAGTCGGTAGTCCACATTAAAACCGCTGCTTCGACTATAAAAAGCGGGCAGTTCATCAGTCTGATAACCCACCACAGGTACACCGTGGGTCTCGAGGTACTCCAGCGTGAGACCGATATCGAGAATGGCCTTTGGCCCTGCACAAACAACTGCAACATTAGTTTTGGCCAACTCCTGCAGGTCTGCAGATATATCCATGCCTGCCTGCGCACCTCGATGTACCCCACCAATTCCGCCGGTGGCAAATACACGAATTCCGGCCATCTCGGCAATAATCATTGTGGCAGCAACAGTAGTTGCGCCACTGGCACCACTATTGAGTAAAAATGGAATGTCCCGACGACTGCACTTGGTTGCCTCCTCACCCTGCCTCGCCAGTGCTTCTATTTCCACATCTTCAAGGCCTACTTTGAGCTTACCGTCGATGACAGCGATGGTGGCAGGTGTTGCTCCGCTATCTCGAACCGCCGCCTGAACCGCTAAAGCAGTATCAAGGTTCTTTGGGAAAGGCATGCCATGCGTAATGATGGTGGATTCAAGCGCCAATACCGGCGAATCCGCATCAAAAGCGCGCTTCGCCTCATCATTAAACTCAAGTCTGGAATGAAATTCGGGCTTAGTCATTTAGCTGTTTCACTGTGTTACTGGAGTATTTCGCCACGTTTTATGTTTTCTCACCAAGAAAAGAGTCTGGGTGATTCTACCTGTGAAAATTGAAAAAACATTAAAAAGTATCAGCGCTTACACGCTTTCAGAGGGTGAACACATCCGGCATCTGGTCATTTTATGTAGATAGGACCTAGGACTTTCAGGCCATGCGCCCGGAAATTCAAAAACGTAACCTATCTGCCCTATAACACGTCTATAAAGAGAATTACGAAGCAAGCGTCAAAACTGGAACAATTATTGCATAGTATTCAGTGGTGCTTTTAATGAACGATGGATGTTGCCAGGCCAAAACTTTTGGGAGTCAGCTTAATGAAGCTACTGGACGCAAAAATAAGAGGATTTACTGTGAGAAAGATACTCAAGACTTCGGCGCCTGTATTGGTGCTGGCCCTCGGTGTGGGAGTAGTACAAGCCCTGGTGGCAACCAAGCCCGCACCTGAGAAAAAAGACGACGCTCTTCGCCTGGTTTCTTTGTATGTTGACGAGGTCTTTACAGAGACGAGCAATATTTCAGTCCAAACTCAGGGTGAAGCCCGGCCCAAAACCGAAATTGATTTGATTCCCCAGGTTTCTGGAAGAATCACGTTCGTTGCTGAAGAGTTCGCTGAAGGCGCGGAGTTCAGCCCCAATACAACACTGATCAAAATCGAAGATTCTGAATACAAATTAGCTGTTGTGCAGGCTGAGGCGCGCATTGCCGAGACTGAAACCAATTTGCAAAGAGAATTGGCTACTGCCCAGAACAAGCAGGAACAGTGGGCCAGCAAAATCGCCGAGGGTGTTATACCAACGCCATTTGCATTGAACGAGCCACAGGTCGCAGAAGCAAGAGCCAAGATCCTTTCAGCTGAAGCCGAGCTTACTGAAGCAAAATTGAACCTTTCGCGCACCCAGATCAAAGTACCGTTTTTGGGACGTGTGATGGAAAAAACCATAGGCGTTGGCCAGTATGTAAACGTCGGCACCAAGTTGGGACGGGTATTTTCTACCGACAGGATGGAAATCAGACTTCCATTGACCGACACCCAATTGGTTGAACTGAACCTACCCATGGGCTACATGGCTGCAGCAGGCCAGGGTCACCCGGTTAAGTTTAGCGCTGTTGTCGGTGGCAAGGAAAATCACTGGCAGGGTCATATTGTTCGCACACAGGCGGCGATTGATCAGCAAACCCGGCTGGTATATGCCATCGCCGAAGTTGTGGATCCATATCATTCTTCAGAGTCAGCAATGCCTTTGGCGGTTGGACTGTTTGTTAATGCAGAAATTACCAGTTCCCGCCAACAGGATGCTTTTGTTATTCCACGCCTGGCGTTGCGAAATGCTGACAAAGTCTACGTCATCAATGACGAAGAAAAGCTGGAAATCCGTACGGTGGATGTATTGTCCACATCTGAAGACCGCGTTCTATTGACCAATGGTGTGGCCAACGGTGAACGTGTTGTGACCTCTACCATACCTGCAGCTGTAGATGGCATGCAGGTCAAAGCATTGACCCGTGACGAGCAAGAAGGCTAAGGCCGCTCGTCAACAACAATTGAAATCGGAATAAAGCAATGAGAAATCTAATTCAATGGTGGGCCCGTAACACGGTCGCTGCCAATCTGGCTATGATCGGAATCTTCGTCGCCGGCTTTATCGGGTTCGGCTCCATGGAACGCGAGCTCGATCCACAGGTGAAATTCCCGGGACTTGAAATCAATGTATCCTGGCCGGGCGCTTCCCCACAGGAAGTTGAAGATCAAATCGTATCGCGCATCGAAGAATCTGTGCGCGACCTGGATGCCATTGAGTGGGTTCGTTCCACTGCCGGTGAAGGCTTTGCCAATATCAACATTCTTGCTCAGGAGCAGGTCGATTTTGCCCAGTTCATGAATGACGTCAAAGTTCGTATGGACGCGATTACATCACTGCCCCGCGACATCGAGCAACCACGCGTTACACAGTGGATCAATCGAAATGAGTACATGCGCGTTGCAGTCCATGGTGATTTGGGCGAACGCGAACTACGAAGGCTTGCCGAGACGCTACGGCGCGAAGCAGCAGTATTGCCGGCCATCACCGTTGTGCAATTGTTCGGCACCAGGAATGAAGAAGTCACGATTGAAGTCTCTGAAGAGGCCCTTCGACGTTACAGCTTGAGCTTTTCCGATGTGGCCGAAGCCATCAAAGCCAATTCGATTAACCAGTCATCCGGTTCAGTTCGCACCGAGGTTGGAACCTACCAGCTCAAAGTCCGAAACCAGGCAGATACACAGGAAGAGTTTGCAGAAATTATTGTCCGTCAAACCGCTCAGGGCGGCACCATCCGGGTCGGCGATGTTGCTAATGTCATTGATGGTTTTGAGGATGCTCCCATTCTTGCAACTTTGAACGGCGAGCCAGCGGTTCTGATTCAGATCATGACCACAGAATTGATGGATATTGTTACCGCTTCCGATTCTATTAGAGAGTGGATTGATGGACGTCAGGCTACCCTGCCAGCGGGTGCAAAACTGACCTTGTGGACCGATAACGCGGAAGATTTCAAAGGCCGCATGAAAACCATTACCAATTCTGCTGCCATGGGACTGGTACTGGTTATGATTATTCTTTTACTGACCTTGAGGCCAAAAGTGGCTTTCTGGGTAGCAGTCGGGATTGCCACAGCATATATGGGCGCCTTTATTCTTCTCCCCACGGTTGGTGTCTCGTTGAATATGTTGTCCACATTTGCCTTCCTGCTTGTACTGGGAATTGTGGTTGATGATGCCATCATTGTTGGCGAGGGCATTCATGGCAAAGCAAAGGAAACAAATGGCGGCCTGGAGGCTGCTGTTGAAGGAACAATGCTGGTCGCCAAGCCGGTTATATTTGGTGTGATTACCACCATCATTGCGTTCTTACCCTGGATTTTTCTGGATGGCTCAACTTCAGAGTTTACCCGTCACATCACCTGGGTGGTCATTCTTGCTCTCGTATTCTCACTGATTGAATCACTGTTAATTCTGCCGGCTCATTTATCCAAAATGAAGCCACGGAACATGAACAAAACAGGTCGCTTTGGCCGTTTCCAACAGGGAATCGCACATGGGATCGTACGTTTTGCCCGCACCAAATACCGGAAAGTGGGGCAATTTGCTGTTAACCGCAGATACCTGGTAACCAGCTTGTTTGTTTTCGTATTGCTTTTGGGTTTTACCCTGTTCGGCACTGGTTGGGTTAAGAAGAGCTTTATGCCCGACATCGAATCTGACCAGATCATTGTCGAAGTGACGATGCCCGAAGGCGCACCTTATAGCCGCGCTCTTGAAATTCTTGCGCAGTTGCAAGCTGCCGAAAAGGCTCTGGAAGAAGAAGTTAACCAACGTACCGCTGGCGAGGGCGTACTGATTGAAAACTGGTATACCCGCTCACGACGCGACAGCGTTCTGGCCATTGTAAAACTGGCACCACCCGAAGTTCGGGATATGACTGCCAAGGAAGCCTCAATTCGCCTTCGTGAGTTGATGGGCGACGTTCCAGACGCGAAGCACATGTCTGTAAACTATTCCAACGGTGATAACAGCCCTGGCTTTGAGCTTTCCATCCGGCACCCGGATCTGGACTTGTTGCGTTCCGCCACCAACGAGCTTGAAACCCAGTTGCGAACCTATGAAGCAATGTATGACGTGCGGAACAACCTGGAAGGCGCGTCTGAGGAAATTCGCCTCACATTGAAGTCCGACGCCACCAAACTCGGCGTCACGCTGGCTGAAGTAAACCGCCAGGTCAGGCAGGCATATTTTGGTGAGGAAGTTCAACGGCTTCCACGCATGGGTCAGGATGTCAAAGTGAAAGTTCGCTATCCATTGGAGTCACGACGCTCCATTGAAAGCCTGAAGAATTTCAGAGTTCGCACGGCAGACGGTCGTGAGCTTCCTCTTCTTTCTGTGGCTGATCTTGAATATGCTCCGGGCATCAAGCGTATCCAACGCTGGAATGGCAACCGTGCTGCACGGGTTAGCGCAGACCTGAAAGATGACGTTCGCGAAGACATTATGAATGACCTGGAAGAGAACTTCTTCCCTGAATGGAAAAAACGTTACCCGGGAATCGTCACCGGTTCCGTCGGCCAGGCCGAAGGTGAGAAACGCTTTATCAAAGATGTAATGGGCAAATATATGATTGCGCTGTTTGCCATGTACGCCTTGCTGGCTGTGGCCTTCCGTAGCTATGCGCAGCCCATTCTGATAATGATTGCCATTCCATTCGCCTTTGTTGGCGCAATTTTTGGTCACTTCATAATGAATGAGACCATGGCCATTTTCAGCTATTTCGGAATCGCGGCCGCAGCAGGTGTGGTGGTGAACGATAACCTTGTATTGATGGATTATTGCAATCGATTAACCGATAAAGGCATGGCGGGAAGAGACGCGATTGTCAAAGCTGGCGTAGCCCGGTTCAGGCCGATACTTCTGACCACAGTTACTACGGTTGTTGGCCTGATGCCAATGATGTTGGAACGCTCCATCCAGGCTGCATTTCTGAAACCTGTAGTTGTGGCTTTGGCCTTCGGTGTAATGATTGCGTTATTCGTAACACTGCTTCTGGTACCGGCGCTCTATGTCATTGGTATAGATATTAATGACCTCGCCGTGAGGATTAAAAATGCTATTTTGAGCCGCCTGCCTCGTGCGAAACGCGCGGCATCTGAACAAATTCAAACCAGAGATGATTCGCGTCCGGAATCAATTTAATACCACTCCCCCTACTTTGGCCGCTCCCTCACAGGAGCGGCTTTTTTTTGCCCAAATTTCCGGCTAACGGTATTTTGAGCCCGGATAAAGCGCATAGGCGAGCAGGAACCACTGCAGCATGGTGCCTATCACCCCTATTTCATCCGTAAGTTCATGAGGCTCACCAAAAATAAGCAATGCCAATTGCAGCGGCACAAAAAAGATGCAGACTTTTACGATCAATTTCTTGTGATTAGACATGGCTTGAGGGCCTGGTCCCTGTGGCAAATCCCGTATTCCCCACCACCAGATTTGACCCAGAATAAACATGCCAAAATTAAACAGGAAGAACGGCGTGGAAAGATCAACCTTCACTCCAAGAGTATCGCCTTCGAAGATCATCGGCTCGCCCGTCATCCACTGGTAAAGCGCATTGAGTGCAAAAAAACCGAGATACAACAGTAA
>JBLHGQ010000111.1:0-9593 GCA_047614505.1 Rhodothermales bacterium | reverse complement strand
GGGGTTGCCTTAAATTGTGTCTCCAATGGCAGGATTTTACGCGAAGGGCCGTTTCAAGATGTCTGGGTCCAACCTGCTGCAGGCGATGCTGGCGGTGCATTGGGTGCGGCGCTTTCTATTTGGTATGAATACCTCGGCAGTGAGCGCCACGCTCAAGCCGGCGACTCCATGCGCGGTGCCTACCTTGGCCCTGCCTATGACAATAATGAAATCAGGGAATATCTCGATAGCATTGCTGCCCCCTATCAGTTTATGGATGACGCCGGTCTTTATAAGCGCATCGCTCAGGAAATGAAAAATGAGCATGTGATTGGCTGGTTCCAGGGGCGCATGGAGTTTGGGCCCCGTGCCCTGGGTGGCCGCTCAATTCTGGGCGACCCACGAAGCACAAAGATGCAATCGGTAATGAACCTCAAAATCAAATACCGGGAATCATTCCGGCCGTTTGCACCTGCTATCAAAGCAGAAAGTGTGTCGGACTGGTTTGAGCATGACCGCTCCAGCCCCTATATGCTGATGGTCGCTCAAGTAAGAGCCGATAAACGTCTTGAAATGAGCAGTGAGCAGAATGCATTTTTTGGCCTGGAGAAATTGAATGTGCCGCGTTCACAAATCCCGGCGGTCACCCACGTAGACTACTCTGCCCGGGTACAAACGGTTCACAAAGAAACAAATCCGCGTTTCCATGCCCTGTTGGATGAATTTGAGCGACTCACTGGGTGCCCAGTCAGCGTCAACACCTCGTTTAATGTTCGTGGCGAACCAATCGTCATGTCACCCCAGGATGCTTATCGCTGTTTTATGCGCACGGAAATGGATTACCTGGTGTTGGAAAACTGTTTTCTGAGTAAAACCGGCCAGCCGCAATGGCAGGAACAGGATGACTGGAAAGAGCAATTCGAACTGGACTAACCATGAGTTCATTTAATGCAAATCCCTCAATTACCGACCTGAAGAAATTCGGCTTGCTGTTTGCAGTCATGCTCTGTTTTTTGTTCGGGCTGTTGATCCCCGTGATACGTCACGGAATATATGAGTTGAGCCTGTGGCCATTGTGGCCCTGGTTTGCTGCCGGGTTGATATCGCTATGTGCATTTCTACACCCGGCATCACTGAAATTGCTGTACCAGCTGTGGATGAAATTTGCTGAAGTAGCACAATGGGTCAACACCCGCATCATTATGCTGATCATGTTCTACCTGCTTATATTACCGATTGGTCTGTTGCTGAAACTCTTCGGAAAAGACTCCATGCAAAGAAGGTTTGAGGAAGATACACAAAGTTACAGGGTACCAAGTGAGTCATGTAAAAAGGATCATATGGAAAAACCGTACTGATCGGGTACTATGAACGCACTATGTGGGAACTCATTAAAGACTTTTCCGGCTTCATGGCCCAGCGTAAAAAATTCTGGTTGCTGCCGATCATCATCGTCATGCTTTTGCTTGGCATCCTGATCGTTGTCGCGGAGGGCTCAGCTCTGGCGCCCTTTATCTACACCATTTTCTGATATGGAGATTTCCTCCCAGCCAATTCAGAAAAGCACTCATCATGAGTAATGTTCCAAGCTGGGTGCGCTGGCGGATATTTATCATTGTTGCCGTCGGCAGTTTCGTCTCATACGCTTTGAGATCCAATTTATCGATCGCTGCTCCGGCCATGATCGAAGACCTTGGATTAACGGAAATCCAATGGGGTTACGTGATGGCGTCATTTCCATTGGGCTATGCACTGCTGCAATTTCCAGGTGGGATGATGGGTGATTCACTAGGGCCACGTAAAGCTCTGACAATTATCGGTGTGCTGTGGACGGTGCTGACAGTGCTCACTGCAATCATTCCCGGTCAGGAAGTCGCAACCACGGGTGTCATTCTCGCAACTTTGATTGCGGTCCGTTTCCTCGTAGGTGCTGCACATGCACCCATTTTCCCCGTGCAAAACTGTGTTTTCGTGCGCTGGTTTCCACCTGGCGCTCAAGCCTTGCCCTGCGGCCTTTCCAGCACTGGCCTGACGCTGGGAATTGTGGTTTCTGCACCAATTTTGCCCTGGATGATTATCCATTATGGTTGGCGACTTTCATTCTTGGTGATGGCACCGCTGGGGCTTTTATTTTCTGCTTTGTGGTGGTGGTACTCGAAAGATAATCCTGCAGAGCACCCGGCGATCAATGAGGCTGAACTCGAAGTAATCAAAGGAAACCGCTTACCGGTAATTGAGGACCTGCCACCGCCCCCAGGCTGGCTTCGTGTTTTGAAAAACCGCGATGTGATTTTGTTGATGATTTCTTATTCCTGTATGAATTTTGTTTTCTACGAGGTTTTCAGCTGGTTTTATTTTTATCTGGTAGAACACCGTGGTTTTGAAGCAGAAATAGCTGGTTGGGCGACATCTTCTCAATGGGTCGCTGGCGGTGCAGGTGCTGCGTTGGGTGGATGGGTTTGCGATCGCCTGTGCAAAAAATTGGATCTTCGCTGGGGCTGTCGCTGGCCTGCCATCATTGGCATGCTTTTGTCCGCGGTCCTGCTTGTCGGTGGCGCCTATGCAAACAGCCCGGTCATTGCTGTCGTTCTGCTCGGCCTGTGTTTCTTCTTCAATCAGTTAACCGAAGGTGCTTATTGGGCAATGAGTATTGCAATTGGAGGTCAATTCGCCGGTACGGCAGGTGGGTTGATGAATACCGGTGCGAACATTATGGGTGCGCTGGGAGCCATCCTTGTGCCCTTTTTCGCACTTAAGTTTGGCTGGACTATTGCTATCGCATCGGGAGGTGTTTTTGCAGTAATCGGTGCCGTATTGCTTCTTTTTGTTCGTGCCGACCGGCCTTTGCTACTTGAGTAAACAATATGACTGAAAAAACAGACTTGTTAGTTGCCCTGATACCTGACCGCGTCATTGATGGCCATTCAGAATTTGCCATTAATAATCAGGTCGTGCTCGTAAAGGGAAAATCCATCCAGGGCTTTTGCCACCCCGATCGTATTCCAGCAGAGGCGAAAAGGGTTGATCTCACGGGCATGACCCTGATGCCCGGCATGATTAACTGCCATGAACACCCTCTGATGTACGCAGATGACTATCAAAGCGCTCACATGCATGCCTCATCTGCCTACAAAGCATTAAAAGGGTTGGCCTCACTGCAACGATTGTTGTTGCATGGGTGGACCGGCGTCAGGGTCTTGGGTGATGCCGATGTCTACTACGGCAATCAGGATATTCGTAAAGTAATTGAGGAAGGGGTGTTCACCGGCCCACGAATCACAGGTGCCGGGCACTACATATCGATTACCGGTGGCGGTGGCGACATCAATTTCGTTTCACCCGAGCACTGCCTGTGCGCCGATGGCCTGATTGCCGATGGTGCAGATGAAATGCTCAAGGCCATCAGAAGAGAATCCAAGTTTGGTGCAGACTGGATCAAGCTGCTGGTCACTGGTGCTTTCCAATCAGTTGGTGATGACCCTAAAAATGTTGCCTTCAGCCCCGATGAACTCAAAGCCGCCGTTGATGAAGCCAACCGACAGGGCTTGCCGGTTGCAGTTCATGCGCATGGCGTTGAGGGCATTAAGCAGGCTGTCAAAGCCGGAGTCCGTTCCATCGAACATGGAACATACATTAATGAAGACGCCATTGAACTGATGGTTAAACACGGAACTTACCTCGTGCCGACAATTTATATCGGTGACTACTACGGGGAGACGAAAAAATTACGCGCCCAGGACAAGAATGACGACTATTTCGATAATTACCGGGCAAAGTTTCTCGCGATGATTGGAAAGGCCCACCAGGCAGGCGTGCCAATTGCAGTTGGCCTTGATTTGGGTGGTTACAACATGGATCCAAAGTTATTTGTTAAGGAATTCCCCGTACTCATGGAAGCTGGAATGACCGCGATGGAAGCAATTAAAGCCGGTACCAGCGTTGCAGCCCAGCTACTGATGTGGGACAAGCTTGGCACCATAAAAGAAGGTCAGCTCGCTGATATTATTGCTGTTTCCGGAAACCCTTTAGAGCAGATTTCTGATTTGGAGAATGTTGAGTTTGTCATGATTGACGGGCAAATAGTGCGATTGCCGGGGACTGTTCCAGGTCTTGCTGGAGTATTGACCTGATTCAGCTTAAATCTGTTATCAGGGCAATTTGAATTTCACTCTTCTTCAGTTACCAATCCTCTTGCCGGTATTTTTCTGGGCCGGATATCATTACTATAAAGACAGGCACCTGCCCGAGCCGATCGGTCATCTGATTCTTGCTTTTTTACTTGGAGTCGGCACAAGTTATCTGTCACTCTTTTTTTATCAATCGCTGGACCTTATTAACTTACGTTTTGATGCCTTTTTATTGGCAGAAACCGATCCGTTTGGCTTATTTATTTATGCGGTTCTGGCCATCGGCCCGATTGAAGAGTTGGCCAAAATGATACCGTTTCTGTTAGTTGTTATACGGTTCAAGGAATTCAACGAACCCATCGACGGGATTATCTATGCTTCCTTCATCGCACTGGGGTTTGCTGCAGTAGAGAACGTTCAGTACCTGCAATTTCTTTCTAATTCAGAGGCATTTGCAAGAGGCTTTGCGGGCCCGGTCGTGCATATCGTCTTTGCATCCATCTGGGGCTATTACATCGGTAGGGCTTATTTATGCAAAAAAAGACTTTATCTGGCCGTGGTTGTAGCCTTTTTATTCACTGCCTTGCTTCACGGCATTTACGATTTCATCGTGATTGCAATGCCCGGCCCTGCATTGCCCATTGCGGCTTTGTTAATTGCAGGCCTGTGGATCTGGCGTCTATTCCTGATACGTGATCTACACACATTACCATCGGGCCCCTGTCCGGTAGAGGAAGATGTAGTCAGTCCAAAAAAGAGTTAACCAAAGTCGCTATTTTTTCCGCCTCACAAACCGTACCCATGTGCCCGCACTTGCTGATCACTTCGACGTAAGAGGCACCAATTGAGCTGGCAAGGGCTTTTGAGGTTTCGGGATTGACCATATGGTCACTGTCAAAACCAATGATTAATATTTCCGGCCGGAGTTCGTCTTTGAAATCTTCAGTGAAAGGTTTAAGTGCCAGTACATCATGTTCGATCATTGCCTTGGTCTGGACACGGTAATCAAAGGCATTAATCAGGTCATATTGCTGCTGATATGAAGCCAAATAAGTGTCCAGAGATTCCACTGAAATGTTTTCAACAAGGTAATCCCGTGTCCATAAAGTCAAAAGGGTTAGTTGCTGAAGAAATGAGGTGATTTCCTGGTTGGCAATTCCCGCGCCTTGCATCAAATCAATCGCATCAACATGGGTCTGCCACTGAATTAGATCATAGGAAGTCATTTTCGGCGATCCTTCAATAGACACCGCTTTATCCATGAAGCCCGGATACTCACCTATCCACTGTAATGTTTGCATGCCGCCCATAGACATCCCCATGATTACAAAAACGTGATCAATACCGAGGTGGTCGGCCAATAACATGTGCTGGGAATGAACCATGTCGGAAATTGAAACATCGGGGAAAAGACCGCCTGCTTGTTTTGGACTATTTGAAGGGGACGAAGAAACACCATTGGCAAGAGCATCAATTCCAATTACATAATACCGGTCGGTATCGGCCAGTTTCCCCGGCCCAGTCGCATCGGGTGAAAACAGGTCCAGTGAGCTACCTGTATGCCAGCTTGGAATCACAATTACGTTTGATTTGTCGGCATTCAGCTTACCGGCAGTGCGGTATCCAACTCTCGCATCGATAATGACTTCACCTGATTGCAGTTTCAGGTCGCCAATGGATGCGAACAACTGAGTAGATTCAGCAAGCACAGTTTGGGGCAACAGCAGCAGTAGAAACATCGACCATAAAGTACATTTCATCTTGATCTTCACTCCATCAACTCTTCATTCTCAACCCTTGCGGGTCATACGAAGGGCTAGCAATAAGAGTCGCCTTGCGTTTGTCCCCAAGGATTTCCACATAAAACTCTTCCCCCGGCTGGTAAAATTCCGGCGAAAGATAGCCTAGTGCCAGACTTTTTTCGACGCGAAACCCATAACCACCAGAAGTAACATAGCCTGCCAGCGCGCCCTGATAATAGATTGGTTCACCGCCAAATGCATCGGCATTGCTGGCCTCAACCACAAATGTACCGATTTTTTCTCGCGGCCCGTCTTTTTGATGTTCCAACACGGCATCTCGCCCGAGAAAATCCCCCTTGTCGATGGCAATAAAGCGGCTCATTCCAGATTCGTCAGGATAAAAGTCTGAGGAAAGTTCCAGGCCCCAACTAGAGAAACTCTTTTCCAGGCGTAGCGACATCAGAGAATGCGAACCGGCCAGGCGAAGTCCGTATTCGCTCTCAGCTTCCCTCAAACTTTGAAAAATTTCGCGCTGAAAACGGCTCGGAAAATACAGCTCGTAGCCAAGTTCCCCGGTAAAGGAAACCCGTAAAGCAATTGCTTGTGGACACTCACCAAGCTGGAGTTTGCGGCCTGAAAGGAATGGGAAATTCACATTGGAAACATCCTCATTTGTGATTTTTTCCAGAACAGATCGAGCATTGGGCCCGGCAATATGCAGTCCTGCATAATCGGACGTCATATCTTGAAGGTTCACACCCGTTTCCGGCAGATGAGATGTGAACCAGCGCATATGAATAAGATTCATTCCCCCTGCACCCACCAACAAAAACTCGTCGTCAGCCAGGCGTGTCAGGGTAAAGTCGCCTATCACTTTGCCTTTGGGGCTAAGCATAGGCATCAATGCCGTCTTGCCAATCACTGTTGGAATTCGATTGGCAAACAACTGATCCAGCCATGCTGGCGCTGCTGAGCCCGTAATTCGGTACTTTGCGAATGTGGAAAACTCAAACAGGCCTACGCCATCGCGGACTGCAAGTGCTTCTTCGCCAACCGCTTCAAACCAATTGGCCCGTTCATAGCTGTAACGGGGCGTTCGTTCCTCGTCATTGCGGGCGAAATAAGCCGGATCTTCCCAGCCGTTGTACTCAGTAAATGCGGCTCCTTCCTTTTCAAGCAAATCGAAGATCGGTGTGGTTTGCAGCGGCCTGCCTGCGGAATAGTCCTGATAAGGATAAATACGGTCGCTACGATGTTCATACCAATACTTACTACGTGCCCTGGTATAGGTCTTATCTGCCCAGGGGCCGAAGCGAGCGACGTCCCAGAAACTGACGTCCATATCCGGCTCGCCTTCGATAATCCATTGTGCCAGTACTTTGCCAATTCCCGGGCCCTGGTTGAAACCGGTCATCACTCCGGTAGCACAAAAATAGTTTTGCAACGCAGGATGAGGGCCCAGCAGGGGGCCCAGATCCGGAGAAAATATCATCGGTCCGTTGATGATGCGCTTGATACCAGTGGATTCAAGACAGGGAACCCTTTCCATTGCCATGGCAAGGTTATCTTCCATCCGTTCCAGGTCATTGGGCAATAGTTCATGCCCAAAATCTAATGGCGTTCCCTGCTCTGCCCAATGTACACAGTTTGATTCGTAGGCACCTAACAACAAACCACCGCCTTCAGGCCGCATGTAAACATTGGCTTCTGAGAAGCTGATAGCCGGTAAAAGGGTTTTCATGGCCTGAATTTGCGCGATTGGTTCGGTCACCATGTATTGGTGTTCTACTGGAAGTAAGGGCATAAATATGCCTGCTAAAGCAGCAACTTCCCGCGCCCATAACCCCGCTGCGTTGACTACATATTCAGCTTGTATGGTTCCTTTATCCGTAATGACATCCCAGCTGCCATCATCGCGCTGGATGGTTCCGGTAACCGGCGTAAAGCGATGAATCGTGGCGCCATACTGGCGTGCTGCTCTGGCAAAGGCATGCGTTACGCTGGAGGGGTCACAGTGACCGGCATCAGGTTCAAACAAAACCGACCTTAACCCCTCGGGGTTAAGAATTGGTGCCATTTCACAGGCCTCAGCGATGGAAATAAATTCTGCTTCGATGTTCTGGCGCCGACCCAGACCTCGAAATACCTTCAGCGACTTTTCTTCTTCTGCGCTGCAGGCCAGCCAAAGCTCTCCGGTTTTGTGAAAACCACAATCCTGACCGCTTTCTTCTTGCAGCCTGGGATACAGGTCCAAAGCATATTTTTGCAACTCTGATGCGTTAGACGGGCTGGTCAATGAGTAAAGACTTCCGGCAGCGTGCCAGGAAGACCCGGACGTCAGTTCATCGCGTTCAAGCAGGATGACATCCTGCCAGCCTGCCTTGGCCAGGTGATACAGGATGCTGCAACCGACCACGCCACCACCAATAACCACCACACGAACTTTGCTACCATCGATATTGTTGTCCAATGCTGATCTGCCCATTATTTACAAAACAATGCAAAGAATACCGCAAAGCGGTTGATATTTGCTGCCTTGTAGCCTGAAAATGCGGTTCGTCAAACGTGACCACCAAATTAATGACCAATGCCAAACATGAATTACCCACTCTGATCGCCACTTCGGTGGTCAGAGGTTCACAACAAGGTGAAAGCCATGGTGGAATCTATTTGGTCGATTTTGCCAATGAAGAAGTTACACAGGTAGTTGACTGGGACAGCAGCGAGATTGATTTTACAGGTAGAGGCTGGGACCGGGGACTACGAGGAATCGCATTTTTCCATGGTGAGATTTACATTGCTGCCAGTGATGAATTATTTGTTTACGACCGAAATTTTAAGATCCAGCGCTCTTTTCGCAGCACTTATTTGAAGCACTGTCATGAAATTCACCAGTTAAACAATCACCTGTACCTGACCTCAACCGGACACGACAGTATTTTGGCCTTTGATCTGGAACGGCAGAAGTTTTTTTGGGCACTGCATCTGGCTATTGAAAATGGAGAAGCAAAAGGCACTGCCTACAACCCAAATGGTATCAACGGCCCAGGTGGCGCCAACGGGCCGCCTGCTCAGAACATATTGCATCTGAACAATGTCTACGCCGACAAACGCGGGATATTCACCAGTGGAATGCACACCGGTGGCATGATCAGAATTGGTGATGGGAATTCAGCAGATCTGGTGGTTGATCTGCCGATGGGTGTGCATAATGTCCGGCCATTTGGAGAGGGTGTCATTTTCAACGACACAGCTGCGGACCATCTGCGATATATCACCAGAGATGGACAGGAAACCCGGTTCAGGATTCCGAAATACCCTGAAAACGAATTGACACATACCGAACTGGGTGATGAAAAAGTGGCCCGCCAGGGCTTTGGTCGCGGCCTTTGCGTTATCAATGATCAATTGATTGCCGCAGGCTCATCCCCCTCGACGATCACGCTTTACGACCTGCCCTCCGGCAGCGAGGTCACGCGCGTCAACTTTTCAATGGATATTCGCAATGCCATTCACGGACTGGAGGTCTGGCCGTTCTGACCGGGTGTTGACCACACATTCGGTTTTTATTCGAATATGCTTGATTGCTAACCGAAACCACATTCGTGAGGGCTAAGAACTTCGCGATGGCTAAAAGCTTCGCGATGGCTAAAAGCTTCGCGATGGCTAAAAGCTTCGCGATGGCAATTGCTCCGCAATCGCACCATCGCTCCTACATGCAATCGCACCATCGCTCCTACATGCA
>JBLHGQ010000110.1:0-9653 GCA_047614505.1 Rhodothermales bacterium | reverse complement strand
GGGCCTTCACCTTCGGTAAAGTACAAGCCCTGACCCATGGCATCTGGAATCGTCAGAATGTCGGAGAAAAGTATTGCTGCATCCAAGGGAAAACGCCGTAAAGGCTGCAAAGTAACCTCACAAGCCAATTCCGGATTGGTGCAAAGAGACATGAAGCTTCCTGCCTCTGCCCGGATTTTGCGGTACTCCGGAAGGTAGCGTCCGGCCTGGCGCATAATCCAGACCGGAGTGCGGTCTACATCCTGTCGCAAAAGGGCTCTTAGGAACCTGTCATTTTTAAGTTTAGTCATCTTTAACCCTATTGGGAATCCGCTTTCCATGAAGTTACGAAAGCTGTGCTGAATCGTTCATCTATGCGCATTTGATCACGGCTTTGTTCGGCAGAGTCCCTGTTGGCAAACGGACCAATAGAACAACGCCACAGAATGGAATCGCCACGCTGCAGTGGATCAATGTTTACCTGTATGCCGGTGGAAATTATTGAAGAAGCTACTTTTTCTGCGCGCTCTCGAGTAGAAAAGGCACCTAGTTGAAGCATAAACCCTTCAGTCAGAGTTTTTGAGCTTTGACCAACCGCCTGTTCTATCTTTGCAGGTGGAGTTGCTTGTGTTTTGCCAGGCTTTTCCGGTGTCTGGCTCATCAATCCCGGCATCATGCTTTCCCCCCGGAATCGCGTTATCGTGCGCCTTTTCTTTTCCGCCTCGGTTTTTGGTGGTGGCAGGCTGGCGCAGAAATCACCCAGATCGATCTCATTAGCAAGGCATTCACCATCTTTGGGTCTGGTCTGTGCGTCGACATTTGCACAAATTATTGTCCCCAAAATAAGACTGAATGCCACTGTGAGTGACTTATCCATCTTTCTGATCAACGGCATTGCTCCAGAGCAGAGCGGATTTGTTCATGAGAGCTTCCGCTATCAATTACTGCGCTACCAAGTGCTTCCAGCAGGATCAATCTGGTCTGACCTGCGAGCATTTTTTTGTCCAACGCCATAGCGTCAATGATTGTATCAATCTGTGAGTTCTCAGGAAGACTGATTGGAAGCCCGAAAGTGCTCAACAGGCTGGAAATCCGGCTGCTTACTCTTGGCGCACATAGGCCCCTGGACTCGGATAGTCTTGACGCCACAACCATGCCAATTGAAACCGCCTCACCATGCAACAGTTGTGAATATTCGCCTATCGTTTCGAGCGCGTGGGCAAATGTATGACCAAAATTCAGCAATGCCCTTGAGCCTGATTCCAATTCGTCCTCGGCGACGACCTGCGCCTTATTGCGAACTGAAAACTCTATCAGTCTGATAATCGTTTCCGTCTCACGCGCGCGGATCTTGTCGGCATTGGATTTAAGCCAATAAAAAAAATCCGCATCGCATATGGCACCGTACTTCACGACCTCAGCAAGACCTGCATTGAATTCACGTTCGGGAAGCGTTTCCAGTGTCCTGGTATCAATGATCACTGCTTTGGGTTGATGGAATGCTCCGATCAGATTTTTGCCCATGGGGTGATTAACTGCTGTTTTTCCACCAACTGAAGCATCAACCTGGGCCAGTAAAGTGGTCGGAATCTGAATAAAGGGAACACCACGCATATAAGAAGCTGCTGCAAATCCGCAAATATCTCCGACCACGCCGCCACCCAGAGCGATCAGACAGATATCCCGACTGGCCTTCATGTCAACCAGACGGTCAATAATGCGGCTCCAGTTTGTGATGGATTTTGAAGCTTCACCGTCTTCCAGAATAAGGGCTTCAACGCTCATTCCTTCAAGTGAATCAAGCAAGGTCTGTAAATAAAGCGAGGCAACTGTTTCGTTGCTGATCACCAACACGCGTCGACTGGCAATCAAGCTGCACCATTGTGCCGATTGTCCCAGCGCACCGCTTTCGATATGAACCGGGTAACTTCGCTCACCCAGGTCGACTTCAATGCTGGGCATGAAAATCTTCCTTTGTTTCATCCGACCAATAATTTTTTATCAGTTTACACAGCGCATTGGCGGCATAGCCTGAATGCCGGTTTGGAGAAGTAAAAGTCAAGTCAGCAACTTTTGAGTACCAGGGGTTACGCTCAGTAGCAAGCTTCTGCAGCACTTCCTTCCGGTTCACTGATCGTAAAAGCGGCCTCGACTTATCGTGACTTAGCCGCTCAATTTGCTGCATAACCGATGTGTTCAACCAAACAACCAGACCGCTGCGCCTTAATAGTTTTCTGTTTTCGGCACGAGTAATCACACCACCACCTGTTGCGACTAATAATCCTTTCTTTTTGGAAATCTTCTGTAGCATATTAGTTTCACGTTGACGAAATCCAGCCTCACCTTCAATATCAAAAATCAGATTAACACTGGCACCTGTGATTTTCTCAATGTCTTCATCGCAATCATGAAATTCGTAGCCCAGGTCTTTTGCTATCAAGCGCCCGATAGTGGTCTTGCCTGAACCCATAGGACCTATCAAATAAATGTTTTGCCCGTAGCGATGCATTGCGCTTAATGAAAGATGCACATGCTTATAGCTTTATGTACCATTAACCACGTAATTCCACCCGGAAACAAAGGTTTAATAATGTTACGTTTTTTTGTCATATTTTCTGTACTTTTGGTAGGACTGTTCACGCTGGAGATTCTACAGCCGGCGGAAAGATTCGTCATCCTGCCATTCACTTCCTTGATTGCAGATATCAGTGTCTGGATCGTAACGTTGTTTGATGAAAATGTTGTTGCAAGCGGAAATGTAATTCGGGACAGTGTCAATGGTTTCGGCGTCAGGATTGAACGGGGTTGCAATGGACTGGAAGCTGTCATTATCCTTTTTTCTGCCATGTTCGCCTTTCCGGCGCCTCTCAAAAGCAAGCTGATTGGTTTTACAATCGGGTTCTTCGCCATCCAGTTGCTTAACCTGGTCAGGATTATCAGCCTGTTTTATCTCGGCCAATGGAATTACACAGCCTTTGAATGGTTCCACTTATATTTGTGGCAAGCCTTGATTATTCTAGATGCCCTGGTGGTTTGGCTGGTCTGGTTGAGAATGCTCCCCAAGCTGGAGGTTGAAGAGCCTGCCCAGCTTACTTCTGCCTGATCTTAATCATGGCTACTGAAACCCCCAAGAATATTCTTCAGGAGTTCCAGGCTTGCCTGGACGATGCGACTCATGCCGGTGAAACTGAGCCGACGGCTATGACCATAGCCAGCTTTGGCTTGGGCTCCGGCATTTCTGCAAGAACCGTATTGCTAAAGTCCTTTGATGCAAAAGGATTTGTCTTTTATACAAATCTGAATAGCCGCAAGGGCACTCAATTGCTGGCGAACTCTGAGGCGGCGCTGGTTTTTCATTGGAAAAAGATTATTCGACAGGTTTTGATTGAAGGCAGGGTTGAGCAGGTATCACCTGAACAAGCGGACGAATATTTTGCCAGTCGTGATCGGGGAAGCCAGCTTGGGGCCTGGGCATCGGATCAGTCGCAAGCATTAAAAAGCCGGGCCGAGTTACTTAAGAGAGTGGTTGCAGTTGAAGCAAAGTACCTTGGCCGAACCATTCCGAGGCCACCTCACTGGACCGGCCTGCGCGTTGTGCCTCATTTAATCGAATTCTGGACCGGTAGAAAAAGCCGGCTGCATGACCGTATTCGTCACACACTGGAAGACGGTGTCTGGACTAAACAGCGTTTATTCCCGTAATTGACCTAAGCGTGGGAGCGATGACCACATCGCGAATTGCTTCGGTTAGCACCGGCGTGAAAAATAGCGTAGGAGCGATGGTGCGATTGCGGAGCAATTGCCATCGCGAATTGTTCTGGTTCGCACTGCCCTGGAATCGGTCGAGCACCGGCATCTATTTTCTCGGGACGCCGTAGATACATCCATGTAGGCTCGTCCGCATCATCCCTAAATCCCCCTTTCTCGAAAGGGGAAAGTTTTTTGAGTCGCTTCGCGACTGCAAATTTGCGTGTTTAGCGACACGCATGCGCCCCTCTAAAACAGATTCCCGTTCCTCTCCAGTATCACTGTGCCTGCATTCCGGGGTGTAAATAATAGTGTAGGAGCGATGGTGCTCGCCGTGAATTCATTCGCGATGGCTAAAAGCTTCGCGATGGCACTTGCTCTGCAAGCGCACCATCGCTCCTACGCTTCGATTTATACAAGTGCTCGCCGTGAATTCATTCGCGATGGCTAAAAGCTTCGCGATGGCAATTGCTCTGCAATCGCACCATCGCTCCTACGCTTCGATTTATACAAGTGCTCGCCGTGAATTCATTCGCGATGACACTTGCTCCTACGCTCTGTTTTGCAGGTATCTACTCGGTATAAAACTGCTGCCTGAAACTAAGGTCCAACACCTGGTCTGAGTCTTCAGGCGTCACACTGATGGTGAAATTGAACATCTCCAAATTCCGCACTGAAAGCTCACCAATGTAGTAAATCGCATTATCGGAATCTGCAATTTCGCGGATTTCAATTTCTCGGTTCTGACCGGTGAGGTTTCGTGCATTGGCAATAACAGAGGCTTTTACCGGGGTGTCGGGCTGATCAGTGGATCTTTTTATAACAGTTATGTTTATCATCGCACGGCTCGAGGACCGTTGTATGTCGTAAGCCTGTGCTACCTGAGGGGTCAGGAAGTTAGTGTTAAGAGCACTATAGTGAACAGTGAATTCACCAAAATCCTGAGACTGTTGAGCCTGGGCATGTTGGCAGATCATCAATAGTGTCAGAACAGGCAGAATCAGTAGTCGTTTCATTGCCATCTTCCTTTTCGGACAAACTTAGTAGAATTACAACACTTACTAATATCCTAGCAGAAGAATTAAAAAGCGTATTGCAATGAGCGCGAACATGGAAGACAGATCAAATCCACCAATCTGGGGTATTACTTTGCGGATGGGTCGCAGTACTGGCTCGGTTAGCTGGTACATCAATGGAATGATGGGGTGTCGTGCTCCTCTTCCTGCCCAACTAATTATCACTACTGCCAGAATCAGGAAAAAGTACAGCCATAGCACTGCCATTAAAAGCTTGGTGAACGCCAGCAGGATAATTTGAGGCCAACTCAGGGAGATTGAATTGATGCTGGTGATAATAAAAAGACTGAGTACTTCAAGAGTTACCGCCAGTACCACCGCGGCAGTGTCCAACTTGCCGATTGAGGGAATCGCCCGGCGTAAAGGCACCAGTAATGGGCTAGTGATTTTGACCAGAAATTGGCTCAAAGGATTATAAAAGTCTGCCTTAACCCATTGCAGTATCAAACGCAAAATTACCGCCATGATGTAAAGGTCAAAAAGTGTGCTGATCAAGTATGTCAGTGCTACGGAAGCATTCATTGTGTGTTTTCCACGGTATTGTCATTAGCTGCTGATAGCTCTTCGCCCCGGATTCGGGCAGCATTGACTGCACGCATCACGACCTGCCTGAACTGATCGGACTCAAAGGAATCCAGTGCCGCCTGAGTGGTGCCGCCTGGTGATGTAACCCTTCTTCTTAACTCTGCAACATCCACATCACTGCGCCTTGCCATGGCCCCTGCACCGTACGCGGTGTGAATAGCGAGCTTTGATGCGGCAGCTTCTGGCAAGCCAAGGGCCTGGCCGGCTTCTCGCAGCGCTTCTGTGAGTAAAAAAAAGTACGCCGGTCCACTGCCGGATACTGCCGTGACTACGTTTATCAACGCTTCGTTATCCACCCAGACTGAAGCTCCGGTTGCCGAAACAATTTTTTCTGCACTATCACACTGCGCGGCAGAACAGCCTGGCCCGGCAAACAGGCCACTGATGCCCTCACCAATTAGGGCAGGGGTATTTGGCATGGTCCGGACAACAGCCACATCTGAACCAAGTGAATTCCTGATTGTTTCTATGGTGACGCCGGCTGCAATCGAGATCACCAGTTGCGAAGAATTAATTAATCCGGCCAGTTCAGCCAGCACCAGGTGCATGACCTGAGGCTTAACTGCCAGAACTATGATATCTGCCCCGGAAGTTGCGTTGGCGGTATCAGCAAAACATTTGACCGGAAACTCGGTCTCCAGGCGTTGTCGTGCTTCGGGATTGGGTTCACTTATATGTATCCATTCCGGCGCTGCATTAGATTTCGCAATGCCGCTGATCAAAGCAGTGGCCATATTCCCACCGCCGATAAAACTAATTTTCATACAGGAAAACCCTCATAAGATTGGCCGGGGGCCAAATAAATCAGTGCCTATCCGAACCATTGTGCTGCCTTGCGCAATTGCAGCTTCAAGATCCGATGACATGCCCATAGATAGTGTATCCAAATCGAAACCCCTGCTGCATAAATCAGCATACTGATCATAAACACGCTTGAAGCTATCAGTAGTTTCTGTCGGGCTTGAACTGGCCTTTGGTATGGCCATCAAACCGCGCAGCTTGATGCCTGGCAGGGTATCTGAAAGTTGAGCCAGCTCCAACACTTGTTCCGGCATCAGACCGGATTTTTGCGTTTCCCTGTCAATGTTAACCTGCAGACAAATATTGAGCGGTTTCAGCGAAGCAGGCCGGTGTGTGGAGAGTAAATTAAGAATTTTAAGGCGGTCAACGCTTTGAACCCAGTCAAAATGCTCTGAAACTTGTTGGGCCTTGTTTGACTGCAAATGCCCGATGAAATGCCATTGAATAGGCAAATCAGCCAATTCCTGCTGTTTTTGACGGGCTTCCTGTAATTGGTTTTCACCAAATTCCGTCTGTCCCTGTTCAAATAATTGACGAATACTCAAGGCCGGATGCTTTTTTCCAACCGCAAGCAGCCTGACTTCAGAGGGATTTCGATTCACCAATTCGCAGGCACTTCGCAGCCTCAATCTCAGATTTTCAAGACCTTGCATTTTAAAGTTAATCTTGCACAGTAGCTGTGCTATGTTCTATCGTTAACACTATCGGTCATCTATTTGAAATGGAATTCATGCTGATTGGGCCAAACCGCTGGTCATGATGCATTGTAACGCGGCCCGGGGCATTTTCAGGAGGGTTTATGGATATTGCGGAATTATTAGCTTACTCAGTAAAAAACAAGGCTTCTGATCTACATCTTTCCTCTGGGTTACCGCCCATGGTTCGGGTGGATGGAGACATACGTCGCCTGAATGTACCAGCTATGTCCAATCAGCAGTTGGTTGAGCTGTTGTACAGCACTATGAATGATCATCAACGCCGGGATTTCGAAGCGAATCTTGAGGTAGATTATTCTTATGCTGTTCCTGGTCTGGCAAGATTTCGTATTAACTGCTTTCACAAAGATGGCGGCGTGGGAGGAGTGTTCAGAACGATCCCTATGGCGGTTTGGACACTGGAAGATCTTGGCGCGCCTTCTTCATTCAAGGAAATTATTAATGTACCCCGCGGACTGGTTTTGGTAACAGGGCCAACAGGCTCGGGTAAATCCACTACGCTGGCAGCAATGATTGATCACCTCAATGAAACCGTGTCGGGCCACATTCTGACTATTGAAGACCCGATAGAATTTGTTCATACATCCAGGAAGTGCCTGATTAATCAGCGTGAAGTCCACCGTGATACGCATGGCTTTAATCAGGCGCTACGTTCAGCGCTTCGTGAAGATCCGGATATCATCCTGGTCGGCGAAATGCGGGATATTGAAACCATTCGGCTGGCACTGACAGCTGCAGAAACAGGCCACCTTGTTTTCGCTACATTGCATACAAGTTCTGCGGCCAAGACCATCGACAGAATCATTGATGTATTCCCGGCTGGTGAAAAATCCATGGTACGGTCGATGCTTTCAGAGTCTTTGAGAGCAGTTGTGGCACAAACACTGATGAAACGTCAGACTGGCGGCAGAATCGCTGCGCATGAAATAATGGTTGCTACACCAGCAATCCGGAACTTGATCAGAGAAGATAAAGTTGCGCAGATGTATTCTGCGATTCAGACAGGTCAGGCTTTGGGTATGCACACTCTTGATCAGTACATGGAAGGCCTTGTTGCTCGTGGCATAGTCTCAAGATTAGAGGCCGCCAGAAAGGCGGTGGACCGCAAACTATTCATGTAGGAGAAGAATGAAATGAGTGCCGTTGAAAGCTGGCTACGCCAACTTCACGATGAGAAGGGCTCGGATCTTTTCATTACCGCTGGTGCACCACCGTGTATCAAAGTGCACGGTAAAATTCGTGCAGTAACTACCGAGGTATTGCTGCCCGAAGAGGCTGACGAAATCGTTCGTAGTATTATGAACGAACGTCAGGAAAAGGATTTTGAAGACACCAACGAGTGCCAGTTTGCGATAGCACTTGAAGAAGAAGTCAGGTTTCGTATAAGTGCATTCTCCCAACAGGGCCACACCGGAATGGTGTGTCGTCGCATTGAGACAAAAATTCCTACGTTTGAGGATCTGGGTCTTCCAGAGATACTTGCGGATCTGTCATTGGCCAAACGCGGTATTATTCTATTCGTAGGCGCCACCGGTAGCGGTAAATCGACTTCTCTGGCTGCGATGATGGGTTATCGCAATAGACGCATGAGCGGGCACATCATTACCATTGAAGATCCGATTGAATATGTGCACTTTCACAATAAAAGCCTCATAACCCAACGTGAAGTCGGTGTTGACACCGAATCTTTTGAAGTTGGACTGAGAAATACACTTCGGCAAGCGCCGGACGTGATCATGATCG
Organism: Rhodothermales bacterium; assembly: GCA_047614505.1. GTDB lineage: Bacteria > Pseudomonadota > Gammaproteobacteria > Xanthomonadales > SZUA-36 > JABDJL01. Next base: position 1,006 of record JBLHGQ010000110.1, on the reverse strand, counting down.
GTGAGATTCGGACAACGGAATCAATGGAACACGCCATTTCCTTTGCTGAAACAGGCCACCTGGTTTTATGTACATTGCATGCCAATAATGCCAACCAGGCAATGGATCGTATCCTCCATTTCTTTCCGGAAGATGCAAAAGAACAAGTCTTGCTTGATCTTTCTTTCAATATGCGGGCAGTGATTGCTCAACAGTTATTGCCATCCACAGATGGCACCAGGCGATGGGCTGCGGTAGAAATTATGCTAGCCACGCCACTGGTAAGTGAAAAAATTCGAAACGGTGAAATCCATGAGTTGAAGGAAATCATGAAGAATTCTTCTCACCACGGAATGATTACCTTCGACCAGTGTTTGTTCAATATGTACAAGGAAGGTCAGATCACTTATGACGATGCAATAAGACATGCAGACTCAGCCAATGAAGTCAGACTTGCAGTGAAGCTTTCCGAGGGTGGGGATGCAGAAAGTCTCGCAGAAAGCCTGAAAGACGTAGAATTGCTGGAAAGTTAACATAAAATTCGGATGCGGTTAACGGTAATTTAACAGTGACAGGCATAAACTGGACTCACACTGATTGGAATGTTCGTATCCATGCCTGTCAGTGTCAGCACACACTGCTGAGATTACGGTTTACGGGGCACTACGGGCCCAAGCATGGTGTTAAAATCATCAGGCTTGGGCCTTTTTCTATGAGCGACGGAGTTTATGAGAATATTAATCATCGAAGACAATCCGGATATTGCCGCAAACCTCGGTGACTATCTGGACGAAAAGGGCCACACCGTAGATTTCGCCGGTGACGGGATTACTGGTCTCCATCTCGCCGTGGTGAATGAGTTTGATGCCATCGTTCTGGATCTGGCCTTGCCCGGCATGGATGGTCTTGAAGTCTGCCGTAAGCTGCGCGGCGATGCCGGCAAAGACACACCGGTATTAATGCTAACAGCCAGGGACCGCCTGGAAGATAAAATCGCCGGTTTTGAAACGGGCGCTGATGATTACCT
>JBLHGQ010000109.1:0-9680 GCA_047614505.1 Rhodothermales bacterium | reverse complement strand
GGCACATCAGAAATTCAGCGCCATATTATCAGTCGTGAATTACTTCGCCCGCATGGCGGATAATTCATCATTCAGAACCTTTCAACCTACCCCATATTGAGTAGAGATTATTATGGAAAATAGCCCAATAAGAACCCGCATCGAAGGTGGAATTCTGGAAGTTATCATTGACCGGCCAAAAGCGAATTCCATTGATTTGGCCACCAGCAGGGAAATGGGCAAAATTTTCGCCGATTTTCGTGATAATCCTGATCTTCGGGTTGCGATCATCTCGGGCGCAGGCGAGCGGTTTTTTTGTGCCGGCTGGGATTTGAAGGCAGCCGCTGCCGGTGATGCGGTCGACGGAGATTATGGCGTTGGTGGATTTGGCGGCATTCAGGAACTGGAAAATTTCAACAAGCCGGTCATTTGCGCTGTTAACGGAATATGTTGCGGTGGCGGACTGGAGCTGGCGATCAGTACAGATATCATCATTGCTGCCGAGCATGCCACTTTTGCTATGCCGGAAATAAATTCGGGCACGGTTGCGGACGCCGCATCAATTAAATTGCCCAAACGGATTCCCTACCATGTCGCAATGGAAATGCTGATAACCGGTCGTTGGCTAGACGTTGAAGAAGCCCATCGCTGGGGTTTCGTCAATGAAATTACCACTGCCGAAGAGTTAATGCCCCGTGCCTGGGACATCGCGAGGCGAATTGAGTCCGGCCCTCCTTTGGTTTACGCCGCCATCAAGGAAGTGGTACGCGAAGCAGAGAATATGAAATTTCTTGATGCCTTGCGGAAAATCACAAAAAGTGAATTCAAAACAGTTGAAGCCCTGTACAACAGCGAAGACCAACTGGAAGGTGCAAGGGCATTTGCTGAGAAGCGTGACCCTGTCTGGAAAGGCAAGTAAGGCTTTTCCGACTTTGAGTAAGACTCATTCGCTAAGGCGCCTGTTAAATCCTGCTTCGATTGCATTTATCGGCGGGAATGCTGCAGAAGTAGCAATTTTACAATGCCGTGCAGCCGGATATACCGGTGAGATTTGGCCGGTTAATCCTCGCAGAGAAACCCTCGGCGGGCTGGCCTGTTACGCATCAATTGCAGATTTGCCGGCAGTGCCTGATGCGGGTTTTGTCGCTGCACCACCCGCCCCTTCAATCGAAATTATCCGGCAATTATCGGGTCTTGGTACCGCCGGGGCAGTCTGTTTTACCGCCGGCTTTGCCGAAACCGGTGACCAGGGAATCGAGTTACAAAATCGTCTGACAGAAGCTGCCGGTGACATGGCCATCATGGGTCCAAACTGCCATGGATTTTTGAATTATTTCGATGATGTTGTTCTTTGGCCTGATCAACATGGCGGTCACAGCGTCAATAAAGGTGCCGCCCTGGTTCTACAAAGTGGAAACCTGGGAATCAATCTCACCATGCAGCAACGTGGCCTGGACGTGGGTTACGTAATATCTGTGGGCAACAAGTTGAACCGTGACCTGCACGACTATATTGAGTTTCTGATTGAAGACCCCCGTGTGACTGCGATTGGCCTGCATATTGAGACCATTAGCGATGTCAGTCTTTTTTCCAGGGCAGCAATCAAGGCCCTCAAAGCCGGCATACCAATCATTGCAATCAAGACCGGTCGATCTTCACAGGGTGCAGAGATCACTATGAGCCATACCGGCTCATTGGCAGGGTCGGATCAGCTGTATTCGGCACTTTTTCAGCGTCTTGGAATTGCCCGTTGTGAAACGCTGGCAGAGTTTCTCGAAACCTTGAAATTCCTCTCGATTACCGGAGTTCTGCCTGCAAGCACGTTTGGATCCATGAGTTGTTCAGGAGGGGAAGCCACACTGATTGCGGATCATGCTGACAAGCTGGGCCTGGAGATGCCAAAGTTGTCAAAACAGTCCAGAGTCGAATTGCTGGAGGTGCTCGGATCCGGTGTCCATCTATCCAACCCTCTCGACTACCACACTTACGCCTGGGGAAATTACGAGCAACTCAATGCATGCTTTAGCGCAATGCTCAGAAACGAGTTCGGCTGCACTATCCTGGTGCTTGACTATCCTTTATCAGAACAACGGGGCATGGAAAACTGGCAAGTTGCAGAGCGTGCCTTGATAGATGCCGCGCAAGCAACCGGCCAATACGTTGCCATTGTCGCGACCCTGCCTGAGACCTTGCCAAAGAGTGCCAGGACAAGACTACTGGCGGCCAATATTGCCCCGATGCAGGGTCTTGAAGAATGTATTTTTGCCGTCAAAGCCGCTGCCTTTATTGGCGCCGCTCAAGCGCGTGCGGACAACATTCAGCCACTTTTGCACCCGAGCATTATGCCCGGTCAGACGCAAGCGTTGGATGAGGCCATGAGCAAAGCCGAACTCCAAAATGCCGGTATTTCCATCCCAGCAGGGCGGCTCTGCACTGCGCAAGATTGCGCGCACACAGCGGACGAGCTTGGATACCCTGTTGTGGTAAAAGCCGTGTCAAATACACTAGCCCATAAAACCGAGGCTCAAGCCGTAAAGCTAAACCTGAGCAATGGTGATGAGGTTCAGGCAGCTGTTGATGGATTATCACCGCAATTTGACCGGTTTCTGGTGGAAAAAATGGTATCCCCAACGGTTGCAGAGCTAATTGTCGGAGTTTTTCGCGACCCCACTTTTGGTTTGACGATGCTGATTGGTAGCGGTGGTGTTTTGGTGGAGTTGTTAGATGATTCCGCCTCATTATTGCTTCCACTTGATGATCAGGAAATGCTCACCGCAATCCGCTCATTAAAGGTAGCAAAGCTGATTGATTCTTATCGCGGCGCATGTGGAGGCGACATGCAGACTATCATTGCCGCTGTAGAGTCAGTTGCCGCCTACGCCATAGCTAACGAGAAGTCTCTATTGGAACTTGATATCAATCCCTTGATTGTGACACCAGATGCTGCCATTGCAGCCGATGCCCTGATTGTAAAAGCTGTCACGGCAGCACCAAATAAGGACTCAACAAAATGAGCTCTTCAGATAAGTACGGCCCGGAAACAAGGTTGCCGGTTCAGCAAAGCTATGTCGGTGGGACATTTGTTGCCAACAACACCGGCGAGACTTTCAGTAACCGCCACCCTGGCAATGACCAGATCATTTGCGAAGTTGAAGTGGCGGATAAAGAACTCATTGACCAGGCAGTGGCCTCTTCTCACGTTGCTTTTCAGGAATGGGCCCGGATGCCGGCAGTTGAGCGTGGACAAATATTAAGGAAAGCAGCCAGCATATTGCGCGAACGGAATAATGAATTGGCCTTGCTTGAAACGCTTGATACCGGGAAACCGGTTTCTGAAACTTCAGAAGTTGATATCAAAACCGGTGCCGATGTACTTGAGTACTTTGCCGGTGTTGCACAATCCATTCATGGTCAGCACATTGACCTGCCTCCCGATGCATTTGCGATGGTCAGACGCGAACCAATCGGAGTGTGCGCTGGTATCGGTGCCTGGAATTATCCGATTCAAATCGCGATGTGGAAATCCGGCCCCGCCCTGGCATGCGGCAACACTATGGTCTTCAAACCGGCCGAGCAAACCCCTTTGTCAGCACTGCGGCTCGCCGAAATCTACACAGAAGCGGGTATGCCACCCGGCGTGTTCAATGTGGTTCAGGGAGGCAGGGAAACCGGTGCAGCCTTAATTACACATGCAAAAGTGGCCAAGATATCGCTCACGGGTTCAGTAGAAACCGGCAAGAAAGTACTGGCCAGCGCCGCTGCCGATTTGAAAAAGGTCACGCTTGAATTGGGAGGGAAATCACCAATCATCGTTTTTGATGATGCTGACTTCGACAGCGCCATTAATGCCGCACTTGTTGCCAACTTCTTTTCTACCGGACAGGTTTGTTCTAACGGCACCAGAGTCTTTGTGCAAAAGGGTATTTACACAGCCTTTATTGAAGAATTGGCGAGCAGGGCCAGGGTCATCCGGATTGGTGATCCCTTTGACCCGCAAACTCAAATGGGGCCACTGGTCAGTCGGGAACAACACGAAAAGGTGATGGGATATATGAATATCGCCAAACAAAGTGCTGCGCGACATGTATGTGGGGGTGATGATATGTCGCAGGGCGATTTCGCCAATGGCTACTATGTTTCGCCAGCGATTTTTGCCGACTGCAATGATGAAATGGAATTTGTACAGCAGGAGGTTTTTGGTCCCCTGATGTCAGTCCTGTCATTTGAATCTGAAAGTGAGGCAATAGACCGTGCCAATAACACCAACTTTGGTCTTTCCGGTGCCGTTTTCAGCAGTGATTTTAATAAGGCACATCGAGTCGCCAATCAGATTCAGGCTGGTATGGTGTGGATCAATGACTACAACATTACACCGCCCGAAGTACCATTTGGTGGTTACAAACATTCCGGACTGGGCCGTGAAAATGGTTTGCAGGCGATCGAGTATTACACCCAGCTGAAAACGATCTACGCCAACCTTGGCAAGGTTCCGAGAACTTACTAATGAGCAAAACTTCAGACAAAGTCAGTTTCACTGCAATGGAGTACGGCACGCAGGCAGATTATGACCTCGTTTGTGCGCATGATGCGTCGGTTGTTGCCGGGCAAGCCGATCGTGTTTTGGAATGGTTAAACGCAATGGATGGAGATTCGCCTCATCAGATCAGCCGATTGGGGCACAGTTTACAAACGGCCACCCGCGCTGAACGTGATGGCGCTGATGATGAAACCATTTTTTGCGCCTTGCTGCACGATATTGGAGAGATCCTGGCACCGGCCAATCATTCGCAGGCGGCTGCTGCTTTAGTGGCACCTTATGTCAGCAGGAAAAACCATTGGATCATTAAGCACCACGGCTTGTTCCAGGGTTACTATTATTTTCAATACATAGGAGCTGACCCGAATGCCCGCGATCAATTTCGAGATCATGAATATTTCGAAGCCTGTGCAGATTTTTGTGCGCGCTGGGATCAGACGTCCTTCGATCCGGTCTACAAAACACAGCATCTAAAACATTTTGAGCCCCTGGTCCGGCAAATTTTTGCACGTGAACCGGGTACGTTTTACTAAGGTTGATTTTTCTTGCGGAAATTGAGATTGATAGGCAATATTTCGCCAATTGTTTTTAGACCGCTGCAGTTGGAGGCCTTTCTCCACTAAAAGGGAATGACATGGTAAGAAGATCAGGCGGCCGCGTAGCCCGCAAAGCAGTTCGTGCCGCTCCCCTGGCCGAACACATGAAACCTGTTCAACCAGGCGAATCAGGTGGACAATTCAAGCCGCTCACGGATTCAGATGTCGAAGCTGTACGCGACACTTGTTACAGAATCCTTGAAGAAGTCGGGTTTGCTGACGCCACCCCTCATTGCATTGAGACCTGCACTGCCATTGGCGCTGTAATGGGTGATGACGGTCGCTTGCGAATGCCACGGGAAGTGGTTGATCACGCCCTTTTATTGGCAGCACGAAATATCACACTGCACGGCCAGGACCCTAAGCATGACGTATTGCTGAGTGGTTCCAGAGTACATTTCGCCACCGCTGGCGCCGCCGTCCTAATTGCCGATTCAGTCAAACGTGAGTACCGGGAATCGCAAGCCCAGGATTTATTCGACATGGCGCGCATTGCCGATACCTGTGAGCATATTCACATTTTTCAGCGCATGTGCGTATTGCGTGACATCGCTGATAACTACCAGATGGACCTCAATACTCTGTACTGCTCTATCGCAGGCACCAGCAAGCATGTGGGCTCGAGCTGGGTTGATGTTGAGCATCTTGAAAAGTCCTTGAAGCTTTTACATATGGTCGCAGGCAGCGAGGAAGCCTGGCGCGCCCGGCCTTTTGTCAGCCAATCCAATTGCTTTGTTGTACCACCGATGAAATTCACTTCTGAAGCACTTGAGTGCCTGCGTGTTGCTGTCGAAGGCGGTATGCCTGTGTTGTTGCTTTCTGCAGGACAGGCCGGTGCAACCACGCCTCCCTGCCTTGCCGGTGCTGTTGCCCAGGCCTGGGCCGAATGCCTTGGTGGGCTTGTTTACCTCAATGCCATCAAGCCGGGCGCCCCTGCAATTGTGGGTTGCTGGCCGTTTGTTTCTGACTTACGCACCGGCGCAATGAGTGGCGGTTCACCTGAACAGGGACTACTTTCTGCGGCATGTGCGCAGATGGGCAATGTATTTGATTTACCATTTGGAACCGCCTGTGGAATGAGCGATGCGAAGTATCCGGATATTCAGGCAGGTGCCGAGAGAAGTTCAACAGTGCAGGCAGCGGCTCTTGGTGGCGCCAATATTGTTTATGAGTCAGCCGGCATGTATGCCAGCCTGTTGAGTGCCTGCCCGGAAAGTATTTTGATCGATAATGACATGCTGGGGGCCGCACTTCGCGCTACACGCGGCATCAAAGTAAATGAAGACACCCTTGGTTTTGAAACCCTGAAAAAAGTATGTTTGAGCGGTGTAGGGCATTATCTTGCCGCCGATCAGACACTTAAGGTGATGCAAAGCGAGTACTTCTATCCGGAACTATCCGATCGAATGAGCCCCGTGGAATTTGCGGCTGCCGGACAACCTGTGATATTGGACAAAGCGGTCAAACGCCGTGACGAAATTATCGCCAGCCACCACCCCAGGCACATCAGTGACGAAACCGACGCAGCAATCCGTGAGGAATTTCCAATCTTCCTGTCCAGAGAGGAAATGGGCCGCCCAAAATAAAGGAACCTCTGATCAGGCTTTTAGACGCTCGTTGACTGGATCATAGGCAGGCTTGCTGAGCGGCCGTAAAGCGTGTCGCTCGCCTAGCAGTTTCACTTCCATCTGCGTATTTTCGTGCCTTGATCCAGTGCGAACGGTGCCGAAGCCCAGGCTCTTTCCGCTGCGATAGCCATAGGCACCAGATGTGGTGATACCAATACATTTCTCTCCTGCAAATATGGGCTCTGCGCCACGGATGTCAGAATCGGTGGCATCGACTTCGAAATAAATCATTTCCCACTTCAGACCCTCTTCCTGATCATTAAGTGTCGCCTGCTTGCCGGTAAAGTCATCCTTCTCAAAGCGAATAAATCGCGACATACCGGCCTCGAGCATATTAATCTCGTTGGTCAAGTCACTGCCCCAACCATGGTAGGACTTTTCAATGCGCAGGCTGTTAACCGCATATAACCCGAAATTGGCGACACCCAAAGGCTGACCTGCTTCCCACACGGCATCAAAAACAGTCTCCATGTCTTCAATTCGCGGATGCAATTCCCAACCCAACTCACCGACATAATTCACCCGAAGTGCTCGCACAAGCACACCGCCAAGGGTGATTTCCTGGGCGCTTAACCATGGGAATGCGTCATTTTCTAGGCTGGAATCAGTCAGACCGGCAAGCAACTCCCGCGAGCGCGGGCCAGCAACAACAAGTACACCACGATCCTCAGTGACATTTGTGATCGTGACATTTTCGTTATCCTTCACCGATTTCTCAAAATGATCAAAGTCACGAATCTCTGCCAGAGCCGCTGACAGAACGTAGTAACGGTCGTGCGCCAGTCGTGTCACCGTCATTTCGCCAAAGATACGACCATTTTCTGACAAGGTATGGGTCAGCGCCACTCCGCCATCTTTTGCAGATATGCGATTGGCACAAATCCGGTTCAGAAACGAGAATGCGTCTGGACCACTGACTTCAAATTTGGAAAACCCGGTGAAATCCATCAGGCCAACACGTTCCTGAACCGCTTTACACTCTTCACCGATCACGTCGAACACATTATTGCGACGGCGGCTGTATTTTTCTTCCCTGCCATCCAGGGAAAACCACTTGGGCCTCTCCCAGCCATTGGTCACTGCATGCACACAGCCCATTGCCTTTAATTTATCGTGCAATGGCCCGGTTCTGACATTGCGCCCAGCAGGAAGCTCTTCTCCCGGATACGAAGTGGTGTATGTGTATCCATAATCCTGGAAAGCACGGGCAATACGAAAATCTTCATTCACATAGCCGCTAAAACGTCTGGGGTCGAAACTGCTCATATTGATTTCAGAATCACCATACAAAATCCATTGGGCAAGATATTTGCCACAGCCTGCACCCTGGGCAATGCCAAAAGAGGCACCGCAGGCCTGCCAGAAATTACGCAATCCCGGCTCGGGACCCAACAGTGGAGGGCCGTCAGTGGTATGTGGAATGGCACCATTCACAACACGTTTAATTCCGGCATCTGCCCAACTGGGTATTCTTTCAAGTGCGCGCTCCAGCCACGGCATGATTCGGTCATAGTTCTCAGGAAACAGTTCACTATCCGATTCCCATGCAGGCAGCCCGGTCGGTGCCCATGCCTGAACCATGTTTTCCCGCTCATACACGCCAATCAAACCTGACTTTTGCTCCTGGCGTAAATAACAATGCGCATAAGGGTCCCGCACAACCGGAACCTCATCATCACGATCCATAAATTCGGCCACCGGGCCGGTCACCAGATAGTGGTGCTCCATATTGCAGATCGGCAAATCCCTGCCGAGCATTTGCATGATATTTCGAGCGTAAACACCTGCAGCGTTCACCACAATCTCAGCCCGTACAGTGCCTTTTTCAGTAACCACGTCCCACTCACCAGATGGTAGCTGAACGAGGTCGGTTACACGGTTATGACGCATGATTTCGGCACCCATATTGGTCGCACCTTTGGCCATTGCAAAGGTAAGACCGGCTGGGTCTGCATGCCCGTCATCCAGAGTCCAGGCACCGGCGAGGACTCCATCCAATTCGAGAAATGGATGTATTTTACGTATTTCGTCAGGCCCGATGATCTGCATACGAAAGCCAATATCGTCTGCAAAACCCGCCATATATTTGAACCAGTCAATATCCTCCTTGGTTCTGGCCAGCCTGATGCCACCGCAGCCATGCCAGGAGGTGTATTGCCCGGTCAGTTCTTCGAGCCGGGGATAAAGCGTATTGCCATGATGGTGTATTTTGGCCATATTGAAGTCGCCCACCAGGCTGGGGCATTGTCCCGCTGCATGCCAGGTCGAGCCGGAGGTCAATTCACCCTTTTCGATTAGCAGGAGATCTTTGGCACCTTCTTCAGCAAGGTGATAAAGCAGGCCGACACCCATGATGCCGCCACCGACTATGACAATACGAGCATGTGATCTCACTCAAAACTCCTTAGGCTGAAATTTAAATATGCATGACGGCATCAATAACCGCACGATTCTACCTCAAGAAAGACCATTTCGAGAGCAATGAGGCGACATGTTTCCGTCAATCATGGTCTGTGGATTCCGGACAGAGTCCGCAGACTCAAGACGAATGCATTGAGGCCGCCCTTTTTTATTTATTTATCTGGATCAATAGATAAACAAAATGCATAAACTATTGGTATATATTGTTATTTTAAATATGTTGATTTTTATTCTATTGATCTATAGAATTACGCCTCCTTGTTAAGGAAGAACTTTTTTGTCCAATACAGCAGAAAAATATCAATCGCATCGTCAGGACGCTATTCGTTCTGCGGCAGCTGTTTTTGCTGAAAAGGGTTATCACGGTTCAAGTACCGGGGACATCGCTGAACATCTGGGAATCAAACAGGGCAGCTTGTACTACTACTTTAAATCCAAGGAAGAGGCGCTGCTTGAGGTGTGTCTTTATGCGGTACATGACTATGCCGGGCAAATGGATACGATTGCGGCAACGGATCA
>JBLHGQ010000108.1:0-9723 GCA_047614505.1 Rhodothermales bacterium | reverse complement strand
CGTATGCGAATTCATGAAAAAACATCATGGATGTTGCGAGCCATTAGAAAATAAGCTGATAGCGATCGATCATAACAATGCCATCAATTTGACTGCCTTACGCTACGCTTCAGGCAGCAAATTATGGAGGCGTTAGGTGGTAGAGGAGGTGGTGATGGATCAGTCAGCTAAATTTTGGGACAAAATAGCAGAACGCTACTCGAAACAACCCATTGCTGATGAAGCGGCTTACCAGAAAAAACTGCAGGTCACACGCGAATACTTTCAGCCAGATATGGAGGTATTGGAGTTTGGCTGCGGGACAGGGTCGACCGCCATCACCCATGCGCCTTATGTGAAACATATTCAAGCAATTGATATCTCATCGAAAATGATTGAGATCGCCCAAGGCAAAGCTGACGCAAAAAATGTCGAAAATGTCACTTTTCATCAATCGACCATCAGTGAATTCAGCGTGGCCGATCAAACCTTCGATGCCGTGTTGGGGCTCAGTATTTTGCACTTACTGGATAACAAGGAAGAGGTAATCGCCAAGGTTCATAAAATGCTTAAACCGGGCGGCATTTTCGTCACCAGTACGGCGTGCATTGGAGACACAATGATGAGGTTTTTAATGGTTATCGTGCCGATTGGAAAATTATTTGGCTTGATTCTCAAGGTCTTTACCACGAAAGAATTGGAAGACAGTTTGACCGATGCCGGTTTTGAGATTGACTACCAATGGCAACCGGGCAAAGGCGATGGAGTGTTTATTGTGGCGAAGAAGGCTGAGTAGGACCGATTTACTCCATATACGGACATCGCGTTTACTTTAAAAGATGCCACCTAACAAAGCGTTCAAGCAAGACACCTAACGGCGCTTCTTAACTCAAACGTTAAGTGTAAATAGAATGCGCTTGACAGTAGTATCAATAGTGATACTATTAGATAGTGAGTGATTTAGCTAAATCTCTTGTGAAAATGAAGTCGAATCCTAAAGGGGTTCGCTTCAATGATTTGAAGAAAGTTTGTGAACATTATTTTGGCAAACCTCGCCAAACCGGTACCAGTCACTGTGTATTTAAGACTCCTTGGCCAGGAGATCGGAGAGTGAATATACAAAACGATAAAGGTAAGGCTAAACCGTATCAAGTACGACAGGTATTACTCGCCATTGGGAAATTGGAGCTTAAAAATGATTCTTGAAACCGACAAATATACGTATCGAGTTACCTGGTCAGATGAAGATGGGGAATTTGTTGGATTATGTGCGGAGTTTCCTGGCCTTAGCTGGCTCTCGGTTGATCCCGAGGAGGCCCTGAAAGGTGTTCGTGCTTTGGTCAAAAACGTTGTCGAAGAAATGGTGCAAACTGGAGAGACCTTTCCTAGTCCAATTTCTAGCCGCCAATTTAGCGGCAAGTTTATGGTTCGTATTCCGCCAGAAGTGCATCGACATCTTGCCACTGAAGCAGCAGAAGCGGGTGTTAGCTTGAATCGCATAGCCAGCGTAAAACTCGCTCAGTGAAACCACATAACAAATCCAGGAGAACATTATGGAATACATAGACGGATTCTTAGCCGCAGTGCCTAATGATAATAAGGAAGATTACATTCGGTTCGCGAAAGAAGCTGCCGCCGTATTCATGGATTGAGTTGTACGAAAAGCGCGAGGGTGCATGGGTGCAAATCCGTTGAAAAACGCTAATTATTCATTCCAGCCAACCCGGCTATCCCGCTGAACTCTACCGATACATATATTGAGATGGTCATTTGTTAAGTTATAGACACTCTTTTCATGCGGGTAATTTTGCTGATGTTTTCAAACACATTGTATTAGTCGAAATTCTTGATCACTTAATTCAAAAAGAAACACCATTCGAGTATATCGACACGCATTCTGGTGCCGGTCTTTACAGCCTAAAGTCTGCAGACTCCCAAAAACTGCAAGAATATTCTAACGGGATTGGCAAATTAACAGCCATCGACTTTCCAGAACTGGCTCGTTATTTTGAGGTAATAAGCTCATTTAACCAACCCGACGAATTAACTATTTATCCCGGATCACCTTCGATTGGCAAATATTTCCTACGTCCCCAGGACAGAGCCTGGCTGTTTGAACTACATCCAAATGACTTTAAGATACTGCGTGACTACATGTCCAAAAGCAAAAAAATAAGGGTCCATTGTCAGGATGGATTCGAAGGCCTCAACGCAATATTACCTCCGGCCAGCAGGCGTGGCCTCGTCTTGATTGACCCATCCTATGAGGTTAAATCTGATTACGACCTGGTGGTTAATCGCATAGCGAAGGCCTATAAAAAATTCAATCATGGTATTTATGCCCTTTGGTACCCTGTGGTTGACAGGCGGACAGTTGATAAATTGGAAAGTAAGTTCGTTGAAAGTGGCATAAAAAATATTCAACGTTTTGAGCTGGGCCTTTCTGATGATACAGATGAAAGAGGTATGACAGCATCGGGAATGATAGTCATCAATCCTCCGTGGAAGCTCTTTGATGAAATGTCCAACTTACTTCCAAAGCTCGCTCAACAGCTTGGTGAAAAGGATAGTCATTTTTTTAAATGTGACATTATCTCAAACGAGTAATACTTATCATTCGGGTTTGATGTGACTGCACCCAACATTACAAACGCATTAAGACCGACACTCAAAACTAGCGCGCGTTAAGTGGTCGTTATGTACAGCTAAGCTTAAATGATAAAGTCAACATTTTGGGGAGGCAACGAGGTAAATATGATATCGAAATATGTAACTGGAATCACATTTATCGGTCCATTATAAATGGAAAGTGAATCTCAGTCATAAACATACAACAAGTAAATCAACTACGCGCTTACGGGCCGGACAGCTACACTTGCTGCCGGTTATTGAGGCGTTATGCGGTTAAATCATGAACTTTAAGGATCATTTCTCCGGGCACTCAGCGCAATACAGCGCGTTTCGCCCGAAATACCCGGACAGCCTTTTTTCCTGCTTGTCTTCGCTGTGCGAAGAGCACTCGTTGGCATGGGATTGTGCAACCGGGTCAGGCCAGGCGGCGACCAGCCTTATTGAGTATTTCGACAAAGTTTTTGCTACCGATGCCAGCGCTAATCAGATATCCAATTCTGCAGTGGCTGGTGGCGTTTCCTATAAAGTTGCCTTTGCAGAGAAAAGCGGAATCCCATCCAATTCTGTTGACCTCATTACTGTAGCTCAAGCACTTCATTGGTTTGATATTCCGGCGTTTGCAGTAGAAGCTGACAGGGTGCTGAAAATTGATGGCGTGTTGGCCGTATGGACATACGGACTGATAACGTTTGGTAAAGAGCTAGACGAAATCATTAATCATCTCTACGCTGATATAGTCGGTGATTATTGGCCGTTTGATCGAAAAATGGTTGAAAGTGGTTATTCTGACGTGCAATTTCCGCTCACAGAGATTCCAGTTACAGAGATGGAGATGAACGAATCCTGGAAATTTTCCAACCTGATCGGCTACCTGAATACATGGTCAGCCGTTAAAGCCTACGAAAAAGAACACAGCTGCAATCCGCTTGATATTGTGCACGATGGTCTTCTTCGCCAATGGGGCAATACCGACAATGCACGAATTGCAAGCTGGCCACTGATCGTAAAGGCATGGCGCAAGCCACATATGCAGTCAAATTAGGTGCGACCATGAACTACTGTGCCGCAGCAACTCGCAGTCCTTCTTGCGGCGCTATGAGCTTTTCCAGAATAGAAGAATAGTTTGTCACAATTGAAAACCATTTTGATAATCGGCGCTACCGGGCATTTCGGTGGAAGGATATGTCGCAGGTTGTCAGGAGAACCAAATACCAGATTGCTGGTAAGTAGTAGAAGTAACACTAGTGCTAATAAGCTCGCAACGGAGCTTAATCAAATCAATCCTTCTTACGAAATATTTCCAGCCACTATTGATCAACTCTCTGACAGCTTCGAACACGACCTTGAAAAGTTATCTCCAAATATAGTCATACATACTGCTGGTCCATCTCGAGATGAACTTTCATTACGCGGTGCGACACCCTGTTTGGGCTTAGTAAACCTGAATGATTTCGATCACGAAGTTGAATCATTGGAAATTTCCTGGCACGCCGACACGTATGGATAACTACATGACTGAAGAAATGCTGAAAGTATTAAACGATATCCGCGAAGGCCAGAAGCAACAACTGGAAATGCAAAAAGAAGCGCTTGAAATTCAGCACTCCAATTTCAAGTTAATCAAAGAGCAACAAGCTTGAAATCACTTTCCGAACTGTCATCTTCCTGACGAGCTGTCTGATTTTTTGAGGCCATCTCTGATATATTCACAGAAAGATTGATTTATTATTCAGATTAGGCTTAAATTTTGGATTAGGCCCAATTAGGCAAAAGAGTTCAAACACCATGAACAAACCAGCTCGCATATTGGTTGCAGAAGATAACCGGATGAATCTGGAGCTGGTGTGCTACATGCTGGAAAAATTGAATTACGAGTATGGCGTCGCTGAAGACGGCGCCCAGGCGGTAGAAGAATTCAAAAACAATGCTTATTCACTCATTTTGATGGATTGTCATATGGCGGGCATGGATGGCTTCCAGGCAACAAAAGAGATTCGACGAATTGAGAGCGAAGCCACTGACAGCAGGCGTATTCCAATTGTCGCAGTTACCGCTAACGCAATTTTGGGGGATAGGAAAAGGTGTCTTAAGATGGACATGGATGACTACTTGAGTAAGCCATTCAAATTCCAACAACTGCAGGATTTATTGGAAAAATGGCTCGTTACAGAAAACCACGCTGCCGCCCGATCCACAAAAGAACAAAACGTTGAGAATGTTGCTAGCGAAAGCGATGCAATACTTGTTGATTTGCAATCAATGGGTGGGGTTTTCAACAGTCCGGAAATGATCGAAAAACTGATTCAGACCTATCTTAGCCAGGCTCCGATCTATATGCAGGATATCCGCTCGGCAACTGATAGCAATGACATGGATAAGATGGCATTTGCAGCCCATGCGCTGAAATCAAGTAGCGCCTTCCTTGGTGTTCATAGCGTGGCTAAAACCTGTAATGAACTCGAGAAAGTTCGTTTGGGGAAAGAGGAATTGTCTGTCCAATACCTGGTTTCACGTTTGACTTCGGAATTTTCTGCTGCTGTTGACGCTTTGCGGAACTATGAGAGTTAATGACTTTTCGGGCTCACGATTAAATGGCCAAGAGCTTTCATTAAATATCGAACATCTATGGGTTTGATGATCCAGTCAACATATCCGTCTGATTGTTCACTGCTTTTATCCATAGATGAGATGACAATAATTGGAATGTTTTTGGTGCCATCATGAGACTTCAATGTTTTCATTACTTCAAAACCATCCCTGTCGGGAAGCATTATATCCAGCAATATGGCTGTTGGCCGTAATTCTTGCGCTTTTCTAATACCGTCATTTGCATTAGCAGCAAATTCAACGGTATAGCCTGCGTTTTGCAATGAAGAGCCCAAATACCCCAGAAACTCATTTTCAATTTTAAGGTTCAAATTTAACTGCACAATATCATCAATGTATTTATAGCAATTTGGTGGGGGTGGGTTGGGAAATCCCGGGGCGAGGCAATTGAGCACATCAGGTTCGAGCTCTTCATGGCTTAGATCAACAAGCAGGTTGTTTAGATCACGTCCGTCCAATTCGGAAAATTTAGTGGCCCCGAAGGAAATGCCAAAACTATAGACCCCTTTACCAGCTGTGTTGGGGAGTTCAGTAAGCGAAGGCCCTAAGTGTTGAGTCGAAGGCGTTTGCACAAATGCAGATCAGCAATCCTGCTTTATTGTAGTTACGAATGATAATGCCCATATGCTTTCCCCAAAATTGCTTTAGGTAAAAATTGATCGATTAAATTAATATTCATTAGAGAATAGTTATTAATTTTTTTTATTGAATTCGTTAGATATCGTGTTGATTTACAATCAATGTACCTCTAGGGAGAAGTTGAAAAGTACTGTTGCTTCTTATTACAGGTAACTTAAATCTAAAAACACCAATATAGGTAAAATTTAACACTAGGTAAGCTGTTAAAAGCACCAGTTCCCGAATTGGCTCAGAACTCCTCAACTACGGAAGAATTCACGCTAGTCAATTAGAAGCTTTTACCAACAGTTACCGAACCGGATAAAATGCACAAATGGCTACTCCGCTTGAACACAGAAAACAAAGTTATTTAAGGGATGGGTTTATTAACGGAGTGAGGATTCTCAGTGCTTCTGAGACTGCCAGCCACTATGAGGCTTTGGAAAGAGCAGAATCCAGGGTCGGTCCCTTACATTACAAAACCAAGGTACACACTATCTTGAAGTCGCCTTTCGAGCTGGCAACCCTTCCTGGCGTGCTGGATATAGTCGAAGGCCTCATTGGCCCCGACATCCTGCTTTACAATGTGACTTATATCATCAAAGAACCCAATACGCCATCTCACGTCAGCTGGCATCAAGACCTGACTTATTGGGGCTTGAGCCACGATGATCAGGTCTCAATGTGGTTGGCCCTTTCACCTGCCACACCGCAAAATGGTTGCATGCGAATGATCCCCGGCAGTCATGCGCTTGGCCGCCAGGATCATCACATGACTGCAGATGAGACCAATGTGCTTTTCTCAGGCCAGACGGTTCGGGGGGTGGATGAAAGCAATGCCATCTCGTGCCCGCTTGAGCCGGGGGAAGCGTCTTTTCATCATGGCTGGACATTGCACTCTTCAATGCCAAACATTAGCAATGAAAGACGAATTGGATTAAATGTTCAGTACTTTGCAACACATGTGAGTCAGACAAAGCATGAGATGGATACCGCACTGCTGGTTCGTGGCCAGGATCACTTTAAACATTTCGAGCCGAATATCCCAGCCGTATCCGATCTCGACCCGGAAGCGTTGAAGTATCAGGAACAGCTTGAATTGCGTTATCGGGCGATCGCCGGAACCAACTGAAACTGATTCTAATCGACAAACTCCAACTCTGATATGTGCAGGAATGTGTTGGCGGGATTGCTTTCCTGACTGGAATTGTACAATCCAATAATTCGAATAGCCGAAACCGGCATATCACTCAATTCAATTTCCAGCATGCCGCCAACCGCCGTTTGTGAGTGATCGGCAACGCTTTGCCACTGGCCGTTGAGCATTGCATCAACAGTGAAACGGTATTGACGGCCGTTATCCTGATAAAGATGTAGATGCATTGCAGAAAAACTGTGCGGCTCTACAAACTCCAACAATATTGGCTGATTGAGTGGCGCAATCGCCCAGTTATCAGGCTGACCGATCACCCCATCGAACATTTGCACTGCCCGTGCAGCACCGCTGACATCCGGTCGTATTTTTTCAGGGCCGCCTAGTAACTGCCCAACATAGTTCTCAATATCTGTATCACTGATCAACGGCTGATAGACGGGGTCCTCTTCCAGTGAAACCACAATTGAAGGCAGACCAAACCAGTCGGTTTTGAGCTCGTTGGCAATCATATTTCCAGCCAGGTCGTTACCTTCCTTATCCCAATGTGTATTGCGTCGGAAATACAGTTTTTCACCGCTCATTGCTCGTCTGGCTCTGAACGAAGCGGTCAGATCAATCAAATTTACCTGCGGTGCAACCTTGTCACGTAACGCTTTGATAATTCTTTGTGCAAGCTGAAGATCATAATCCCCCTGGCCGGCACCATTCACTGTCAACAGTTCGAGTCGCAATTCATCGTCAACTTGTGGCTCAGCCGGGCCAAGCACAATTGCGACCCTGGTCCCGGATTCAGAAATTTCCTGAGCACGCTCCAAGAGCTTCAACACTTGTTCGTAACCGGCCAGTAAAGAAGGCAATTTGGAAGGGTCAAAGTTCTCCAGATATTTGAA
Source organism: Rhodothermales bacterium (assembly GCA_047614505.1). Taxonomy (GTDB): domain Bacteria; phylum Pseudomonadota; class Gammaproteobacteria; order Xanthomonadales; family SZUA-36; genus JABDJL01. The sequence goes on along the minus strand of JBLHGQ010000108.1, from coordinate 1,842 downwards.
ATTGATACGCTGAAATGTTTCCGGGTCGAAGTCGGTTAAACCCGCCCAGTTATAACCTTCAGGTAATTGTTCCCCAGAGTTCGTTCTGCCTGACATCAACCATGCGTAGGCGAAGTCGAGCATTCGCAAGGGATATTTTTGCGGCACACGACGATTACCGGCCTCCAGTATCGGGTTATCACCTCTGAACACAGCTTCATTTGGCGACCAATCAACGGAAGCATTGATGTATGCGTCATCCAGCACATCATTACCCAGAAATATGTGGAACAAAACGGCGTCGTGTTCCAAAACCTGTGACCAAAAATCGTAGGCTTTGCGAAACTGCCGGGTACCGGTTGCCGGCTCGCCGAGGTTAATCACCCTGATTTGATACTGATCAATCGATTCCTGTAATTGAGCCTGAAGTATCCCGTTATATGACCATTCAGGCTGCATCACACTGTAAGTGTATGAATCGCCAAAGCTCAAAATGCGAAATTCACCAGTTTCGGACTCACGAGTCACGAGGCTGTCGTTGTACTTCAGGGCAGAAAGGTTGATTGCGCCACTGCCATTGATTTTTGGCAGGCTGGGGATCAATTGTGAACGCTCGTAGGAGATAAAAACCCGGTCGGCAAGCCACAATGAAACACCACTGACCAATACCAGCAAAAGCAAGTTTGGCCAACGCTTAGGTGATTGCTTCATTACTGTTTCCGGGAATCATTATGTGTACCATATGCAAGCGTACTGAGTGAATCAACCACCACGATCAAAAAAGAGAGAAAGGCCCCCAAGCAATGAGTATCGCCATACTGGGAATCTCAGCTTATTACCATGACAGTGCCGCAGCGCTGGTCGTGGACGGGCGTATTGTGGCTGCTGCGCAGGAAGAAAGATTCACCCGCAAGAAACATGATGCTAGCTTTCCAGCACAGGCAATTACTTATTGTCTGGAAGAGGCAGGAATCAAGTTAACAGACGTCACTCATATTGTATTCTACGACAAACCTCTGCTTAAATTCGAACGGCTCCTCGAAACATATCTCGCGTTTACCCCGCGTGGATTCCGTTCTTTTATACGCGCCATTCCGGTGTGGTTGAAAGAAAAGCTTTTTTTGAAGAAAACACTTAGATCAGAGTTGGCAAAAATCGGAGGGATGCATGAAAAACAACTGCCGTTATTGATGTTCACCCTGCATCATCAATCGCATGCCGCCTCTGCATTCTTTCCTTCGCCTTTCGAAAAGGCCGCAGTGTTATGTCTGGATGGTGTTGGAGAATGGGCCACCAGTTCGGTTTGGCTGGGAGACGGTAATAAACTCACGGCACAATGGGAAATCGATTTCCCCCACTCTTTGGGTCTTTTGTATTCGGCGTTTACTTATTACACCGGATTTCGGGTTAATTCCGGCGAGTACAAATTGATGGGCCTGGCTCCCTATGGCGAGCCTGTCTTTGTCGACAAGATTCTTGAGCATCTATTGGATGTCAAAGAAGACGGAACCTTTCGACTCGATATGTCCTACTTTAACTATGCCACCGGCCTGAGCATGACCAGTGAGAAATTTCATGATTTGTTTGACGGCCCACCACGGCCTCCGGAATCTGAACTCACCCAAAAAGAGATGGATATTGCCCGGTCTATTCAGGTCGTCACAGAGGAAATTATCCTGAAACTGGCAAACACGGTGCATGCGGAATTGGATGTTGAGTATCTGTGTCTGGCCGGTGGGGTTGCCTTAAATTGTGTCTCCAATGGCAGGATTTTACGCGAAGGGCCGTTTCAAGATGTCTGGGTCCAACCTGCTGCAGGCGATGCTGGCGGTGCATTGGGTGCGGCGCTTTCTATTTGGTATG
>JBLHGQ010000107.1:0-9740 GCA_047614505.1 Rhodothermales bacterium | reverse complement strand
TGGCGGGAACGACCTGGGCCGCAGAACACCCTGAACCAATCACACCAACACGTTTTCCTTGATAAGGCACATTGTGGTCCCAACGAGCTGTATGGAATTGTGCACCCTGAAAAGATTCCGCCCCATCTATGTAAGGAAGATGCGGGTTTGCCAGTACACCGCTGGTGTCAATCACAAAGCGAGCTACGTACTTCTCGCCGGACGCGATCTCAATATCCCACAAGCATTTGCTTTCGTTATAAGTCAGTCTGGTGACGGCCTGGTTTGTTCTTGTGTATTTTCTAAGGCCAAATTTATCGATGATGTAGTTTGTGTATTCAAGCAACTCGCTTTGGGGGGAATATTTTTTCTTGAATTGATAAGGAATAAAGGAAATAGAATACAAGCCGGTTGGAATATCCACCTCGGCTCCCGGGTATGAGTTGTCGCGCCAGGTTCCTCCGATATCAGAGTTTCTTTCTAATAAGACAAAATCATTAAAACCCTTCTTTTGTAAACCGATAGCCGCCAGCAATCCTGAAAAACCCGTGCCGATAATCACGGTTTCAAAATGCTGCGGATCCTCTTCCGGCTTACCGCCAACTTTCGTCTCTTTCATTGATAAGGCTGCAATTTCATAGATTCACTTCATTTTGGGATCAGCAGTAATCTTTGTAGAACTGCGGTCATTAGGGCGGCCACCCCGGCAATACTTTTACCGGCAACCGTTCACTCTCACGATTTTTCCTGAGAACAAAATGAGCTTACATTTTTATTCTTAACTCAATCTTAAGTACTCACTTATTCATTATTTCGACCACAGCCCTCGAATAGGCAATCTCTCGCATTATGGAACGTGGAGTCGTTGATGGTAGTACTTGTCAGCTGGATTGCAGCTCACTTTCAAGCCACAGCAAGGAACCATTTCTGGCTTAAGACTCCCTTAAGGATTGCCCATTAGACTTTCGCTATCGAAGTCATCAAGTGAGTCCGAATATGCAAAAACTGGTTTCTGCACTTGCAGATCCAATAAGGAAGGTGCGTTTTACCGGCGAAGGAAATCAGTTTCTGAGCGGTGCCGATCTGATTGAAGTTGCATCTGAACTCGCCAACCTTTTGGTGGATAGAAATGTCAGTTGTGCTGCAATTCGCATGGACAACGGCATTGACTGGGTTTGTGCGGATCTCGCTTGCATGATGGCCGGCATTCCACTGGTGCCGCTGCCATTCTTTTTTACACCTTCACAAACCGCCCACGCAGCGGCTGAATCCGGAATAGACGCATTGATCGGAACAAGTATTGGTGCAGAAAGTGTGTTTGAGGGGTTTAAGTCCGAGCCTGCATCTGTGCCTTTACAGCTTGGACCCACTCAGGATCGGGTGACTCCTGCTGGCACAGCCAAGCTAACATTCACCTCTGGCACTACCGGCACACCAAAGGGTGTGTGTCTGAGTGCTGATCACCAGTTGGCAGTGGCCCAATCATTGGCATCGGCAACTGAATTTTTGAATATCAAACGCCACCTCAGCGTGCTGCCATTACCCATTCTGTTAGAAAATGTAGCAGGTGTATATGCGGCCTTGCTCAGTGGTGCCAGCGTCTGTTTGCCATCGCTCGCCGAGACCGGTGTTAGTGGTAGTTCAGGGTTTGACCCTTCAGTGCTGCTCACTACGCTTCGCCGCTACCAGCCAGATAGCATGATTCTACTACCACAGATGCTCAAATCTCTGGTCCAACATTTGCGGGCGAAAGGCGAGCGCCTTGATGGACTCAAGCTGGTTGCAGTCGGCGGAGCACGATCTGCCCCTGAATTGATTCACGCGGCGCGGGCGATTGGTATCCCGGCCTATGAGGGTTACGGCCTGACCGAATGCAGTTCAGTAGTTGCCTTTAATCTGCCTGGAAGCGACAAGCCCGGCAGCGTTGGCCGGTCGCTGCCACATCAGGCCATTCGTATTTCGGACTCGGGTGAAATTGAGGTTCGCGATGAACACAAATTTACTTACCTGGGCCAGCCGGCAAATCAATCTCAATGGCTGGCCACGGGAGACCTTGGTGAAACAGATGTTGAAGGATTTCTGTTTGTTCGAGGCCGTCGCAAGCAGGTACTGATCACGGCATTTGGTCGAAATGTATCGCCGGAATGGGTGGAAAGCGAACTGCTTGCTGGGAGCGAAATCGCGCAAGTGATGGTGCTTGGTGATGGCTTGCCGGGCCTGGGTGCGCTCATCGTACCCTTCTCGGAAGTTACAACCCTGCAACTGAAGTTGGCAGTGGAGCGCTGCAATGCGCGATTACCTGACTATGCCCGCGTGATTGCATTTCGCACAGTGGATGCTTTTTCTCAAACCAACCAACAATTGACCGCTAATGGCCGAATTCGCAGAGAAGTCGTTTTGGCGACCCATAGCACAGCTGTGCAGTCGCTAATTGATCAAATTGAATCTGATTTTTCAGGAGTTACTGATGACCTATTACAAGGAACTATTGCAAGCAACTGAAAAAGAGCGAAATGCTCTTTTGGCCACACCGGTAATTACCGATTGCATGCGTGGAATGATTACTCTGGACACTTACCAGGCATTCTTGGTTGAGGCTTACCACCACGTTCGGTACACCGTGCCACTGCTAATGGCATGCGGTTCCAGACTACCCAGGCGATTGGAGTGGTTACGCGAAGCAGTAGGCGAATACATCGAAGAAGAGACCGGCCATCAGGAGTGGATACTCAACGATATTGATGCCAGCGGTGGTGACAAGGAAGCAGTGCGTGGAGGCAAGCCAACAATGGCAACTGACATCATGGTTGCTTATGCCTGGGACAGTGTGCAGCGCCGCAATCCGGTGGGTTTTTTTGGCATGGTATTAGTGCTGGAAGGTACCAGCGTACGTCTGGCTACTGAGGCGGCTGGCATCATTCAGAAGAAACTGGAATTGCCGAATAAAGCGTTCAGTTATCTGAGCTCGCATGGTTCGTTGGATATTGAACATATCGCTTTTTACGAGAAACTGATAAATCAGCTTGAAGAACCGGATGACCGTGAAGCAGTGTTAAGAACAGCGCGCGTCATATATTCGCTTTACGCCGGTGTATTTAACTCATTGCCCCGCAGCATGAATCAGCAGCAGGCAGCCTGATGCAGAATTTGGCCGGTAAAAGAATTTTACTTACCGGGGCTGCCGGTGGTATTGGCAGCGTGATTGTCCGTCAATTGACTGAGCTCAAAGCAGAAGTCTTGATGGTGGATGTCAGCGAGACAGCCCTTCAAGAACTGGCAGATGAGGTGGGGCAGCCATTCAAGCAGTGTGATTTGGGAGATGCCGCAAGCCGGAGTGAATTGGTTAACTGGGTGCTCAGCGAATTCAATGGCCTGGATGCCCTGGTTCAATGCGCTGGCCTAATGGCGTTCGGCTTGCATGACACACAATCTGATGAACAGATCGAGCGCTTGATTCGCATCAATCTTGTTGCGCCCATGCAGCTTTCTCGTGCGCTGATCCCGCACCTGGAAAAGGGCGTGCAACCCGTCATTGTTAATCTTGGCTCTGTGTTTGGACACATAGGTTTCCCGGGGTTTTCTCTCTACAGCGCCAGCAAATTTGGATTGCATGGCTATACAGAAGCGCTTCGCAGGGAACTTGCCGATGGTCCGATCAGGGTTGCCTGGGTATCTCCCCGTGCCACTCAAACCGCTTTGAACGCAGGCGTGGTTGAGAAGTTGAACACAGAATTGAAGGTCAATACGGACAGTCCGGAAACAGTGGCAGCAGAAGTGATCAAGGCCATTTCTCAAGCTGCGCGGGATAAGGTTCTCGGTTTCCCCGAAAAATTATTCGCACGGATCAATCAGGTTTTTCCATCTTTAGTCGATGGCTCACTGATAAAACAACTGTCAGTGATCCGTAAATATAGTGAAATTCAAAAGGAGACAAGTTCATGAAAAAACACATCATACTCACCACGGCATTCATTTGTGTTGCCTTTGCCTGGTTTACAACTCCAGCATCTGCGGCCATGACTGAGGCGGTCCAGTCTTTACAAAAAAGCTGGGCACATGCGAATTACGAAACAGAAGGGAAAGATCGAAAGAAGGCTTTTCAAGCGCTTACCAAGGAAGCAGACAAAGCCGTTGCCGCAAATCCTGATGATGCTGAAGCACATGTTTGGACAGGAATTGTGTACTCCACTAACGCTGGGGAAGTGAGCATGTTCAGTGCCGGTAAGCAGGTCAAGCGGGCACGTGCGGAACTGGATCGCGCGCTGGAAATCGACCCCAATGCGATAAATGGGGCGGCTTATACATCCCTCGGTGCTTTGCTGTTTCAGATTCCGGGTTTTATGGGCGGTGATGATGAAATTGCAGAGACCATGTTGAAAAAAGGTGTTGAGATGAATGCCGACGGCATTGACAGCAATTATTTTTATGGCTTGTTTCTACTTGATCAGGATCGCCTGGATGAAGCCGAGGTATATCTTAAGAAAGCTTTGAGCGCCAAAGCGCGACCAGATCGTCCAATTGCAGATACAGGCCGCCGGAGTGATATCAATTTGGCTCTGAATGACCTTAATAAACAGCGTTCGTAAGCCGAAACGATCTTAAGTGTTCCTTAAGTATTCCTCAATACACTATTCATCAATGAAACTGAATTGGATAGAAAATGTTGAGTGAAAGCCTGTCGCTTAGAGAGTTTGATCAACCCAAAGTCAATCGGGGAATAGCACGATTTCTGTCCCCTGGTCCGAGCTTCGCACTCCATTCCTTAACTGCCTCCGATCGGGGGCAGGTAGAGCAATATATATTCAATCGATATCAAAAAAATTATGCTGCGAATATTCGTCATTTCCTGCCGCAGTTGCTCACTATGTGCTGTGACGGCCAACTGTCAGCCGCAGTAGGTGTCGGACTGGTACAAGGTGAGGCAATGTTTTTGGAGCAGTATTTATCCGAACCGATCGAAAAAGCTCTTGAGAACATTTCAGGGCACGCCATTGAGCGGCAGAGCATTGTGGAAATTGGCAATCTGGTGGCTAGCAAGCGTGGTTCCAGCCAGCTTATCTATTTGATTATGACCTCGATATTGGAAAAAACCCGATCTGAATGGGTTGTTTTCACGGCGACCTCAGCGGTGCGCAAAAGTATCAGACGTCTGGGTTTTACGCTCCATCAACTTGGCGATGCCAACCCGGCATCTCTGGTTGATCCTGACTGCGTTGAAGACTGGGGTTCATATTATGATAGTCGCCCACAAGTGGTTGCGGGCAATCTTTCTGAAGCCGCAACGATTATGGCTGAGCGCAAGATATACAAATACCTGATTTCTCGTTTTCAAAGCACCATTGTGAAGCTGGCGACACAAATCACAACTGCGAGTGACACTGATCATATGCATTTTTAGTCTGCATGACTCAAGATGTTCCTTACGGACCCGGAATAGGATTTTGTTGAATGCAGATACTGTTGGTCGAAGACGATCACGCACTGGCCTCGGCGCTGCATGAGGCACTCAATAAACAGGGTTATGCCACCAATATCGTTGCTACGGGTGAGGCGGCGCTTTATGTCATCAATACTGATCCGCCGGATCTTGTCATTCTTGACCTGGGCCTGCCGGACATAGACGGCATTGAGGTTTTAAAACGCATTCGAAAAAAGAAAACCGATCTTCCGGTGCTCTTACTAACTGCCCGGACCCAGATTGAAGACAAAATATCCGGCCTGGACAGTGGCGCGGACGATTACCTCGCAAAGCCCTTCGAAATGGAAGAACTATTCGCGCGGCTGCGGGTATTGGGGCGCAGGCTTGGTACTTCCAATACTGCCGAAATAAGCATCGGAAAAGTCCGCTTGAATATCAACCAGCAATCGGTTTCCTTAGGCGATCAAGATCTTGAATTATCGCGAAAAGAATTTATGCTGCTAAAAAGCCTGATGGAGAATGCAGGCAGAGTGCAAACACGCCATACGCTTGAAAGCCGCTTATACAGTTGGGGTGAAGAGGTCGCGAGTAATGCCCTGGAAGTCCACGTCCACCATTTGCGTAAAAAATTGGGCTCGGATTTTATTAAAACCATACGAGGTGTTGGCTACAAGGTGCCGCAAGCTTGAAATCCATTCGCGCGTTTCTGGTGGTTGTCATTCTGGCCGTTATTACACTGTTCAGTTTTGTGGCCGCACTCAAGGGTTATTCCTCCAGCATGGAGGAAGCCGACAGATTGTTTGATCAGCAATTACACGACACAGCCCGATTAATAGCGAATCTTCATTCAATTGACCAGGAAAAAAAGGTCGATCAGGAGAGCAGTTTCGCGTACCAGATATGGCAGGGTGATCGACTTCTTGCATCCTCTTTGAATTCGCCTTCTACCCCGATTACCGCTTTGACCCCCGGCTTTGCATTCAGCAACTTTGACGGCTATCGCTGGCGGACTGTGGCTCATTTTGATGATGTAGACCGGTGTTGGGTGCTGGTTGCAGAGCGTACTGACTTGCGCTATACGCTGGCAGAAAATGTGGTTTTGGAATCCATTTTGCCGGTCTTGCTGGCCTTGCCCCTGGTCGGAATATTGATTTGGGTCATTGTAGGACAGGGTCTTAAACCGCTACACAGACTGGCCGATCGGCTTGGTGAAAAGCAGGCAGACGATTTAAGCCCACTACCGCCAGATACTTCCAGCAAGGAATTGACGCAGATCGTGCTTTCATCCAATACCCTGCTTGCTCGTCTCGAGAAGTCTCTGCTGCGGGAAAGACAGTTTGCATCTGATGCCGCTCATGAGCTACGAACACCCATCAGCACACTTAAAGTACAACTACATAACATCAGCCATGAATTATCTGGCAACTACCCTGCTTTCATCGATTTATCCGCCACAATTCAGCGCTTGGGGCATATCGTTGAACAAATCCTCGACCTGTATCGCAGCTCGCCTGACCAATACAACGCGTCCTTTAAGCCTGTTGACCTGGCCATACTTGCCCAGGAGGTTCTGGCAGAGGAATTTTCAATATTCGAGATCAAGAATCAAAAGTTGGAGTTTGAAGGAAGCAGCTGTTTTATCTCAGGTGACCGCTTTATGCTTTCTACCCTAATACGCAACCTTTTGAGCAATGCCAATAAATACACGCCGGCGGGCGGTCAGATTAATGTGATGGTCAATGAGAATGGAGAATCAGTGATTCTCACGGTAGAAGATTCTGGACTTGGTATACCCGAGCAGCAACGCGATGCAGTTTTTGAGCGCTTCTATCGTGTGGGTGGTGACCGGCATCAATCAGGTCAGCCGGGCTGCGGTCTGGGTCTTGCCATTGTGCAGCGAATTGTTGAGTCACACGGTGCGTCGATTACTATTGCCAATTCCAGTTTTGAAAGCGGCACTGAATTTCGTATTCAATTTCCGCAAGTTGGAAATTCATTGGTACAGGCGAGTAAATTGTCAAACACCCATCTAAATCTGGAAGAGGATTGATGAACAATCATTCGCCTGGAAAACCGATGCGATATACCCGGAGACTTTTGGTTTTGGTAGTTATTTTATTCAGTCACGCATTGCAGGCGGCAACGCCGGTTTTTGAAATCTCGATCAAAGATCACCTGTTTTTCCCCGCTGAGATTGTGATTCCGCCGGACACCAAGGTAAAGCTGGCGATCAAAAATCTCGATCCAACTCCTGAGGAGTTTGAAAGCTACGAACTCAATCGCGAAAAAGTCATCAGCGGTAATAGCCAGACGGTTATTTTTATCGGACCTTTGGCGCCTGGAGAGTACCCTTTCTTTGGAGAGTTTTACCCCAAAACAGCTCAGGGCAAGGTTCTGGTTCGGGTGGAGAACTAAGGGAATGCCATGTTGTTGAGCTCAGTCATTTTTGCGCTGCAGGAGACACTGGAAGCTGCACTGCTCATCAGTGTTTTACTGGCAATTAGTTCCCAACAGTCAAAAAAAGCCACATGGCTTGCATATGGCTTTATTGCCGGCAGCATTTTTGCCTACCTTTATGCCTCCAATATGGCGCGAATTTCCGAGTGGTTTGACTATGTCGGTCAGGAAGTTGTGAACGCCATATTACAGATTGCTATCGCATTACTGATCGTGCTTTGCGTGCGAATTCTCTCAAGAGGTTTACAGGGTCAAGGCGCAGTGGAGAAGGCGTCCGCAAACCGGACTGATGCTTTTTATGCATGTTGCGCAGCAGGAACCGTTGCCTTTGCGATTACCCGCGAGGGCTCGGAAGTACTGTTGTACCTGATTGGTGTGCTTCAGCAAAGCGAGTATTTTCAGCCGGTTTTGGCCGGTAGCTTTATTGGATTTGGTATTGGAATCAGTATGGGCATTCTGCTTTTTTATGGGTTGATTTCATTGCCTGAGAAAACGCGAACGCGAGCGCCAATTCTTTTGTTGGCCCTGTATTCCGGCAACATGCTCTCGCAGGCAGTATTGCAGTTTACCCAGGCAGACTGGATTTCTTCCGGCCAGGCAGTTTGGGATACCACGGGCCTGCTAAGCGAAACCACCATTGCCGGCCAATTGCTCTATGCCCTGGTGGGTTACGAAGCGACACCTTCAGGCATGCAGGTAATCGCTTATTTTTCTGGTACAGCTCTGGTGTTGATTGCGTGGGTATTTGGAAGCCAAAAACGACCAGCCATACTGTTGCTGAGTGTTTTACTTTACTTGCCAGGGCTGATTCTGGCCGATGGTTTTGTGATCGACAAAATCTATCACCCTTATGTTCAGGCCACAGAGCAGGAAATAGAGTGGCGAGCAATTACTCAGGACGAGCAGTTGGGGGTCGCAAATAGCACCAGCCTTTATAAGCTCGCTTATGGGCGTTCGTTTAGTGATCAATGGGCCGGGGAGCTATATGTCGTGGGACAACAGTCGGACGATCAAAGTTTTGAAATTGAAGCATATGAAATTGAAGCGAAAAGGCAGTTAACTGAACAAGGAGAGTTCTGGGCGGATTGGGGACTGGTATTTGAATTGGAAAACGAAGTTCATAAGGACATATGGGAGCTCGCAACCGGTGTTCTTGCTGAAAAGGAGTGGGGCAAATGGAGTGGCACTGCAAATTTATTTGTTATATCGGAGTGGGGGTCTGACATTAAAAACGAAATTGAAGCCAAACTGGGGTTGCAGTTGCGGTATCGATATTCAAAAGCGTTCGAGCCTGCACTGGAATTCTATAGCGGCCAGAACACCATTGGGCTTGGCCCTGCGTTTCTGGGGCAGTTCAATCTGCAAGGTAAACGAAAGCTAAAGTGGGAAGCCGGGATTATTTTGGGGCTCGACAGTAAAAGTCCTAATCAAACATGGAGATTCCTTGCTGAATTTGAGTTCTGAGCCCGTAGTCTGCGATCCTTGCATGAAGCGCGAAGATCGTTTTTATCAAAGAATTTAAGAAATTTAAACTTCCGCTTTCAGTTGCGGGCATTTTTATAAGGCCTTTAAAATTGGCACAAAACTGACACGGTGATTGAGCGGGGTGATAGATTTATTAGCGTATGACGCCATTCCTTAAAGACAAGGGAGCTCCAGAAGATTTGGCTGGCCGGATTATTAATACCAATAAGCATCAATCAAAAAACATCAAACATATGGCTGTATTTGATGAGAATGGAGCGATTGGGTTGCTCACCAGTAAAGCTACCAAAGCCTTTTGTTTCGTTGTAAACAACAAACAAGCCGGTGTTCGCGGTGCGCAGCCATGAATAACGCAGATTGGTAGACCAGACTTCATCGACGTTGTTGTACTGGAACAACG
>JBLHGQ010000106.1:0-9777 GCA_047614505.1 Rhodothermales bacterium | reverse complement strand
GTTGCCGGTAATGTCTCGCAACAGGCCGGGTAGTTCTTGCGGAGAATCGATCAACCAGCCTGCATCGTATTTTTCAATGTCCGCTGCGATAGGCAGATAACGATTGCAGATGACCGGTAAACCATGGTGAAGAAATTCGAGCGAGCGGAATGACTGGCTGTACCTTCTTTCAATGTTCTCTACCGCCAGCTCCATACCAATATTTGCCTGATTCAAAAGAAAATTTGAATATTGACTATAGGGTTCCAATGGTCGCGATCCGGACTCCCCGGATTCCTGGTCTGATTGGGAACTGTTTAAACTGTACTTCCCGCCAAATCGGACAAGGTTGAGCTTTTGTGAGGTGGCTTCGTCCAGCTCCAGGATTGCATCCCAGTAAGGTTGAGAATTGCGCCAGGGCCAATTAACGCCTCCTGAAACCAGTGTCCAGCCATCTCTATCCGGATCTGATGCTGGCGTTCCGACCATATCGGCTGCCAGAGGTACAACGGCGATGCCTGCTTCATTGCGTAAATCAAAGCCTGATCCCAGCATGGAAATTAACAGCAGTTGTTTTTGCGCCTCATTACCCACCATCACCAGGTCTACTTTGGATAAATTGACTTTAAGACGGTGCAGATCATGTTGAACTTGTCCCGGATTTTCAAACAGCTGTTCCAGCGGCCTTGGTGCGATAAAGTCGAGGACAAGGGGTACAGGTGAATCGAAGGGAATTAAATCCAGCAGTTCCCAGAAATTGACCAGGTAAACATCCGCCTGGTGGCGAAGTAAAAGATCGCGTAGTTCGTCGCGACTGCTAAAACTGCCCTCGGTTCCGGGGTTCTCACGGTCAAACCAGACTTGTGTGATTTCGTGCCCGCTTGCCCTGACACTGGAACTCAGCTGATGTGCCCGGATTGCGTTACCGGTGACGATATTGTCAGGAGCCAGTTCTGGTTCCTGTGCGATCATCAATATCTTCATGGGATTCGAGTGCAATCAGTTGCCGACAAGGAAATAGGTCGCAAGCCCGATAAAAGCCAGGATGCCGATCACGTCGGTGACGGTGGTGAGAACCACACCACCGGCCAGCGCCGGATCGATCTTCATCCTCTTCAGAATGACCGGAATCATGGCGCCGGCAAGTGCGCCGGCAATCAGGTTAAACAAAATGGCCACAGCGATTACCAGGCCCAAAGTAAGGCTGCGGTACCAGTAATAAGCGATTAGTGCGACCAAAACAGAAAATACCAGGCCATTGAGTACGCCGACCAACAGTTCCTTGCGCAGCATAGCGGACATATTGCTGGCGCTGACCTGGCCGGTTGCCATGCCCCTGATCATTAATGTGAGCGTCTGTGTGCCGGCAATGCCACCCATGCTCATGACAATTGGAAATAACACTGCGGTAGCAACCAGCTGGTCCAGAGTTGGCTCAAAAGCGTATAGAACCATCGCTGCCATCAGGGCTGTAATCAGGTTTACACCGAGCCAAACCCAGCGCCGACGGGCCGATTGCACCACAGGTGCAAACATATCGTCTTCTTCATCAAGGCCGGCCACAGAGAGCACAGCGTGCTCGGCTCCTTCGATGATGACATCCACCACATCATCAATAGTGATGCGGCCAATCAGGATGTTATTGGCATCTATAACCGGCGCAGATATCAAATTGTGATGCTCAAATTCGGTGGCGACCTGGCCGACATGCATATCAACCGGAATGGCTGTCTTTGAGTTGTCGATCAGCTCTGAAACATTGAGGGACAGTTCATGCGTCAGAAGGTCGGATAATATCAGATCACCCAGATAGGCTCCGTCGCGACTGACCACAAACAACTTGTCCAGATCTTTCGGTAGCTTTGCCTGCAAGCGAAGGTAGCGAAGGACTACATCGAGGCTCACATCCCGGCGTACTGTGACCACGTATGGGTCCATCAAGCCGCCGGCTGAGTCTTCTGGATAGGACAAAATCTGCTCAAGACGCTCACGGTCCTGCCGGTCCATGGCATTCAGAACTTCACGAGCGACGACATCGGGAAGGTCATGCAAAATATCTGCAAGATCATCCATATCAAGGTCGCCAACCGCCTCGATCAATTCGGCTTCCGGCATGTCGGAAATGAGGGTTTCTCTGACCTTGTCATTGACATGGACAAGAACCTCGCCGTCAAGTTCGGTATCAACCAGGTCCCAGACCACCAGTCGCTTGGCCAGCGGTAAGGACTCCAGAAGATCGCCAATTTCAGCGCCAGACAGGCTATTAATCATCAGTTTGACCTGTGATTTAACACCACTATCCAGCGCCTCGGACAAACGTTCGAGGTGTCTGGCTGTTTTCTCTTCTACGTGATAATCGCGCATGATTTCAACAAGCTCTACAGGTGGTTTTCCCGGCGCAACAGCCGGGGCGAAAATCCCGGTACTGGAAGGGGACTGCCTATTATAGGTTGTGTCAGGCTATGTTGCGCCAGCCTACGAGATTAAAAGCTAAAAAGTGAAATGAAGGCGTCAGAATAAAGACCAACGAAAACTTCCGGAGTTGCAAAAATTTGGTCTATACTTCCTATTCACAAGCCAATCCTTTCGAATTGGTCAAATTCAGGAAAGTCTAATAACTACCGACAGGGAGAACCATAGTGGAAACCTTTGTAATCTTGAGGCGTAGTGCCTGGGCAGATGCGCCCGAACTAGGGGCAGCAGCTGAAGAATCAACCCGAGTTGGGAATGAAGAAATGCCGAATGACGTTAAATGGATCAGGTCTTACGTATTGGCTGAAGAAGATGGACGTCTCGGTACTGTCTGCATTTATCAGGGAAGTAGTGCGGAGAAGGTTCGTGAACATGCTGAACGTGCCGGGTTGGCCTGCGATGAAGTAATTTCGGTGGCAGATACGGTAGTGGTGCGCGACGACCCGTAACTCTATTTTGTAAGAGTGTTTCCTTGAATATGCAGGGGTCGGACAATTATTCTTTCACTCAATCTCACGCGCTGTCGTTGCCGGCCACTCGATTCGTTCAATAGCCACCTCACTGAGCCGGGAGATCCGGCGCAATGGTGGCCGGACACACTACCGGGCCAGTCAGGCAGATCAGGCGGCCAGGGATCGTGGCAAGGAAATGGCCGATCACCAACGTTTAGTCTCGCGACACCGATATCAAGGTTTACTTCTGTGATCCGCAGCAGCCATGGCAGCGTGGCTCGAACGAGAATACCAACGGTCTGCTGAGACAGTACTTCCCAAAAGGAATGGACCTTTCCAACGTTCACCAGAACCGGCTTAATGAACGACCACGAAAGACGCTAGACTATGAAACACCAGCAGAACGATTTAACCATTGTGTTGCGTTGACCGGTTGAAACCACAGCCGAAAACGGACATAAAATTTCACCTAAATTTGCGCCTGAGCCATGTCCAGAAAGTGAGTTAAAGAGGCCTCTTCGCCGCGAACAGGACCATCCAGCCATTCGCGCAATGAGGATTTTGCCTGGGCAATGTCTGTCTCACGAATAACCTGTTTTACCTCCAGCAGGTTGCGTGGTTGCATACTGAACTCGGTAAGACCCAAGGCCAGAAGCAGACGTGTGAACCTCCGGTCACCGGCAAGCTCACCACAAACTGAAATTGGAATATCCAGGTTTTCTGCTGACCGAAAAATCAGCAACAATAATTGCACAACACCCGGGTGTTGGGGGTCATATAAATGGGCAACCTGTTCATCAACCCTGTCGGTAGCGAGCGCATACTGGATCAGATCATTGGTTCCAATGGAAAGGAAATCCAGATGACGGCTGAGCTCAGGCAGGGCAAGTGCTGCGGCCGGTACTTCAATCATACCTCCCAGCGGCATATTGGCGTCGAATGCCCGTCCCTCTGCCTTGAGTTCCTCCATGGTTTCATCCAGTAAAGAGCGAACTGCCTGGACCTCTCGGGCACTGGTGAGCATGGGAATGAGACAGTTGACCGGCCCGTGGGCACTTGTGCGAAGGATTGCGCGCAACTGTGTTTTGAACAGCTCAAGTTCCCTCAGACAAAGCCTGATCGCTCGTAAGCCCAGAGCCGGGTTTGGGTTGCTTCGCAGGCCTTTAAAATCAAGTAACTCAGTGCTTTTGTCAGCGCCTAAATCCAATGTGCGTAGTGTTAGTGGATTGCCCTGCAAGATTTCCAACGCTTCTTTGTACTTGAGATACTGATCTTGCTCGTCTGGCGGTGTGCCGGTCAGAAACAGGAATTCAGTACGAAACAGGCCAACACCTTTTGCCCCCGACTCCATGGCCATTTGCAGATCTTCAGAGCGTTCGGCATTAGCCTTCAGGCAAATGGTCTGTTTATCCCTGCTTTCCGGTGGCAGCTTACGCACGGCCTCCAGTGACTGTATAAAACGATTAGATTCAGCCTGTTTCTGTAGGTAGTGTTTAAGGATTGATTCTTCAGGCGAGGCAAATACCACACCATAATGGCCATCAAGAATAAGTGGCTCACCTTCCTGGACCAGAGTTTGAGCTCTGTGTACACCCATCACCGTTGGTATTCTCAGGCTGCGGGCCAGGATTGCCGTGTGCGAGTGCGGACTGCCGTGTTCAGTAATAACGCCTGCCACGCCTCTCTCGTGCAGTGCAGCAAGCTCTCCCGGAGTCAGTTCTGTTGCAATCACAAGCGTTTGTCCCAGCCGGTCTGGCAAAACACTCAACGGTTTGCCGGATTGTTCTGACGCCAGAATTTCCTGCACCATTTTCACAACCTGAATCGCATCGTCTCCCCGGCTTCGTATATAGGGGTCATCGATTTTGCGAAACTCAACGAGCATGGATTCAAGGTAAAGTTGTAAGGCCCATTCGGCGTTGCAAAGCTGAGACCTGATAAAGCCTGCAGTGGTACCTGACAAGCTGGAATCTGCCAGTATTGTGTTGTGTGTGCGTATGATCTCCTCAGCAGCTGCGCCGGCAGACGCCTTGATTCTGCTTGCAATGTCTTCAAGTTTTTTATTGGCCAGATTTAGGGCATCCATCAAGCGCTGGACTTCTTCTTCCGCTTTTGAGACGTCAATTCTGAATTCGCCAATGTTCAGTTCATTGTGCTGGATGATGTGTGTCTGGCCGACAGCAATTCCACTTTCCACAACATGACCTGAAAGTGCCAGGGTCACAACTCTGGCTCCCCGAAACCGGAATCAATCAATTCAGTCAATTCAAGTAGTGCGATTTCCGAATCTTCACCTACCGTTTCGATTTCCAGTTGCATGCCCGGGGCGGCGGCAAGAGTTAACAAACCCATGATGGATTTACCGTCAACACGGCGATAATTATTGGTCAGCCAGACCTGGCAATTGAACTGATTGGCGCATTCAACGAGACGAGTAGCGGCACGGGCATGGAGCCCCAGTTCGTTTAGTATTGTTACTCGTTTGACGGGCATTCAGGAGACAACCGATAAATTCCGATAATTCACTTCTTGAGTTCCCTGTGATCTGTAAGTACCTCCGGAAAATGCTCTTTGAGCGATTTCGCAAGTCTTTCAACAAGGAAAACGGAACGATGTTTTCCGCCGGTGCAACCAACTCCTACTGTGACATAGCTGCGTTGTGCCTCTTCAAATGCAGGTAGCCATTTCTCTAGAAAAGCCAACACGTCACGAGCCATATCGACTACTTCATCATACTGTTCAAGCCACGCCTGGATACGCGGGTCCTGTCCGGTTAAGTCTCGTAACTCTGATTGCCAATATGGGTTTGGGAGATTTCGTACATCAAATACGAAATCAACATCTTGAGGAACCCCATGCTTGAAAGCAAAAGACTCAAGCACGACGGTCATGCCTTTGATTCCCGGGCCTACGCAATTCCAGACCTGACGCCTGAGTTGGTGAATATTGGTATTGGTACTATCGAGCACCCAGTTCGCCCGTTCCTGTAACGGCTGCAGCATTTCTATTTCCCGCGTAATCGCGTCTGAAAGTACCTGCTCACCTCTGGTTAAAGGGTGTCTTCTCCGGGTTTCACTAAATCGTTTAATCAGGGTGCTGCGGTCGGCGCTTAGAAACAGCAATTCGCACCGAAGGCCATCGTTATTGATACCTTCCATCCAGGCGGGAATAACAATCAAGTCTGAGACTTGCGCGCGGGCGTCGATGCCAAGGGCAACTTTTTGATACAACTCAGGGTCGGACTTAATTCGCGGCGCAAGATCGTTCAGCAATGCGGCGGGAAGATTGTCAATACAGTAATAACCCAGATCTTCCAGCGCATTGAGTGCAGTGGACTTACCGCCTCCGGAAAGGCCGCTGACGATGATCACATGTTGATCGGTTGCGGGCATCACCGTCTGTACTCCTTTGTTACCGCTTATTCAATGCTGAGTGCTGGAAAGCAAATTGAGCAACTCGCCGGCGTCCTGCGCTGAACGTAATTTTTCCAACAATTCCGTGTTTGAAAAACTTTCCGCGATTTGTGCAAGTAATTTTAAATGATCATTTGTGCAGTTTTCAGGTACAGCAAGCGCAAACAACAGGTCAACTGGTTCACCATCAATCGCATCGTAAGCCAATGGTTTGGCAAGACGAATAAAAACTGCCTGTACTGCTGAAATACCATTGACCCTGCCGTGCGGAATCGCAACACCTTTGCCCAGTCCGGTACTGCCCAGGCGTTCACGTGCACAAAGAGATTCAAAAATTTCCCTGGGATTGAGCGAATCGTTATTCTGCGCAAGCGCTTCACTGACAAGTTCAAGCAACTTTTTCTTACTGCTTATACGGACATTGGGTAAGACAAGTTCGGGGCTTAACAAATCGCTGACTAGCATGGCTTGGCTTCTTGGTTTTATCTGTGGTGAATCAGGTTTGTTGGATTAAATATCCGAATCGATTTCTTCGGGTTTAGTGTGGTGATGGTCCCGGAGGCGATCTTTGAGTCTCCTGACCTGTCTGTCGAGTTTGTCGATAAGCCCGTCAATGGCAGCATACATGTCCATCGCGGTATCAGTTGCAAAAAGAGTTTTGCCGCCGGCATTGACGGTGCCTTCCGCGATTTGTTCTAATTTTTCAATTTTGAGAATAACGTTGACGGAAATGACGTGATCAAAGTGCCGGGAAAGGCGCTGCATTTTTTCTGTAACATAATCTCGAAGTGGCGGAGTGACATCCACGTGATGCCCGGTAATATTGAGTTGCACTGTCTTTCTCCTTTTGAATTAACCAAACCCTGCCTGTAATGACTCACCAAAATGTATCATTTTATGGGTAGGGGGCTGTTGATTCCGGTCAGGAAAGTATTCCATTTGTTGACCGTAAGGAATTCTTGAGGTCATGTGGTAATTCTATACTCCATCCGGCACGTTTCCTAGTGACTTTGTCTGGCGAGCCGTCGATAAGAACGTTTGCGTTCACTGGAAGAGCCAATTCCCAGTGATTCCCGGTACTTCGCAACCGTGCGGCGTGCAACACGCACCCCGGCAGTACCCAATAACACGGATAGTTCCTGGTCACTTAATGCGCGTGATGGTGGCTCATTGTCGATCAATATTTGAATCCTGGCTTTTACTGCAGTTGCACTGATGGTTAAGCCGTCCGTGGTTCGAACATGGCTGGAAAAGAAATACTTGAGCTCAAACAAGCCACGCGGTGTGAGCATGTATTTTCTGGTGGTGGCCCGTGAGACTGTTGATTCGTGAACGCCAACGATGTCCGCAACATCTTTGAGTATGAGGGGCCTCATTGCCATTTCACCCTCGTCCAGAAACCTCCTCTGTTGCTCGACAATGCACTGAGTCACTTTGAGCAAGGTATTGTTTCTCAGTTCCAGGCTGGACAGTAGCCAGCGGGCTTCCTGTAAACGCCCATTCAAATAGTTCCTGTCCTCTCCCCCGGCCTGGCGAAGTAACTTGATGTAGTAGTCGTTTAATTTGAGTTTTGGATCATTTTCTTTGCTTAGGGAGGTAACCCATTCGCCTTCATTCTGGCTGACATAAACATCTGGAACCAGGTATTCATCATGTCTGTTGTCAAATCGTGCCCCAGGCCTGGGTTCCAAACCGCGAATCAGGTCAAGTGCGGTTTGAAGGACATCTTCAGATGCGCCGGTTTCCTTTCGCAGCAACTCATAGTCACTGTCTGCAACCAGGTCTAGAAAATCGCGGGCCAGGCGGCGCGCCAATTCCCCGCCATTGGTTCCCGATGGTAGCGCAGCGAGTTGAACACGAATGCATTCAGCGGTATCGCGGCTGGCGACACCCACCGGCTCCATACGTTGGATTCTGTGCAAGACTGCGAGAATTTCGTTTTCGTCCACCAGTATTTCAGGGGCAAGACTCGAACGAATGTCGTCTATGGTTTCTTCGAGAAAACCATCTTCATCCAGTCCGTAGACAATTGCGGTGGCAATTGCAGCATCGCTGTAACTGAACTGTGCAAGGTTAATTTGCCACAATAGATGTTCACGCAGTGAGCCCGTTCCCTGATCGGCTATTTGAGGCTCAAGGTAGTCTCCACTGTACTGGTTTTGATCGCTCCAGCTGTCTCCGCCAATCTCGGACTTCCAGTCGGTATCGTTATAGTCATCATCGGAACTGTAGTCTTTCTCAGGTGGCTCCTCATACTCACTGGTTTCGGTTTGCTTGGAATCGTCGTGCTGCTCATCGTTCTGGTCGGTTCCGTCATCATGGTCCAACAACGGATTGGCATCGACCGTTTCCTGGATATACTTACGCAACTCAATACGGGTAAGTTGCAAAAGCCTGATAGCCTGTTGCAACTGCGGAGCCAGGCTGAGTTTTTGCGTTAGTCTTAGTTGAAGGGATTGATTGGCCATCAGGAATGCGGTCTTTTAACTCCAGCTACAGGCGGAATTCTTTGCCAAGATAGACATTTCGTACTTCTTCATTGGCAAGGATCGCTTCAGGTTTACCCTCGGCCAGCACGGTTCCTTCATTTAGGATATAGGCGTGGTGACAAATACCAAGGGTCTCGCGAACATTGTGGTCGGTAATCAACACACCGATATCGCGGTCCGTCAGATGTTGCACTATACGTTGGATTTCAACCACCGATATAGGGTCAATGCCGGCAAACGGTTCATCCAATAGAATGAATCGTGGTTTTGCAGCCAGTGCTCTGGCGATTTCAACGCGCCTGCGCTCTCCACCGGAAAGACTGATGCCCATTTGCTCCGCGAGGTGGGCTACACCCAATTCCTCCAGCAAAGATTGAAGAGTCTCTGCACGACCATCATGGTCTAAGTCGGTGCGCATTTCCAAAATGGAAAGTACATTGTCGCTAACTGAAAGTTTGCGAAAAATAGATGCTTCCTGAGGCAGATATCCAACGCCGAGCTTTGACCGAACATTTACCGGCTCATGAGTTACATCGATATCATCAACGGTTATTGAACCATTGTCAGCCGAGATGAGCCCGACAATCATGTAGAAGCAGGTCGTTTTTCCTGCGCCGTTCGGGCCAAGGAGACCAACTACCTTGCCGGGTTCAACCTGAATATTGACACCGCGTACCACCTGCCGTTTCCGGTAGGCCTTGTGAAGATTTTTGGCAAAAAGCATTCTGAGCGGCCCTAGAGACCTTTGCCCTGGTCGTTTTCTGGTGGCTCATCAGGCGCTTCAGGCGCAAGCTCAGGATCAAGACGAATATGCACGCGTCCATTTCCATCCTCGCTGCCGTTACCCTCAAAATGTTGAAGGTTCAGATCGTAGCGCAGTAATTCGCCGCTGACTTCGTATTGCGGGTGTTCTACATGAGCGGTTCCGGCCAATATCACCATGCCACTGCCAACCTTGTATTCAATAGTGAG
>JBLHGQ010000105.1:0-9889 GCA_047614505.1 Rhodothermales bacterium | reverse complement strand
AGCGTATCGAGCAATTCGCCGTCATACAGCACATCCCCGGTGAACAGGGTCCTGGTCGCCGCCTCATACAGGCACACTGAACCCGGCGAATGGCCCGGCATATGAAATACACTGAAATGCCGGTTCCCAAGATCTATCAAATTACCCTCTTCAATCAACTGAGTTGGCGGCGCGGGTTTTATTTTGTAATCGCTCAGTTCGAAACCCTCATAAGGCAATGCACCGAACTGGGATCTATCGGCCGCGATTACACTGTATTCACTCCAAACCGTGTTGAATGTATTTGGTGCTTCAAGCACGTGCGCTTCGAGCGGATGGCAAAGCCTGTGTTCAAATTCATGGTGACAGCCGATATGGTCAAAATGCGTATGTGAGGCGACTGCCAGAATTTTCTTCTCTAAAGATTGACCCAAATAGTCCCGCAATGAGGCAACGCCCAGTCCTGAGTCAATTATTACATCGCAATCGCGGCCCTTTATGTGCCATATATTACAACGCAAATCGGGGTGCACATGCGCCTCAAAAATCAGCGTAAGATCACCGGTGATTCTGAGCGATTCGTACCATGTTTCGGCAACTTTTAGGGTCATGAGAGTAGTATACTTACATCGGTGTTTGGCAGTTCTGTCGGCATACTAAGATTGTAATTTCTAAACAATGTGGCTTGTTGGTGACATTGGATCAACTGGGCGACTACGGAATTGTACGAAACTCTAAGAAAAATAGTAATTCGGTCACTTTTTCCGATTCTTTTATTGGCACTAGCAGGGAATGTATTTGCTGCAAATACCTTTGTGCAAGGTGGACACAGTGGCGGTTGGATAGACGTTACTCAGCCAAATAACGGTCTGTTTGTTGAAATCATTGTGAGTGAAACCTCACAAACCGGGCTCGCTGTGGTTGTGGCCTGGTATGCCTTAATGATGTTGATGTATTCCTGTTTACGGTGTTTAGAAATTCGGACGTAAGTATTTTCACTGAAGGTACAACAGATACGATGGGTACCCTGTATTTGCTTGAGGATGGTACTGAAACGTTGGTGACTACCGATGACGACAGCGGTGATCCTGACAACTTCTCCATTGGTGAAACTTTATCGCCCGGTACTTATTCGATACATGTAGAAGCATCGGATTCAGCGATCAGTGAAACCGGATCGTATCTATTGACGGTGATTATTTCCCAAAACTGAGTATTATCCGGGCGTTTTTTTCAGGGGTGTTTCAGACACCCCGCCCGGCTATGGGATGATCGTCATTGAGTTGGAGCAGATCCCAAAGATTTCCGTATAAGTCCTCAAACACCGCCACGGTGCCATATGGTTGCTTTTTCGGTTCGCGAATAAACTTAATACCTTTTGCAATCATGGCCTCATAATCACGCCAAAAATCGTCGGTATTGAGAAACAGGAATACCCGGCCTCCCGACTGACGACCGATAAACGCTTCCTGCTCGTCATTTGAAGCCTTGGCCAGTAACAAAGTTACTCCGTTTGAACCGGGAGGCGAAACCACCACCCAGCGTTTGTCCTGCTCTGCTTGATAAGTGTCTTCGATCAGCTCAAAGTTAAGTTTCCCCGTATAAAACTCAATCGCTTCATCGTAGTCTTTGACTACAAGAGCAATATGTATAATTGCCTGTTTCATTTGATTGATTTCATCATCTGTTTCCTTTCCGAATTCTATTTCTCCGTGAGTATTTCTTCAATCTCGGCCAGTTGCTTCGCTGCCCAGCGACCCGTCGGATCGATCTCCAGAGATTTGCGAAAGGCTTCGGCAGCCAACTCCAACTGTCCAGCTTCACGATAAATGAATCCCATGCCAGAGGGAATATTTGGTGAATCGGGATGAAACCCGGCATTCATTTTCTGTAACTTGATTGCATCCAGTGCATGACCATCGGTGTTCAACTGGAAAGCAAATCCGGAAACCGGAAACTCACCAAAATCGAAGGCGAAACCGCCATAGTTTTTCTCCCGAAGTTCCAAATATTTGGCGATCGCAGCATCAATGTTGTCGCCTTGCTCGGAGTAAGTGTTGGCCAGGATGTCCGTAATCATTTCCGGACGGTAATTACCCCGATGGCATGTCACACAAGAAACCTCGACCTGTTTATGATCTGAAAATCGATCCAGCCCCGCAACCATCCCATTGATGGCAGTGACCATATGGGTCATTTCACGGGCAACCCGCTTGGTATCTTTAATGTCGGAGGCAAAATTAAAATCTGAAAAACGACGATTATCGGTGCCTTCATGGCAATGAGAACATTCAACGCCCAGAGCCTATTTATATTTGCGCATTACGCTGGCCAGTTCAGTTGGCGAGATATCTTTGGGCAAAACCGTCAAATTACTTGGGTCGGCGTAAATATCCCTTTGTTGAGAATAAAGAGCGACACCAAATGTAGAGGTGAACAAAAACACAATCACGACTTTAAGCCACTTCATAACAACTCCATTATTTTGATGTATTCATTCACTAACCAAGATCTGTTTATCTTTTGAGAATAGCACTAATTCTTCGAATTTTAGCCCTCCAACTGTCAGGAAATAGTCAGGCTTGTGTAATTTCTATGACGAGGTACATGCAAATAGGAGATCCACCGAATTTTGCAATGTTGGTTTTTACTTACTGTTCACGCCTGCTAGACTGTTACAAGTTTCAGATAACAACAATCCCCTGGAGTCATTCAACATGTATTCAAACGCCCCCTTCTGGTTTATTGGTCTGCTTGTCATGTTGATTCTGGGGTTCTGGCCATCCTATTTTTCACCCTCGGCATCCGGGGCGACTTTTGGTCATCATTTTCATGCTATCGCCATGATCGGTTGGGTTCTGATGCTGATCGTACAACCCTGGCTGATACGCACTCGCAAGCGTGATACACACCGTTTAATCGGCCGTTTCTCATTTGTATGGGCCCCTTTGGTGGTGATTTCTGCTTTGTACATCGTATTGGAAAATCTTCAAAAGCTACCGCAACCCTTTCCGCCCGTCGGTCTTAGCTTTTTCTGGCTAGGACTTGCTTCAGCGCCGTTCTTTGCAGTGCTCTACAGCCTGGCGATTATTAACCGCAAAGATATGCAATTGCATGCCCGCTACATGGCGGCGACCACGCTGGGGTTCATTACTCCCGGTCTGGGCCGCTTGCTTGGCCGTGTCGGAGAGGCAACCGGCTTCGGGTTCTTGAATTTTCAGACTGCCTTGTGGTTTCCGGCCTTCGTGGGGGGCGTGATGATTGTCCACGATGCACGCAAAGGTGGACCGGTCAGGCTTCCCTGGATACTCGCTACCGCCTTATGGGTTGGCATCGTACTTGGCTTTTACTTCCTGCCTGGCTTCGCTTGGTTCAGCAACGTTGCGGACTGGTACCTTGGTTTCGCCTGAACGGAGTTTCATGGATTAAGAGGGCTAGATCCGTTTTCGATTGGCTGCTGAAAGATTCGCTGTTTGCCAGAAACGAAAGCTTAAATTTATCCAGAATCTTCTGTGAAAATGTATCTGAACCTTTTATCGCAACATTGAACTGCCAGTTCTCGACGTCAAAAGTTATCGAAGAGCGCGTCGCCGATTAGGCGCTAAATTTCGTCCTGACCCGATCCATATCTTGCTGAAACGCGAGGCTGGCAGCATGAGTCACAACCGTCGACTCTTTGCGTCCTTGCAGAATATCCTCGCTGGCCGAAGCGATCTGAAATTCGAATCCCGAACCTTGACGGTCATCAACGAAAGTATCGACTCTGTCGTGCATCACGAACAGATGACATTCCGGCGCACGCCAGAAATGCGGAATCGATATGTAGCCTTCAGTGCCGATGATGTAGGCGGTGTTTTGTAGCTTGCATCGAAACGAGGTTGCCAGCGTTGCAACGAAGTCATCGTAGTTGAACAGCATCACGACATCGTCATCAACACCATTGGGTGCGCGGTGTGAAATGACCTCGATGTCTGTCGGCGACTCCTGGGCGAAGTAGTGTGCAATAGCGATCGGGTAGATTCCCATGTCCAGCAGGCAACCGCCTGCAAGGCTCGCATCGTATGGACGCGACGCAGGATCGTACGGCATCGGGTAGCCAAAATCAGCTTTGATATGCCGTAACTCACCGATGCGCCCCGCGTCATACCACGCTTTCGCTTTTTGCATGGCAGGCAGAAACCAGGTCCACATGGCCTCCATCAGGTAGCCATCTGCCTTGGCAGCAGCATCCAGCAATTTGAGACACTCGCTGGCCGTTGTCGTTATTGGCTTCTCGCACAGCACGGCCTTACCGGCATTCAACGCGTCGACAGAATTCTGCAAGTGCAAGGTGTGGGGTGTGGCAACATAGATTGCGTCGATGTTCTCATCCGCAAAAAGTTTGTCATACCCCTCGTAGGCCACTTCAATTCCATGTGTCTGGGCAAATGCAGAAGCAGCGGCGTAATTTCGTGCGGCGACAGCAACAATTTTGGCGTTAGGGACATGTGCTATTTCACGCGCAAAGGTGCCCGCAATGTTACCTGCGCTGACGATGCCCCAGCGGATCTTTCTCATACGTAATTATAAACACCAATATAGCAGCGGTCCGGCGTATGCTGGAATCGATGGCACGAAGGTGAAAAGGAAGTAAAAACCATCTTTTTCGTAATAAAGACAAGTACCATCCAAAAGTACAATGTCCGCCATATGGCAGGAAAGCGGACGTTAAACTTCACCCAAAATCTTCTGTGAACAAAGCGCAAACAACTCGCTTAAAGCGGGTAACTGAATTACACAAGGAAGTCACGAACGGGCAAAAGGCCCGCGATTATAAAAAAAGTTTGCGATCACATGACAGTAATGTTCTGCTATCGGGTCTATGAGCATACACGTCATATTTGTCGCGCCCTTTTTCCTGCAAACCACGCTTCGTTTTGTTAACGGTGCTGTGCGGTTACCAGGCGTCAGACTGAGCCTGATCAGCCAGGATTCCGCCGACAGTCTGCCGGCAGGAATTCGCGGACAGTTGGCAGGACATCAGCAGGTCAATGATGCACTGGATGGACAGCAACTGGCCGATGCAGCCCGCCTTTTATCCCAAAAACTGGGGCCGGTTGAACGCATGATCGGCGCGCTGGAGCAGTTGCAGGTACCTCTGGCGGAGGCGCGCGATGCGCTGGGTATTGAAGGCCTGAATGCCGCATCGACGATGAATTTCCGCGACAAATCCAGAATGAAGGACGTTTTGAACGCTGCCGGTGTCCCCTGCGCACGACACCTGCTGGCTGAGAATTCCGCCCAGGCAATGGCCTTTGCCGACGCCGTAGGTTTTCCCATGGTCGCCAAACCACCTTCGGGTGCGGGCGGAAAACGGACTTTTCGCCTGGACTCCAGCCAGGACATGGAAAACATGCTGCGGCGCTATCCACCTAATGTGTACGACCCTACCCTGCTGGAAGAATTTATCTCAGGCACCGAGCATTCTTTTGACAGCGTCTGTATTCACGGCAAACCGGTCTGGTATTCCATCTCGCGCTATATGCCATCACCACTGGAGGTGATGGAGAATCCTTGGATTCAATGGTGTGTGTTTTTGCCACGCGATGTAAGCGGCGATGAGTTCGCCCCAATCCGGAATGCCGCGTTCCGGGGTCTGGCCGCATTGGGCTTGAAAACCGGGCTAAGCCACATGGAGTGGTTTCAATTAAAGAACGGGCGCATTGCCATTTCGGAGGTGGGCGCCCGCCCGCCCGGTGCGCAAATAACGAGCTTGCTATCCTGGGCCCACGATGTTGATTTTTACAGCGCCTGGCCGCGTTTGATGATTTTCGATCAATTCGATCCGCCGCCGCGCAAATATGCCGTCGGCGCGGCTTATTTTCGAGGTCAGGGCACTGGACGGGTTCGCGCCATTCATGGGCTGGATGAAGCACAACAGCGTTTTGGCCACCTGGTCGTGGAATCAAAGCTTCCCAGAGTCGGGCAATCGCCCTCTGATAGTTATGAGGGTGATGGTTACGTCATCTTCCGGCATCCAGAATCCAAGGTGGTGGAAGAGGCATTGCAGCAGATTGTGCAACTGGTCAAAGTGGAACTGGCCTGATAATGAGCCTGCAAATCATACTGGGACCTCAATCACCCCACCCTAACCTCAAAAAAGTCTATGACGAACTGAGCATTTCTGGCCCAATCGTTTCGATCACTGCGGGCTGGCGGGACTACGAGGGCGAGCTCGAAGACCTGCAGGCAGACATCAGCCAACCAGTTGAAGACCTTAGAATCTATCACCGGGCAGAAGAAATTTTTGTGCATGAGCCAGAATTGCTTACCTTGCACCGACAGCGGCAGGACAAGTTACTGGAGTTGCAAAGGTTATACCAATTGCGACTGGATCCTGCCATGAGCGCAGCCCGAATCATGTTGAAAGAAACCAGCACCACCGACCTGTTGCGCCTGGAACAGCGAGCGGCCATTAGCCAGGTTCGTGCACTGGACCGACACCACCTGCGGCGCATTGCAGCAATTCACCGCGAGTTTAATGCGCGACTAGCTGAAATTACTATTCCAACCGCAGCGGAACACCGGGAATACGTGCATCAAAAGGTGGCACAAGCCGGCCTGGTGCTTATAGCAGGTGGCCATGTTGCGGTGTTGCTCAACCGGATTCGACTGTTTCGGCTCGAACTCCTGCTGGCAGACAAACCCGTCATTGCATGGTCAGCAGGCGCGATGGTGCTTGGCGAGCGCATTGTACTGTTTCACGACAATGCACCGCAGGGAAAACGTAACGCGGAAGTTCTGGACGCGGGCCTGGGCATTGTAAAAGGGCTGGTGCCATTACCGCACGCTCGAACCCGCCTGGATTGGTCCCGCCGCAACCGCATGGCGCTGTTCAGCCGCCGGTTTGCATTGTCAAAGTGCTGCACGCTGGACAGTGGTTCGATGATACGCATTGAAGACCAGCGCATTGTGGCCGCATCCGATGTGTCGGTGATGACAAGGTCCGGTCACAAAAAAAAGCTGGTGGCGAAATGAATCCCCGCATCAAAGCACTGTTTCACGGAGGTGTTCCCAGTGCAGCCGATATTGACCGCTTCGTGAAGGACAACAAATTCCCACTGATCGAACCAGGTAGCGTGACCTTCATTTTTCGGGGAGCTGCTGACGAAGTCCATTTGCGCCGGTGGATATCCGGGCTCTCAACCGCGCAAGCACTACAGCACCTGGAAGGCAGCGACCTGTGGGCGTTGACAATGGAGTTGCCGGAGAAGTCGCGCTTTGAGTACAAATTTGAAGTCATCAGGGACAGAAACCGACACCTGGTCATAGATGAGTTGAACCCGGTGCTGGCCCATGACCCGTTTGGTGCTAACTCGGTATGCCAGGGCTACGGTTACAAACGTCCCGGTTGGAGCCTTGAAGATTCCGATACCAGACCCGGCACTCTGGCTGACCTTTCTATAGACAGCAGTGCGTTCGGCGAACGACGGGAAGTGCAAATTTACCTGCCTTCACATTTCAGGCGCAGCCGCAGTTATCCACTGCTTGTGGTGCATGATGGTCACGATTATCTACGTTACGCCGATCTGAAAATCGTGCTGGATAATCTGATGCACCGCCAGGAAATTCCGGCCATGGTGGTTGCTCTTACCCAGTCTCCTGACCGTCTGGTCGAGTACACCGGCGATACCCGCCATGCCCGGTTTCTGGCAGAGGACCTGTTGCCTGCGCTCAATTCCCGTTTTCCCTTGATGGATGACGCTGCAGGTCGCGGTTTGATGGGTGCCAGCCTTGGCGGCGTAGCCTGCCTGCATGCAGCCAGTCTTTATCCGGATTTGTTCGGCCAGTTATTGCTGCAGTCAGGGTCTTTTGCTTTCAGTGACCTGGGACATCATAAAAAAGGACCTGTGTTCGATCCGGTGGTCAAGTTTGTTAACAGCTATCGCAACAATCCGCAGGTTCTGGCCGAGAAAATTTACATGAGTTGCGGGGTTTATGAATCCCTGATTTACGAAAACCGCTCCTTACTGCCTTTGCTTCAGGCACAGGGCATGCAGGTCAATTATGAGGAAGTACGTGATGCGCACAACTGGGAAAACTGGCGAGATCGCCTCCGCCAGGGGTTGACCTGGTTGTTTCCCGGCCCTTTGTGGATGGTTTACGACTGAATTTCCCTGTTTCAGCCAACTCATCTGGCTGAACTTCATTTATAAACGTATTATTGGCGGCTCCCCTAATCTCAGGATAAGCAATTGGCGCAGATCACCCGCAAAATAGGTCTTTCACTAGGTGCTGATATTTGTTGGCCCATTTGCTACGAAGCCTTGCTCAAGCAACTGGACCTGCGCATTCCGGTTGGTGACGACACCGTGCACATTGAATCGGAAAGGGTATTCATCGAGCCGTTCAATCTGTCCCAGGACGTTTCGTACGATGTGGTTATAGATCGCCTGACCCACTGGTATCACACTTCCCGTGAGTGGATTAAAAAAGGCATCCTGGTTAACGACCTGTATGTTTACAACAACCCGTGGTCACTGCAGTCCATGGAAAAGCAAACCAGCTATGCTGCCATGATGCGGCTGGGCTTCCCGATACCAGAAACCTGGATGGTGCCGCCTAAAGAATACGTTGAATCGGCGGATCTTAAGTCTACCTTGAGCCAATACGCAAAACTGTTCGACCTCGGTGCCATTGGCGACAAGATAGGCTACCCGTTGTACATGAAACCTTACGATGGTGGTGCCTGGGTTGGCGTCACCGCCATCAACAACCGTGATGAGTTGATCAAGGCCTATGACATCAGCGGCACTCGCATCATGAACCTGCAAAAAGGCGTGGAACCCAATGATGCTTTCGTGCGCTGCATTGGTTTGGGGCCGCAATTCCGCTTTGTAAGTTACGACCC
Organism: Rhodothermales bacterium; assembly: GCA_047614505.1. Taxonomy (GTDB): domain Bacteria; phylum Pseudomonadota; class Gammaproteobacteria; order Xanthomonadales; family SZUA-36; genus JABDJL01. Next base: position 1,020 of record JBLHGQ010000105.1, on the reverse strand, counting down.
GGGTGCGCCTTTGCATGACCGCTATCGCATGGACCATGATTTCCTGCCTGCAGACCAGGCGCAACAAATGGCGGATTTTACGCTGGTGATCAACGCTTTTTTTGGCTGGGATTTCAACTCTTGCGAAGCCTTGCGGCAGGACGGCTCGTGGCATCTGATTGACTTTGCCAATGCTTGCCCGGACTCACAGGTCACTTCACTTCACTATCACTTTCCGTGGTTGATCAAGGCCAACCTGCGCTGGTCCATATTCTGCGCGGCTACCAACCGTTCTATGAAAACCGACCTGGACTGGCATGAATACTTTGCCATTGCGGACCAGGACATCACATTTGAGGAAAAACTGGCTGCTTATGTCAAATTGGCGAGAAAACATTTTGATGTTGATGGGTTTGAAGTATTTTGTGCAGCGCATTTGACACAACTTGACGAAGTCGCTGACGCGTTTTTCGGAACTGATACTGTGCAAGACGCAATTCGCGAAAAAGTCACTTCTTTGTTCCCGGAACATGAAATTGATACCTTTACCGAATTATTCTGGAACCGCATCCAGGAATGGCGGCGCATTGAAGGATCCACAGAAGAAGCGATAGAGACATGAAAGAAGTCTTTCGCTGGCACTCACCGCATGTTGAGCAGGCTATCCAACTGGTCCGTTGGGGAACGGTTGGCACTCCTGTATTTCTGTTTCCAACTGCTGGCGGCGATGCCGAAGAGGTTGAACGTTTTCACCTGATTGGCGCCTTAATGCCACTGATTGAAGCGGGCCGCATTAAGGTTTACTCAACCGATTCTATCGCCGGCAAAGCCTGGATTTCGAAAGAGCATTCGGCCGAGTACTGTTCGCTCCTGCAAAACAAGTTCGATTCATTGGTCTACCGCGAGATCGTTCCTGCCATCCGCAAGGACTGCCAGACACCAGATATTGAGATCATCGCCACCGGCGCCTCGATCGGCGCTTTTAACGCAGTCGCAACCGTTTGCCGCCATCCGGACGCGTTCAAAATGGCCATTGCAATG
>JBLHGQ010000104.1:0-10039 GCA_047614505.1 Rhodothermales bacterium | reverse complement strand
AGAATCAGAAAATTCGGGCTGCAGGTACTGATCTGAATGTTCGCTGCGCCAACGATAGGCCCACAATAAAGATGTGGTGCGATCTGCGCATAGTAGGCTTCCGCCATGCTGGCGATTTTCTTCGCCTCAAGAATTCCGCCGCAACGGCCCAAATTCAATTGCAAGATGGCTGCGGCCTTGGCCTCTAGTACACGAGCAAAATCATACTTGGTACTCAGCCGTTCGCCAGTTGCCACGGGAATACTGGTGGCTAGGGCGACGGTGGCCATGGCTTTGGCGTTTTCAGGCGGTGTTGGTTCTTCAAACCACAGGGGGTCGTATTTTTCCAGACGTTTCGCCAGGCGAATGGCACTGGCAGGGGTCATTTGACCGTGGGTACCTACGAGAAGATCTGCGCTGCTACCCACCGCTTCGCGAATTTGACGGACGTAGCGTTCAGTCCGGTCAAGAGCCTCCATTGAAAGTTGTCTCGGATCGAAGGCCGAATACGCACCAGCGGGATCAAACTTGATTGCGGTAAAACCCCAGTCGACATATTGTGCCGCGCGCTCCGCTGCCAGGTCCGGGTCCAGATAAACATCAGTGGCGTCATCATCTTCAGAATAAAGGTAGGTATAAGTTCGTAGTCGCTCATGAACCTGTCCTCCCAATAACTCGTATACCGGCCGATCCACTTCTTTTCCAACAATGTCCCAACAGGCCATCTCAATTCCGCTTAGTATGGCGAGCAATGACAGATCAGGATGTTGCGTGTATCCGGACGAGTAAACCTTGCGCCACAAGCTTTCGATATTGAATGGGTTCGTGCCAATAACCATGCGCTCGCACACATCCTCGGCCATCGCTGCAGCTATCAGCCCGCTGAAAGGCAAACCAAATATCTCGCCGATTCCTTCAACGCCGGAATCGGTGGTTAATTTTACAAACAGAAATAGAGGGCCACCCCGCCCCGGGGTTGGATTTTTGACCGGAAACGTTGTCACGCTTGTGATTTTCATACACGCATTCCCAGGCACGGTGGCTGGTAAAGTCCCCAAAATATTATGATAAGCATTATCTTGAGCATTATTGTTGTATAAGATCAGAGCCGCAAGCTCCGAATAACCAAGCTCTTGCAAGGTGTCTCTCATTGGCAGATAAGTAGCCGAAAATGACCAAAGAAAAGATTTCCCGCAATCAGGCAAGGCGCATTGCACTGGCGGCCCGGGTTTCGACCGACCGCGACCGGAAGGTTCTGCCGATATCCGCCACATTCGCCGTGTTATCCGTCAACTCGGTCTGTTACAACTCGATTTCGTCAATGTTCTGGTGCCGGCACACTACCTTGTTCTTTTTTCCCGTTTAGGTGCATACGATCAGAAACGACTGGGTGAGATCGTATACAAACGGCGTGAATTTACTGAGCAATGGGCCCACGAAGCTTCGATCGTGCCCATGGACTTATGGCCTTTGCTGGAGCACCGCAGACAGGAATTTAAGCCATGGTCGAATAGCCCCATTATGAAATTAACCGGCAAGTCAAAATTTCTGAAACAGGTAATGGAACTGATACAAGCCGGGGGAGCCATGACTTCGCGGGATCTACCACCACACCCGGAGTTGCCCGGCTGTTGGATGAAGGTGCGATAACTGGGGTTGAAGTTGAAGGCTGGAAGGAACCTGCTTTTTTAGCCAGGGATGCTCGTATTCCCCGCAAAATATCCTGCTCCTCACTGCTTTCACCGTTTGACCCGGTAGTCTGGTTCAGACCTCGCGCAGAGCGATTGTTCAACTTCCATTATCGAATCGAAATTTATGTACCGCAAAAGAAGCGAAAATGGGGTTATTAGGTGCTGCCGTACTTAATGGGCGACCGAATCGTGGCACGCCTTGACCTCAAAGCGGATCGCAAGACAAAGCAACTGCTCGTTTTGGCTGCACACAAGGAAGATGACATTGACGAGCTTGCCTGCGTTGAGAATTTGACGATTGAACTTAAATCACTGGCAAGCTGGCTTGGTCTGGAACGTGTAAAGATCTCGAGACGCAGCTCATTTGCACGACAATTGGCCAGCCAACAGTGAAGCAGGATTTGCCATCTGTTATGGGGTAAGAGTAAAGTTCCGGAGTCAGGCAAAAGAGTAAACGGGTAGAAGATCGAAGCACCTTGCCTCGCTCCTCAGCTTTACTCTGACCCTTTAAGCTAAGCACAAACACGGGTATCAAAAAATGAACACACTCAACATAAACGGACAAGACCACGAAATTGATGTAGCTGCGGACATGCCACTTCTATGGGCAATCCGGGATGTCATTGGAATGACAGGTACCAAATTTGGCTGTGGCATGGGCCTTTGCGGTGCCTGCACTGTGCGACCCCATCCGTTCCTGCCTGACACCGGTCAGTGTCGCCGCAGGTAAATCAATTACCACCATTGAAGGAATTGGAAGCGATCCGGTTGGGCTGGCAGTTCAAAAAGCCTGGGTTGCTGGGGGTGTTCCCCAGTGTGGCTACTGTCAAGCTGGCCAGGTGATGAGTGCGACAGCACTATTGAAGAGCAATCCCGAACCTGATGAAGCTGATATTGAAGGTTTCATGAGCGGAAATTTGTGCCGATGCGGCACTTACAATCGGATCAAGTCAGCCATTGCGGTGGCATCAGCCAATCTGAAGGAGGAACAGGCATGATTCCTTCATTCAAAGACTTTTCAATCATTAACCAGGGTGTGAACCGGCGCAGCTTTTTGAAAGGCGTTGGCGCTACTGGTGCGTTCCTTATGACAGCCAACTGGAGTTGGGCACAATTAACAGAAGAGAAAAAATACGGTGGCGATGCCATGCCCGGTGGCACGGTTGACCAGCCGAAGCTTTTTATCGCCATCAATGAAGACGGCAGCGTTGAAATTACAGTTGCCCGCGCGGAAATGGGCCAGGGCATCAAAACCAGTCTCGCATTGGTTGTCGCCGAAGAACTGGAAGCTGATTGGGATCGCTGCCGGGTAACTCTGGCACCGGGTGATCAGGCAACCTATGGCAATCAGAATACCGATGGTTCACGCAGTATGCGTCATTGGTACCAACCAATGCGTCGCTGCGGCGCCACCGCTCGGACCATGCTTGAACAGGCGGCGGCCGATCAATGGCAGGTACCTGTTACCGAAGTTAAGGCCGCCAATCACGTGGTTTCCCACGCAAAAACTGGTCGCAGCATGGGCTTTGGTGAACTCGCCAGTCTGATGGAAACGCAAGCCACTCCGGATAGCAATTCGGTTAAGTTAAAAGACGAGAATGATTTTCGATACATCGGAAAAGATCAGACTCTGAGTGCCGATGGCATGGATATCGTGTCCGGTAAGGCAATCTTTGGTGCCGATGTCCGCTTTGATGACATGTTATACGCCGTTATTGCCCGCCCGCCTGTATTTGGCAGCAAAGCTGAATCCTGGGATGACACCGAGGCACTTAAGATCAAAGGTGTACTAAAAGTGATTGCAGTGAAGGGCTATTTAGCACCGTCAGTGTTTAACCCCCTTGGTGGCCTGGCTGTGGTAGCGGAAAACACCTGGGCTGCAATCAAGGGCCGCGAGGCTCTCAAAGTTGAGTGGAGCAGTACCGCTAATGATAGCTATGAATCCGGTGCTTTCCGCCAGGCCATGGAAGCTGCAGCAAAAGAACCCGGAGCACTCCTGCGTGAAGCAGGTGATCTTGAAAAGGCTTTCACGAAAGCGCATCAAAAACTCGAAGCTACTTATTATGCACCGCATCTCGCTCACGCATCCATGGAGCCGCCGGTTGCGATCGCAATTTTAAAAGATGATTTCCTTGAAGCCTGGGCACCGGCACAAGATCCGCAAAGCGCGCGCAGCGTTATGGCTGCTCATGTTGGCTTTGGCGAGGAAAAAACAAAATTCAATCAGACCCTGCTTGGGGGTGCTTTTGGCCGCAAGGCTTTCGCTGACTATGTCTGCGAAGCTGCAGAGCTGGCCGTCGCCTTTCCGGGTCGAGCTGTTCGTGTGCAATGGACCCGTGAAGACGACATTCGACATGATTTTTACCACACGGTTTCGATTGAGCATCTGGAAGCAAGCCTGGATACGAATGGAACAACCACGGGTTGGTTGCATCGCTCGGTTGCGCCGAGTATTTTTGCGCAGTTTATGGACACCGACCAGCAGAATCCTGTTGAGTCGAATATGGGCCATACCAATATTCCCTTTGATGTACCCAATCTAAGAATTGAAAACCCGGCGGCGAAAGCGCACTCCAGAGTTGGATGGTTTCGCTCGGTTTCCAATATTCCGCGAGCATTTGCCGTGCAAAGTTTTATCAGCGAAATGGCCGAAAAAGCCGACGAAGATCACCTGGAGTTCTATTTGAAACTCATCGGCAAGGATCGCCATATTCACCCCCATGCCATGACCGATCAATGGAATCACGGAGAAAGCCCGGAACTCTATCCGGTGGACACAAGACGCTTGCGCCAGGTTGCGCGGACTGCTGCCAAAGAGGCGGGCTGGGGTAAAGGTTTACCGGCTGGCAGAGGCATGGGTCTGGCCGTACATTACAGTTTTGTCAGCTACGTAGCAGTGGTGCTCGAAGTGGAAGTTGGTGCAGGTGGTGAGTTGATTGTTCACAACGCCACAATTGCAATAGATTGCGGCAAAGCCGTCAATCCAGATCGGGTTCGGTCACAAATGGAAGGTTCATGTGTAATGGGGATTGGCCTGGCCACTACCGGTGAAATAAGCTTCAAAGATGGCGCGGTGGTGCAAAGTAACTTCCATGATTTCGAAATTCCACGCATCACATTGGCTCCCAAAGCAATTTCAGTTCACATCGTGGATCCAGGCAGAAAAGTTGAGCTTGGCGGGGTTGGTGAGCCGGGATTACCTCCAATCGCACCTGCGCTTTGCAACGCAATTCACGCAGCCACCGGTAAGCGGATTCGGAGTTTGCCTATCAGGGATCAGCTGGCCTGAGGAATGGTGAAAGATCTGTCCTCATAAAATGATCGCGCCTTATAACAGGCGAATGACTGGAGGTTCAAACACCCAGACTTCCACTTCATCACCTATGCAGATTTCACCTGGCAGGTCGATCACCCCGACAACACCACGCCTTCCAGCGGCAGGTCGTAACCAGGATTGTGCAGTCAAGGGCACGCCTGAGTTGGTAGAAAAGTGTTCAGCAATGAGCGCGCCCATATCAACACATGGCGGGTTGTATTCCTCAACCAGCAAAACTGCGCCAGAGGGAAAAAGCATTTTTGTTCCCTTGGGAAGTAAAGATAGCTCGTCGATTCCTTCAATACACAGATTTGCACCCACAAAATCAGGGCTAAGGGGCTCGCACAAATCAAGGCGCTCATTGATGATTGTGAGCTCTTCATTCGACACTGCTGACCACTGCCGCTCATTGCGTCGTAAAGTGCCCTTCGGTCCCCACTCACCTGAATAGGTTCCTCGCGTTGGCCCGGCGTGCCGGTCACCGACGAACCCACCAATTTCAGCTACTAGCGAATCTCGCGGTTTTTTGCCGAGGTCTTTGCTGTCGCCCAAGCTTAAAAAAGTGACATTGCCTTTCAGGATTTTACCGAGATATTTTTTCATCGTATTAATCTATTCAAATGAACATCGAATATATTGTATCGTGAGCGTCCATGAAAGGCTGGATGACTAAAAACAATGACAAAAAAAGAACAACTCCCCTCCAGCGCCCAAATCATTATCATTGGTGGAGGAATAATAGGCTGCTCTATCGCCTATCACCTTGCGAAACGTGGCGTGCGCGATGTAGTTCTTTTGGAACGCAAGCAACTCACTTGCGGCACAACCTGGCATGCCGCAGGCCTTGTAAGCATGCTCTGGCCCACACCCTACCTGACCGAGTTAGCCAAATATTGTCATGAACTCTATGCCTCACTGGAAGAAGAGACCGGGCAGGCAACCGGTTATCGACGTATCGGCAGCCTTTCAGTAGCGCGCACACCGGAACGCCTGGAAGAGCTGCGCCGCACTTCCTCTATGGCAAGTGTGTTTGGTGTGGAGTCTGAAATGATCGGCAACGAGCAACTTACCACCATGTACCCGGGACTCAATACCGACGGCATATTGGGCACGCTATATATAGAAAAAGATGGCCAAACCAACGCAATCGACACCGCAATGGCGCTGGCCAAAGGGGCCCGCATGTATGGTGCCAAAGTGCTTGAGAACGTAAAAGTTGATGAAATCCTCGTCCGGGACGGCAAAGCGGTGGGCGTACAAACCGCACATGGCACGATTCGGGCTGACAAAGTAGTGCTGGCTGGCGGACTTTGGTCAAGGGATATCGCCGCAAAAATTGGTGTGAATCTGCCACTCTATGCCTGTGAGCACTATTACGTGGTCACTGATGAAATGGAAGGAATGAGTAAGCGGCCGGTGTTGCGGGATTTCGACAAGGGAATTTACTTCAAGGAAGAAGCAAGCAAGATATTAATGGGGTGGTTCGAACATAACGCTCGCGGATGTCCGATGGATCGAATCAGCGAAGACTTCTGTTTCGACGAATTCCCCTGCGAAATCGAACACATTGAAGACTACCTGATGCAGGGAATGGAAACGCTGCCAGCCCTTGAGACAACCGGCATACGCCTGTTCTTTAACGGCCCTGAAAGCTTTACACCTGACAATTTACATTTAATGGGACCAACCCCTGAAGTTGATAACTTTTTCGTGGCCTGTGGGCTTAATTCCAAGGGTCTGGCAGCCGGTGGCGGCGTTGGGAAACTTATGGCGGATTGGGTAATGGACGGTTATCCACCGGGTGATATATGGGAGTGTGATGTTCGCCGCCATAATCAGGTTCAGCGAACTCAGGACTATATCGAAGCGCGTATCCCTGAGGCCCTGGGCCATACCTACGCCATGCATTGGCCGTTTTATCAGTACCAGACTGCCCGCAACCGTATTCAATCCCCATTACATGAAATGCTCAAGGATCAAGCTGCGTGTTTCGGTGAAGTGGCTGGTTTTGAACGACCTAACTGGTTTGCCCGCGACGGTGCCAAAGCCGAATACGAATACAGCTATAAACGCCAGAACTGGTTTGAGTTTTATGCGCAAGAGCACATGGCTATGCGCCAGAATGTCGGCATCTACGATATTTCCTCCTTTGCTAAATTTGAAGTGTCCGGGCCCGATGCCAGCAAAGCGCTGCAGTGGATCTGTGCCGGGAATATCGAAGTTGAACCCGGCAGCCTTGTTTATACACAGTGGTTGAACGAACGCGGTGGAATTGAGGCCGATTTGACTGTCTCAAGGACCGGCGCGGAGCGATTTATGATCACCACCGGGATCGGTTCGCATTACAAGGATTGGTGGCACCTGGAAAAACTTTTGTCTGGTGATGTTCAATTACGTGATATCAGCGCGGACTATGCATGTCTGGCTTTACAGGGGCCTAATGCGCGAATTGTGCTGGAAAAATTGGCTGATACCGATGTAAGTGCGCAAGGTTTTGCATTTGGAAGCGGTCGATACGCCAAAGTTGCTGGCGTGGAACTATGGTTACAGCGTCTTTCCTATGTAGGAGAACTTGGCTGGGAACTCTTTGTGCCCGCCGCCGACGCAATCAAAGTCTTTACTGAACTGCAAAAGGCAGGTGCCCCATTGGATATTCGGAATGTTGGGCTACATGCGGTAAATAGCCTGCGTCTGGAAAAAGGTTTTCGTCACTGGGGACACGATATCGGTTCCGAAGACAACCTGATCCAGGCAGGTCTTGGTTTTGCCGCCAAACCTGATGCCAGCGATTTTATTGGCCGAAATGCTTTTGTGAAACAGAAATCCGCTGGCGTGCCTGACCGGCGACTGGTGCAATTCAGGCTCGATAATCCGGAACCCCTGCTTTATCACAATGAACCAATTGTAATGGACGGGCGTATCGTGGGTTACCTGACTTCTGGTATGTACGGACACAGTGTTGGAGCCGCAATAGGCATGGGTTATGTCAATGCACAGGGCTTAACCGCTGAGACTATCGATGCGGCAAATTTTGAGATTGAGATTGCCAAAGAACGATTCAGCGCGCAGGCCTCATTAAGGGCCTTGTACGACCCCGCTTCAAGCCGCATGAAAACCTGAGCGAAGTAGTCGAAAAGGCGCTGAATCCAGAGCGTTAAAGGGCTTTATCGGCTATCCAGACGGACGTTGATGAACAAGCCACGATGCTGCTGTGGGATTTTTTCGAGTTCGGCCTCATCTATATCCAGCCGAATCTGTTTATTGAAGTTAGTATGATCCTGAAACCATACGCGGCTATAAACCAGATATAAAATAGTGCGCGCGTGATTTGATCGATTGGCCGTGCCACGGTGGCCGAGGCGAAAATCCATCAGGAAACAATCACCCATTTTGGGGTATGGAAGGGTAGCGCCCTTTAGCATATCGGCTTCAGATATTCCCGGTTTTGCCATCTCCCGCTTAATCTTCTTGCGGTGCGATCCCGGCCACACTGCCGTGGTCCCGCACTGTTCATTGAGATCAATCAGCGGTATCACTACGTGCAGAGCGTAGGGTGGAAGAAATGCATTGATTCCGCCAGCATCGGTGAACAGGGCCGGATGATCCTTATGATAATGCTGCATTTCTGCACCGGGATATGCGCACACGGCACCGAAACTCTGGATTGCGCAATCAGTGCCCAGCAAGCCGTTCAAGATCGGCAATAAGCGTTGCGAGGCATACAGGCCCGGGTCGTTGAAAGGTTCCTTAAGCTTGATCGTGAACATGTAGCGCTTGTCTCCCACCTCCATGCAGCTTTGATGAACTTCTTCCTGAGGCAGGCTCTCATATTCCTTACGAAATTCATCCTGGTACAACTGCACCATCTCAGTAGGGAAAACATTCTTTATCAGCAGGGTGCCATGAACCCTGAACATGTGAACGGCCTTTTCAATCGCATCTTTGGGCAGTGAGCCTGCCTCGAGGGGATATTGCGCGAGATCAATTTGTGTATCCATTACTTAAACCTGAACCCTTACCCGCCGGGGTGCCGAACATTCATAACCAATGTGATGCATAATAAAAACGCCTATTTAGTCAGGACCCCTATCCGTATGGCCTTGTTGTTTTCCGGCAAGTTTACCGTATCGCCAGATGTGATTTCTGAGCAAGTGCTCGATGAGACCCTGCTGCTGAACATCAAAACCCTGGTCTACATCCGCCTCGACTCATTGGCCGGCAGCCTTTGGCAGTTGTTGACCAGTCACCATGATGTGGAAAGTGTTTATTCGGAGCTGAAAGTTCAGCAGCAACTGCCTGAGCAACAGCTGGAGCAGTTTTTCAACGGGTGTATGGGTGGCTTTCAGCGGGCACAACTCATCAGCATGGAGCAACCAAAACAAGGTGGGGCAAGCTCATAAATATTGCTTTCATTATTCTCGGAGTAATCGCTGGCGATTACATTGCAGGCACCAATTTCGTTGGCCCTCTGGAGTTTCTGCCAATACAGCGTTTGAACCACTTAAACTCAGATTGCATTGATACATCCAAGGTAGAGTGATTTTTTGAATCTCAATACACGCGTCTTTATCTCTGTTGTTGGCAAGCCGTTCTTCCGTCGATTGATATTACCGCTTAGTCTGTTTTTATTGGTCGTGTCGTCGCTCGACCCGAGTGTCGATTGGGGCGCGGCCAGAGAGCAATTGGCCTCACCCGCCCCATGGCAAGTTTCGCTTATATTTACCCTGCTGATTTCACTTTGGAGCATCACCGCAGGCCGGGCGCTTCTTGCCGGCCTCAAGGAAGTCTTTGCTCCAGCGATAATACAGGTTGTTGTTGATGCCTTCCGGGCGACACAGTTCAGCGATTGAGCTTTCACCGCGCAATCCATCCAGCACAATGCGAATCTTTTCTTCCGATGAGAACTTACGACGGGTCTTGCGGCGGATCTCTTTGACCCGTTTAGTGGTGTTTGACATGCTCATATTGAGACTCCTCTGCTTCAGTTTAAAAATAGCAGAAGTGTCTCTTAGGTGAAGCGGCTAGTTGGTACCATATGGGCTGACGTCACACA
>JBLHGQ010000103.1:0-10291 GCA_047614505.1 Rhodothermales bacterium | reverse complement strand
GGTAGGAGATGAAAATATATTTATCTTCGGCAAGACTGCCAGTGAGATTTCCAGCTTGAGACAAAACGGATATGATCCCGGCGCCACCATCGATGCCATTCCGGAATTAAAGGCCGTTTTGCAGGAAATTGAGTCCGGCTTCTATTCAGATGGTGACGGTGGTCGTTTCAGACCCATTCTTGAACATATTCGCCATCACGATTACTTTATGGTGGCAGCAGATTTCGACTCTTACAATCGCGCACAAACCCAGGTTGAACAGGCCTTCAATGCCCGCGAAAGCTGGGCGCGATCTGCTGTGCTCAATACCGCGAAACTGGGGTGGTTTTCTTCAGACCGGTCAATCCGTACCTACGACCAGGAAATCTGGAACTCACTCAAAAACTGAGGAGTTGCTCCTTTTCTGCAAGATGTGATGAGAAGGTTTGGGCAGTTGATGTAGGGATGTCACGCTTTTGCGGAGGGCAAGTACAAGTTCTGGAAATAGTCGATGATAAAAAATTTACGGTGATTAGCAAGTAGCGTGATCGCTCGTCTGTGCCATTAGTGTCCACTAATATAATGTCATGTGAACGTCCGCTTTCGGCTGTGGTTTCAACCGGTCAACGCAACACAATGTTTAAATCGTTCTGCTGGTGTTGGATTTGCTCTGGCACTTTACTCTGGCTCCAATTATTCTTTGTCCCACATGTTCTGGCGATAATCCATAAACGAGGAAATAATGTGAACAACGAACTGAACACAGTAAGAATTGGACTGCTGCTGGTTATGCTAACTCTTGTTTTTGGGATTGGCATGGGCGTGACTTTCGGAATTGCGGAAGATTCAATCAAATCCTATATCACTGAAGGAGTTACCGCCCACCCGGATGTACACGATGATCAAAGCACCGCCAAGATATGGAGATATGCCCAAAGAGCTCATTTTCACGCCACCGGGGTCGCGGCGTTCTCAATTGGCCTGATTCTACTGCTTTTGCATTCTCCAATGCAGCCGGGCCTGAAAAAAGTAACCGCTATCCTGATAGGCCTTGGTGGCTTATACCCGCTGTCGTGGTTGACCATGTTTATACTCGCGCCATTTATTGGGAGGGGAGCTGCGCACAGTCATTTAGTGACCGAAATGTTTACATACATTGGCGTGGGCGGTCTGCTTGTGGGTATCTTTATCTTATGCGCAAACTTGTTTCTGGGGATGTTTCGCGCTGAATAATTGGCTTGTGAATATTATTGGGCCAAAATAATTTGCAATAAATTGGGTTCGTGAAAAAACTAATTTTCCGAACGCCGGCTTCTGGCCGCTTTCGGCCAAAAACAGCCACTGGGCTTCTAGAATGACCCAAAGCAGTCATACAGAGTTAGCCTACCGGCCAACTGCTCGTGCGACGTACGATGAAATAGTCTCAACAGGTAGCCTTGGGCTTATACCATCGGAGGCGCGGCAAGCTGGCTTCGCGGACTATTTTCGAAATGACTATTCCGGTCTTGTAAGACAATCGTTTCTGGCTTCGGCATTTCGACATCGGGTTCGCCGTTCGTTACCGCATGTCATCCAGACCGCGATTAGAGAAAAGTGTAGCGATATACACAGCGAAAGATCTGAGATCATTGGTTTCGACAATGATTGCGACCTTGGGATATCGGTTGAAAAACTGGATGATGCGGCAGCGGCATTGCGGTCGGATCCAGAAATATTGCGTGATTTGCGCCTTCAGTTCTCAGACCTTAATGGAACCACTCCAATCTTTCGTGGCGAAGTCGTAATTCTTAAAGCATCGATAAAGACATTGGAGAACGCTAACTGAGTGGCCGCAAACAGACATTAGGACTGCTTCTGTTTTATGCACTAATGTTTGTCATGAACCAGCACCCACTGGTGCTTACCGGCACAAGCAGAATGACAACTACCGTGAGTGACTGATTACTTAAGCGCTCAATTAATCGAGTGCTATGCCTTGTGTAACACCACTGCAGCAAGCGGTGGCAGGTTCAACAACAAACTGTTTTCACGCCCGTGGTGAGTAACGGCGATTGATGGGTTAGCTTGAGGAGTCTGTATTCCGCTGCCGCCAAACTCTGAACGGTCCGAATTAAAAATCTCACTATAACTGCCTTCTGTTGGAACCGGGATTCGGTAATTATCCCTGGGCTCAGGTGTGAAATTGAGGATAACCAGCACGTTACCGGCAGGGCCATGGCGCATGAAACTGATTACCGAGTTCTCTGCATCATCACAATCCAGCCATTCAAATCCTCGTGCATCCCCATCCCACTGGCACAACATCGGGAAATCAGCCTGCAGCTGATTAAGCGCGGCCAAGAGCTTGCTGATTCCCTGCGCCAAAGGCTCATCAGCGCGCGCCCAAGGCAAGCCGGCTCCGGCATCCCATTCACCCGGCTGGGCAATTTCGCCGCCCATGAACAACAGTTGTTTGCCAGGAAAAGTCCATTGGTAGCTGTATAGAAGACGCAGGTTGGCATACTGCTGCCACTCATCACCCGGCATGCGTCCAAACAGGGATTTCTTCAGATGGACTACCTCGTCATGCGACAACGGCAATACGAAATGTTCATCAAAGGCATACATAGGGCCAAATGTGAGCCAGTCCTGGTGATGTTTTCGGTGTATCGGATCTTTGCTCATGTAATTGAGGGTGTCGTGCATCCAGCCCATGTTCCACTTGAGGTGGAAACCCAATCCTCCTTCTTCAACTTCTCGGGTTACGCCATCCCAGTCGCTGGATTCCTCGGCAATCATCAGGCAGTCCGGGCAGGCTTTGCGCACCGCCTGATTCAATTCACGCAGAAATTCGATGGCCTCCAGGTTGTGGTGGCCGCCATACTTGTTGGGCGTCCATTGCTCGGCCTGACGCGAGAAATTCAGATATAACATCGAGGCAACCGCATCTACCCGCAATCCGTCCAGATGGAACTCTTCCAACCAGTAAAGTGCGCTGGAAATGAGGAAGTTTTTGACCTCGGTACGCTCGTAATTGAAAACCAAAGTACCCCAGTCGCGCTGTTCTGCTTTCCAGCTGTCGCTATATTCAAATAAAGGGCCTCCGTCAAAGTTGGCAAGGGCATGGGCATCGCGCGGGAAATGCGCGGGCACCCAATCGAGGATAACGCCCAGCCCTTGTTGATGGCAGTGATCTACGAAGTTGCGAAAATCATCCGGCGAACCGTGACGGGAAGTTGGTGCGAAGTAACCCGTGGACTGGTAGCCCCAGGATTCATCCAGCGGGTGTTCCTTCATGGGCAGCAGTTCAAGATGGGTGAAGCCGAGCCCACGTACATGCTCGCAGAGCTTTCCAGCCAGTTCTGTATAGCTGAGAAATCCACCGTCCGACTTCCGTTGCCAGGAACCAAGATGCACTTCGTAGATGGAAATGGGCTGGTCCAGCGCATTGGCCGTTGCACGAGATTTTTGCCAATTGGCATCTTGCCATTTATGAGCGATGACTTGTGGGATCAAGCTGGCGGTGGCTGGTCGTTGTTCTGTACTACGGGCAAAGGGGTCAGATTTAAGATTGATTTCTCCGCTAACGGCGTGGCGCACCTCAAACTTGTAAGCTCCTTCGTAAAGGCCGGGGATAAACAACTCCCAGATGCCTGGCACCGGATGAAAACGCATTGGATGGCTACGACCATCCCAGACATTGAAATCGCCAACCACACTGACCCGTTCGGCGGCAGGGGCCCACACTGAAAACAGGGTGCCAGCGATGCCGTCAATCTCAACTTGACGTGCGCCCAACAGGTTCTGCGCGTGGTAATACTGGCCGGAGAGGAAGTCCTGCATCAGGCCCGGGTCGAGAGCCGGCAAGAAGCCGTACGGGTCATGCAATTCAAACTGATGTCCGGAATCAGCATCCACAATCAGAAGTGGGTGCGCAGGAATCGCGGTGAAATCGCCGTGGTACTCAAACAGATCCGAATCGGGCACGCGTTTCATCGGGCGGGTTATGTCACCAACACAAACTTGCTGCGCACGCGGAATAAAACAACGCAGAACTTCGCCGTCGCCGGTGGTATGCCTGCCAAGAAACGCAAAGGGATCACCGTGCCGGGCGTCGGCCAGTTTTTGCAGATCCTCCAGGGGCAGTTCCACAATAGCCCGCGGCTTTCCTGTCGCCGGCTTTGCTCGGCGAACTGCGGTTTTTGTTGTTTTACCAGGCTTGCTAATGAAAAATTCTCCTTTCGCCTGCTGATTTAAGCAGCATAACTACGTATGATGAATTCAGACAGGCGATGATTCATTATTTCACGAAGCACAGGAGTCTGATAGGCCAATGCTGAACCCCAAAAAATCCGGACGCTTTGTTAGTCGCCTGACGCGTAGCACCATGGCGATCATTATGGCGGGAGGTCGCGGCACCCGGCTCGGTGAATTAACTGCGAGCCGTGCCAAGCCTGCTGCACCGTTCGGTGGCAAGTTCCGTATCATTGATTTCCCTTTGTCCAATTGCGTTAACTCAGGCATCCGGCAGGTATTTGTGCTGACGCAATACAAAGCTCATTCATTGATCCAGCATGTAAGCCGCGGCTGGGGTTATCTAAGGGGTGAACTCGGTGAATTTATCCAGATCGTGCCAGCCCAGCAGCAGGTCGGAGAACATTGGTACCAGGGTACTGCAGACTCGATTTATCAGAACCTTAACCTGATTCGGGACCATAGCCCTGATTATGTCCTCATTTTAGCCGGTGATCATATTTACAAGATGGATTATGGTCCCATGATTGCTTTCCACGCGGAAAACAATGCCGATATTACGGTAGGCGTGGTCCATGTACCGGTAAAAGATGCCACGGGCTTTGGCGTTATGACCGTGGATGAAACCGATCGCGTCAACCGCTTTGATGAAAAGCCCGCCAGTCCGCAGCACATGCCCGGCAACCCGGATATCGCATTGGCCTCCATGGGCATTTATGTATTCAACCGTGAGTTTCTGCTCGAGACTCTGGAAGCGGATGCCGATGATGCGACATCTGCACATGATTTCGGCAAGAACATTGTCCCCGGCAGCATTGAAACCCACCGTGTGTTTGCTTATCCGTTTAACGATGTGGCCACCAAGGCCCAAAGTTACTGGCGTGACGTGGGCACCATTGATGCCTTCTTCCAGGCCAATATTGAACTGATTCAGGTGCACCCGGAACTGAACCTGTATGACGACCAGTGGCCAATCTGGACCTACCAGGAGCAGGCGCCGCCGGCCAAGTTTGTCCTGGAGATGCCAGGCCGAACTGGTATGGCAGTGAATTCCATGATTTCAGGCGGGTGTATCGTCTCAGGCGCGCTGGTCAACCAGTCCCTTCTTTTCTCCGACGTCAGGGTTGGTGAAGGAACAAAGTTGCACAGGGCAGTCGTGCTGCCACATGCGAGAATCGGCAAAGATTGCGACCTGTCCCGCGTCATCATTGACGAACACTGCAAGATTCCGGACGGCACGGTTATCGGCAAGGATCGCGAGGAAGACGCCAAGCGATTTCAGGTGACCGACGACAAAGTTGTGCTCGTTTGTCCACACATGCTTTGAGGCTTACTGAATTTCCTTTTGAAGTGATCAACCCCAGATGATCAACCCCAGATGATCAACCCCAGATGATCAACCCCAGATGATCAATGTTGTGCTGTGTTGGCACATGCACCAGCCAGATTACCGCCATCGTGATGAATACCTGCGGCCATGGACCTGGTTGCATGCGATCAAGGATTACAGCGATATGGCCGCGCACCTGGAGAATATTCCCGGCGTACGTGCAGTGGTCAATTTCTCACCGGTTCTGATCCTGCAATTACAGGATATCGCCCGGCGTCTGGACGGCACCTGGACCGTGGTACGCCCATTGGTGATGAAATTCTGGATGCATTGGCGGGGCAGCTTCCTGAACCCGAATCGTGGCAGAACCTGACCCGCTCGCTGTTGCGGGCTAACGAAGGGACGATGAAGTGCCGTTTCCGGGCCTATGCGACTTTGCACCAGCAGGCTCTTGATTCACTGTCTGAAAACCGACCACTAAGCCATCAAAATCTGCACGATCTACTCGTCTGGTACGTGCTTTTGTGGATGGGTGAATCCTTACGCAACACGCCTATGGTGGCGAAGTTGCAAACGCAGGCCAGTGGTTTTACTGACGCCGACCGCAGGGATTTATTGTGCTTGCTGGCAGATATTGTCAGAGAGTTGTTGCCTCGTTACCGCCGCCTTTCTGAGTCGGGGCAGGTCGAACTATCAGTGACACCATTTAGCCATCCCATACTCCCGCTATTGCTGGATATGAATACAGGATCCGAGGCGATGCCGGGCGTAACTTTGCCGCAGGCGCAATACCCGGGCGGCAAAACGCGATGTGACTGGCAACTAAACAACGCGATCCGTGTGTTTCGAGAGGTATTTGGAGCCACGCCTGCCGGTTGTTGGCCTTCAGAAGGCGGGCTGAGCGATGCGACTACAGAACTGTTGACTGAACATGGTTTTCGCTGGACAGCGAGCGGTGCGCGAGTACTGACCAATAGCTTAAAACATGATGAGGGACTTGCTAATCTCAGTTCTTGGGTCATAGAAGGCCAGGAAATAGATCAAGTGGATTCAGGTCATTTGGAAAATACACCGGTAACCATTTTCTTCCGCGATGACCAGCTGTCGGATCGTATTGGTTTTGAGTACGCCCGGTGGGAGGCAGAAGCGGCAGTCGATGATTTCATCACTCAAATTGAGCAACGACTTGATGCCTGGCTGGGATCCCCGCAGGCGGAAGAATCGCCGGTGCTGAGTATGATCATGGATGGTGAGAATGCCTGGGAGTATTTTCCGGAGAATGGTCAGGCTTTTCTGAGCACCCTGTACCGGAAGCTGGTAGATCATCCGCGCATCAAGCTGACCACTTATTCAGAACTCGTCGCCCGATTGCAGCCCCGTGTGCTGCCTGCCCTGGTGGCAGGAAGCTGGGTTTACGGGACTTTTTCCACCTGGGTAGGAGATGCAGCCAAAAACCGTGCATGGGATTTGCTGATCCAGGCCAAGCATGCCGTCGATGCGGCCTTGCAACCCGTGTTTGAACAGGCGGCAGAAAATTACCAGCCGCTGCCAGTTTGGGCGGAAAATATCCTGCAACAATTGTCCGTATGCGAAGCTTCCGACTGGTTCTGGTGGCTGGGCGATGATAACCAACTCGAAGACGGGCCAGCTTTTGACAGCCTGTACCGGCAACAACTGACCGGTTTGTATGAATTGCTGGGAATGGTCCCGCCGGACATACTGAACCAGCCGCTGAACAGCACAGTTGCCGAAAATCGCGATTCTGCGGCCAGCGGCGAACCGGTATCAGGCGCCATGCGCCCGGCCAGCGAGACCTTAGCCTGATGGACTCTGCCGCTTCCGCGGAACCGAGAACAATCCTGGACAAACGCCGGGCAGGGGCATTACTGCATCTGACTTCACTGCCTTCAGGGGGGCTGGGTGATGCGGAACGTTTTCTTGAATGGCTCAAGTCCGCAGGATTTTCGGTGTGGCAAATGTTGCCACTTGGTCCCAGCGGCTCAAACAACTCTCCTTATAGCCCCATCTCCGCCTTTGCCGGTGACCCGGCTCTGATGGCACCGGGCTCTGCAAAGGAGCAGGTGAGCACGTCCCAACTGCGCACCTATCGCGAGCGTGAGCAGGCCTGGCTGGAGGACTACGCCTTGTTTTGCGTTATACGAAAGCAACATGATGATCGTCCCTGGTGGCTGTGGCCTGAGGCATTGCGTAAACGTCACAAACCGGCCTTGAAGACATTCGCGTTTGATCATGCAGAGGAAATTGAACACTGCATGGCTCAACAGTTCCTGTTTGACCGCGCCTGGGAGGCGTTCCGAAACGTAGCCAGGCAAAAAGACATATTGCTGTTTGGCGATATGCCGATGTTTGTGATTGCCGACAGTGCCGATGTCTGGTCCAGACCACATCTTTTCCATCTGGATGCTGCTGGCCATCCGAATCGGGTTGCAGGTGCGCCACCGGATGCCTTCACTGAACTGGGGCAATGCTGGAATAACCCGGTGTATAACTGGGAGGCTTTGCGCCGAGAAGGTTTTGACTGGTGGTTGCAGCGCCTGGAGCATGAATGCAAACGTTTTGACCTGTTACGCTGGGATCACTTTCGAGGACTGGTGGCGGGCTGGGAAATTCCGGTAAACGCGGAGCAAACTGCTGTTGCTGCAAACGGAACCTGGCAGGAGGTTCCCGGCCGGGAATTACTTACCAACCTATGGCAAAAAGCTGGACCACTGCCAATCGTGGCGGAAAACCTGGGCGTTATTACCAGCGAGGTTGAAAACCTAAGGCATGATTTCAATCTGCCCGGAATGCATGTCCTGCAGTTTGCATTTGATGGATCCGAAAACAATCCGCACCTGCCGGAGTGCCACGAGGTAAACGCTGTGGTTTATACCGGCACACACGATAATGACACGACATTGGGCTGGTTTGAGTCGCTGGATGAACAAACCGCAAAGACGGTGCTCGAGATCGTGGGCCAGTCGCGGATCATCATGCCGGACGCCATGATCCAGGCGGCACTGGACTCACCTTGCAAGCTGGCGGTGATACCAATGCAGGACCTGCTGGGCCTGGATTCTTCAGCTCGCATGAATATTCCGGGCCAGGCGCTAGGGCAATGGAGCTGGCGCTTTTCATGGCAGCAGGCAACAAGCGAGCTGGCCATTAAATGGCGACAGTCGGTAGTAAAAGTTGGCCGTTAGCCTGCGTAAACTTTCACGCTTTCGCCAATGGTGTTCATAATCTGCCGTAAGGTATCGTAATTGGGGTGTCGCACGCGCATCCAGGCATTCGCCATGTAGCCACCTTCAACTGGTTGGGTACTTGAGCCAATTTCGGGCAGGTGCGATGCGACGATACACTCACCGTATGCCTTCTGAATGGATTCCAGGCCATCGTAACCCATGATGTTGCCATCCTGAGAAGGCCGCAAGGCAATCATGCCTGCTGCATAGCGACGAGAAGGTGCTTGATGCGAGCGGCCATGTACCAGTGCGGTAGCCCACTCCCGGTACAGATCAAATTCATTGGCTGCGTTGTACACATCCCACTGGCCCACACCGGGCGGGCGGCAGCCGATTTCAGAGAATTTCAGGCCTTTGGGGCCTGCAAACCACTCCATGTGCGTTGCCGAGGTGCCGATCCCCAACACTTTGATCACATCACGCGCCATTTGCCGGACTTCTTTATAGCCCTTTGCATCAATACGATTGGTGGTAACCATTTGCGGTGAAATCCAGCGCTCGCGCATGGCGGTTAAGACATTTGGGTAGTAGTGAGTGATGAACTCGTGAGCTACCTCACCATTGATGCTTACCGTGTCCAGATAGCCTTCGTGGCCTTCAATGAACTCTTCGATTGCCATTTCAGAACCATCCGCCAGGCCGCATTCGATGATGACTTTTTCCAGCTCCTTTGCATTGCGAACTTTCCAGGTGCCGGCCGCCCCGGCTCCATCCGGCGGCTTGATGATCAGCGGATAACCCACCAGCTCAGCAAACGCACGTGCGCTTTTCGCATCGTCGGCGCGGGTGGACTGGGCACAGGCAATGCCGGCATTGCGCAATACTTCTTTCATCGCCGGTTTATCGCGGCACAGGTAGGCGGTCTTGACCGAAGTGCCGGGGATGCCTGTTGCTTCACGCACATGTGCTGTTGCCATGATGTGGGCTTCGACCGTTGCTTCGATGCGGTCAACCCATATCTTGGACTGGATTTTTTTGACTGCTTTTAGCAGCGAGGGCTCGTGCACCACGGACTGAACCTGCACATAAAGTGAAAGGTAGCCCTTGACCTCGTCTGAAAGGTATTCCTGTGGGCGTTCGCCAATGCCGATCACATTGGCACCCGCCTCGGCAAGGCCACGGACAAACTCCCGCTGGTTGTAGGGAAATGATGGTTCGACAAAGATGATATTCATATTTTCACAATCCGTTGGCAGCGCCCGTTCCTGGTGTCAATTTGAAGCAATGCTGCGGAAAAGGTCAACATAAACCTGCCCCTGCTGTTGCCACGAATAGTTCATTGACATGCCGTTACGCATCAGCTTGCGCCATGTCTTTTTGTCATCGAACAGGTCAAGGGCGGTGTTCATTGCCCAATTCAGGGCCACCTCGTTAATGTCGTTGAACAGGATGCCGGTGCCGTTGCCGCTGGAAGGCTCAAACAGCTGTACTGAATCAGCCAGCCCACCAGTGCGGCGTACAATCGGTACCGTACCGTAACGCAGGCTGTACATCTGATTTAAAC
>JBLHGQ010000102.1:0-10306 GCA_047614505.1 Rhodothermales bacterium | reverse complement strand
GCGACATACGCGACACCCACGGCCGCGCAGGCAATCCCTACGGGTGCGAAATCGAACATTCTGAACGATTCGCCAAGAGCCTCTTTGCGATATTCCGCGATCACAATATTGGGTGGCGTACCAATCAAAGTGATCATGCCACCCAGAATTGATGCGAAGGACAAGGGCATCAGAGATAAGGAGGGGCTTCTTTTGGCTTTTTTCGCGGCCTGCAAATCGACCGGCATGAGCAGCGCCAACGCAGCCACATTATTCATAAGGGCTGAAAGAACCGCGGCGAGCGAGGCCATAATGGAAATATGCGAAGCAAGTTTCCTGCTACCGGAAATGACAAATCGAGCGAGTAGATCAATTGCACCCGAATTCGACAATCCGCGGCTAATTATCAGTACCAGGGCGATAATAACGACGGCCGGATGACCAAATCCAGAAAATGCCAGATCAGTTGGAACCAAACCGACCAACAATGCGACGAGCAGCGCGACGAACGCGATCAGGTCGTATCGCCATCGCCCCCATATTAAGAAAATAAAGAGGAAAAACAACAATGTAAACAGGATAATTTGATCCGGAGTCAAAACAAGCTGAACCTTTTGTTGGGATTGTCCGATGCAGTGTTAACCGCTAGTAAGGCCCAGTGTAGCAAAGCAAGCCCGGGGCCTCGCTAATTTGCCAAATGTTTCATTGCCAAAACACTCACAACTAATCCCAAAACGACGAGTGTTCCCGCGGTCACGCTGGGATATGCTTAAGCCATGTATTGCCCGAATGACCATGTAAAAATGCATCATACCGCCGTGCCGGCTCACTATGGCCAGAAAATCGTACTGGACCAATGTGAGGGATGTGGCGGGCTTTGGTTTGATGCATTGGAGTTGTACCAGACCAAACTGGGTGCAGATGAGCCCATAGCAGAATTGGATACCGATGCTCTTCTGGCCCCTACGGGCATCGATCACTCACCAGCACTTTGTCCACGTGACAAGACGTTGCTCAGTCAATTCCAGGATTCCCGTTTCCCAAAAAGTATTGCATTGTTGCGCTGTTCGGCTTGCCAGGGCTTTTGGTTGAACCGAGGCGAGTTCACAAAATATCAGCAAGCCCGTCAGGATTTGAAGGCCACGGACGCAAAGAAACCGGAAGAAGAGCTGGACGATACAGTCAAACAACTGCTGGCCTCTCATCGTACCGGTAGTAGTTCAGATGCTATTGCCAGTGCCGCGGCATTTCTTTCTACACCGGTGGGTTTGAACACGGCCTTTCCGCTGGGAACCAGTAATGAAACTGATGACGATAATAACAAGCTTGATATGTTTTTGAATGTCCTGATAACAGTCTTGCGGATTTTCGTTTTCAAGGTATAAATGGGAACTATGGCAGGTTCAGTCTGTCCCTTTGCTCTGACCCCAAAACTCACTGACCCCAAAACTCATCGGGCACACGCTCATGGCATGAAGGTGGCTATGTGGGCCGGGTTCGAAACCTATCTATAGTTGTGACCCTTTGGGTTATATTGAGGAAAACGAAGGCACTTATCTAAGATGACTTTATTGGTAATCCTAACAAGTATGTTGCAGCTGGCAGGCATTGACAGTGTCAACCACACATGTGGTCAAAATGCGCACGCGCAAAAGCTGGCTTCGCTCATCATGGGCCACGAGTCACAACAACGACCGGTACTTCAATGTAATGAGTTGTTGGCAAAAATTGCAGATCAAAGGGCACTAGAACTGATCAACGGTTCAAAGCCGGATGACTTAACACCCAATCAAATATTGACTAAGAATGGTTTTAAATTTGCTTCATTTTATCCGCCGAAAGGAAATCAGGTTGAAGCGGTTGCCGTTGAATGGGAAACGCCTGAAAGTGCACTCGACTACTTAACGCGTAATAATAAACATCGCGATCTTGTACTGGGCAATGGGGAGTTTTTTTCACGACAGACGCAAATTGGTGTTGGGTATCACAAGAATGAACTCAACGAGACTCAATATGTCGTGTTAATCGCGGAAGCCTGGACCAAAACCAAGATAATTATTAAACAAACGTTTGAAGCTCCCACAATAACCACGGAAACTGAGTGTGGAAAAACCTGGCGTTCCTCGAAAAATGACGACCTGAGAAAAGCATGCAGGGAAAGGTTTCTAAAGAAAAAAGACGGGGATTAATGATATCGAGGGCAACTAAATGGAAAAAGAGATTGGATCCGATTAAGGGATCATATTCAATTTCCAATCCAAATTAGTTGGATCCGACCCCATTTCTGATTTCTGAACTGGACCAGCGTTTGCGCGATGTCCGGTCGGTCCTGATGGCCGTGTTACTTTCCAATGTCTCAAACATTCCGAGCGCTTCATAGGCTTGTTTCTCTGCTTCTTCAAACTTTCGGCCGGCCATTTCAGCACGATAGGAATACTCTGCCCTGGCCAGCATTAAGGTTGCTTTGGTTACCAGCAAAAGATTTTCTGATAGTGCGCCAGCTGCATTTATAGCCTCAAGCGCAGCCGCCACCGGGCGCGTATTTTGATGTAATCCAATCCGATCCTCGATAGACGAAAGTTCAATCAGTAAAGCAAAACGTTCTTCGTCAGGTAAAAAACACTCAAGCGCTGAATGTGCAGCATTGCGCGTTTTATCGAGTTCGCCCGTTATGCGTAGTAAGTGAATATTTTCAAGGTATTCGGAAGACAGATCACAAAAACTATTTGCTTGTGGCATGGCCAACAGGGCACTTAACAAAATCAGGAAAGTCATTGGAATAGATTGCCAGAACGCTGGTCGATTCATTTCGCGTAATATAGCAATCATGCATTTTTTTATTTTCGGCCTCATCATCTTAGGCGTTGTTTTTCTCCCGGGAGTCTGGGTTCGAAACGTATTGTCGAAATATTCAGAACCGGCAGACCGCTATTCGGGCACCGGCGCGGAACTCGCTCGACATTTGCTCGATAAGTATGAAATGGAGCACGTAAAAGTTGAGGAAACCAAGCAAGGCGATCACTACGATCCGAGCGCAAAAGCAGTTCGCCTGACAGCGGACAAATACGCCGGAAAATCACTGACTGCCATAACAGTGGCTGCGCATGAGGTTGGTCATGCATTACAGGATAAAGAGGGTTACAAGCCGCTGGAATACCGAAGCCAGCTGATCAAGGCGACGCAGAAATTCGAAAAGCTGGGGGCAGGGATACTTATGGTTTCACCGTTCATGGGCATAATTACACGTGCACCTGGACTTGGAATCATCATGTTTGCAGGTGGCATGTTGACTTTGGGCACCGCCACGTTGGTACATCTCGTCACCTTGCCGACTGAGATTGACGCCAGTTTCAACCGGGCATTGCCAATGCTAGAAGAAAGCAATATTTTGCACGAAGCTGACAAACGGCATGCAAAACGCCTCCTGAAAGCGGCAGCATTTACGTATGTGTCAGCTTCGTTGATGAGTTTGTTGAATATTGCCAGGTGGTTCGCGATTCTCAGACGTTAATAGGCTGGCGCAAGTTTCCAATAAAGGGCTCAGAATCCTTTTACTCACCCTATGCCTACACGCGCGTGCTGGCTGATGGGTCCATCGGCATGTTCAGCGAGGTCTTACCCACATAGGGTTACTTCGGTTTCAGCAGCGCCATGCTGATAAAACTGATGAGAGCAAGCCCGGCCAGGTAGATGGCCGGTGAGGCCAGGTTGTTGGTCGCCTGGATCAGCCAGGTGGCCACCAGTGGCGCCGAACCACCGAATATTGCCAGGGTAATGTTGTAGCTCAGGCCAATGGCGGTGTACCGTGCGCGCACTGGAAAGCTCTCGACCATGAAGGCCGGCAAGGGACCCTGGATCATTCCTAACAAGGCGGCAAACAGTAGCTGGATTACCAATGCATACATCATCACTCCCTGGTCGAGGACCAGGAACAATGGGTAAATACTGATGCCCAGTACTGCGGTAGCCACCAGCATCACCGGCTTGCGGCCGTAACGATCTGACAAGCTGCCACCCAGCGGAATCATCACCAGTAACAGAATCATTGCCACGGTGTTCACCATCAAAGCATGATCGACCGCCGGCTCGACGATCCGCGTCAGGTAGGTGGGCATCCAAACGAACAGCATGTAGAAACTGGTTGCGAACAACAGAATGCTGACCGACATGTGCAGCACGCGCAACGGCATTTCCCGCAGGACTTCGAGCAGCGGATTGCCCTGGTTTTCATTATTCTCGGCTGCCGCGGTAAATTCCGGTGACTCAATCAGCGAACGGCGCAGCCAACTTCCCACTGCAAAGATGATGACACCGCTCAGGAACGGTACCCGCCAACCCCAACTACTCATGGCCTCGGGGCTCAACAAGCTGCCGAGCGTTGTGGCGACCAGCGAACCCAACAGAATGCCGGCGACCCCGCTACAGACTGACCAACTGCCACTGATGCCGCGCCGGCCCGGGGGTGCAGTTTCGACCATGTACGACATCGAGCCAATCAACTCACCCCCCACCGATATGCCCTGTAGCAGTCGCAGTAGAACCAGCAGCAAGGCAGCTGAGGCGCCAATGTGCGCGTGCACCGGTAACAGCCCAACCAGCACAGTGGGGATCGCCATCAGTGCAATTGAGAGTTGCAGCGCTTTCTTGCGACCGACGCGGTCACCGATGTGCCCGAAAATGACGCCACCGATTGGGCGCATTAAATAGCCAGCGGCAAAGATGCCGTAGGTATTAATTAATCCGGACAGTGTGTCTTCTGCGGGGAAAAACAATGGGCTCATTATGGGCGCTAGAAAGCCGTATACAGCGAAATCGTACCATTCAAGCACGTTGCCTACCGTTCCCGCCAATGCGTGTTGGCTGGCGGGTTTTTTGGGTGCAGTTGCACTCATTTGGTTGTCCCTTTGCAAGTGAGTTCTAGTAACGAGCTGAGTATAAACCAGATCCTGGAAATTGCAGGGTGGCAGGTCCGCGAGTCAACAGCAGCTAAAAATTGCCCATCAGCAATAAAAACAGAACTATTTATCCGACCGCTTTATTGCAGACTATCGATTCTGGATTTCAGTGCATCAGCTATAGTGACAACTCGTCAAACTCTCCCAGGTTAATCAAGAACTTGTGCGCGGCGAAATTGACACTGGCCTTGTCAGTGGCTTCAGATAGCCGCTTCACACTATCGGCAATTGCCAGCCACCAACGCATGTGATCGGCACTCAATTGTGCGGCCACGGGGATCAGGTCGTGCATGGTGCTGAAATTACGCGCTGCTGCTTCTTTTAAATTAAGCATACTCGACAGGTCCAGCTCACTGTTTTGCAGCTTCACCCTGATTGTCTTAACAAACTTCGGATCCAGGTCCAGCGATTGTGCGTTGGCAGGTTCGGCATTTTCTTCCAGCAATGCAATGTCCAGGTTACCCAGTACCTCCCGCAATGAGCCGCGCAGGCTTTGACGCAGTTGGTTTTTTCGCTCGCGGGCCAGCCTCAACTGGATCAGGGAAAACAGACCCACCAAAAAAAACCCTTCCAGGCAGAATCCGATCAGTTCCGGCAGCAAATTGGACTGAAATGCTCCTTCGTTATTGGCTCGCAAAAAAAGGAACAGCAAATAGGACCCCACGCTACCGAACAGGATCAGTGGTGCTAACAACAGCAGTCGTTTCAACTCACTGATCCTCTTCCGGGAGTGCGAGAGCCTGGACCACTGCTGCAATCTTGCGTGCTTCAGCGCGGGTCAAATCCAATGGAATATTTTGCAGGTAAACGACCAGGTCTTCCCGCAATGGCACCGGAAAAATGTCATAAGGGCTGCGCGGAGGATTAAGCGCCAGCTCCTCTCTGGCCTGAGCCTGATCTTCACTATCTCGAGCCGCTACTGCTACTGATGTTTTTTGTTCGCCTTCAAGGGAGCGGAAATTGATCGGATCCGACGTCCAGATCACAAAGTCTTTCAAGCCACTGGTAAGCCGTTCGTTATAGAGCTGAATACTTTCCTGCCGGATGGTTGAGCCTTGTAACTTATGAAATCGTGAACACAGTTCATCGACGTCCAGCACCCGTAAGTCCAGTCGCTCATGCGGCTTCAGTTGCCCTAGCAATTGTTCCGCTGCAAGTTTGCGCGACCGTGCCGTTGCCGGATTGGTGATACCGGTGACCGCACCGTGGCGTAAGAACTCAAGAAAGGCTGTATGTGAATAGTCTTTGGCAGGCATTTTATGTTCGAATCCTCAATTCCGGTAAAATTCAAAGACCTATATCGGCCTTCGATTATGTCAATATATGACGAATACCCTCGCCATAGTAGTATCTCAATAAAAACAAGGCGGGAAACGCTTTGATTCAAGAAACAAATACTGGACACCCACCGCAGATTTACCAAATATTCAACGAGGTTAGCAGTGAAGAACGCAATGGAAAGCGATCGAAAAATTCCCACCTCGCTGCGCAGTCCTTTGAGAGGAATCTGCTGGAAAATGGTTTTATTCAAAATCGCGAATATCTAAATGTGCAAAGCAAATGTTAGTCCGCCGATCATCGAGAATTCTATGAATTGCTTGATCAGCAGGGCATGGTTTTCGAATTTGTGGTCTTTTACTTACTCAAATTCAAATTGAGGCAGACTTTTTTGCCAGTATCAAATATTGGGCACCGAACGGGAAGGAGTTCGGGATGTTCTCGCTCCGCGCCGACGTAGTCGGCGTCGCGGTCGAGTCCGAGAAGCTGTGATATGGCGTCCACACGATCGAGCAGGAAGAGTTTCCAGCCCAGGGCGGCAGCAACGCATATCCTTCGGTCGGGTGCAGGTTCCCGCTGGAGGGGTTTGCGCGAAGAGCCCACGTCGTTTCGCCGAACTGTTTCCACGCGGTCAGCGAGAGGGCGTGGCGGAAGAACAGCGAGACGGAGTCAATCGAAAGTGGAGCGGGATCTATGCTGTCGGCGACGTAAAGCTGCCAGTACGGAAGTGCTGGCCCCCTCTGGGGGAAAGGCAGTCGAACCAGCGGCGCTCCATTGTACCGGCGGAATGGATTTGGCTGTGTTGCCCAATCCATGGCGCCGGCCGAAGCCGCGAAGCGATGAAAATGGTGCTTCGTTCGCTCGTGGTAGGTCAGCACGATTTCCTGATTCTTGAGTCCGTCGTCAGCCATGGCTCTCTCCGTCACGTGCTGCATCGCTCGCGGAGTGCCTCCGCGCTGGTCAGCGGCGCTTCGCAGGTACGATTCCTGCAAACGTAGGCGGCGGGCAGGCCGCCTACGGGGTGCAGTCACTGGTCGATTAATTTTCGAAAAATCATGACGAGCAGCTAACATACGAAAATCCACCAACCTCAAAGAACTCAGACGGCTTCAGCCTATAGTATTTCCCCTCCACGTCCTTCGACTGCTCGGCGTATGGCTGCGTCATAACTTGCTGCAGCTCTCGAATTAGAGCGTAGTTCCCCGTGGTCGCTTGCTGATACGCAGGCACAACTAACCACTCTCGCAAACTGTATTTTGGGTTGACCAGTTTCATCTGCCTGGAGATCTCCTCACGAGAGCGGGGCGGAGCAGCATTTGCGTCGGTCATGCTGGCGCTGCCAATAAGCAATTTCCATTTTGTGAGCCACTCTGACCAGCGCTTGTCCACCCCTTCGGGGTCTGTCTCAACCATCGGGTGCATTGAAGCCATGGCGCACTTCGAGTCCTTGTAGAAGCTTTTTTTGAGTGGGCCAATGTCGTCAGGTACCATCGAGAGCTCGCGGAAGAAGATGGTGTAATCGACAGGAGTTTGCACCATGAGCGTTTCGAGCTCACTGAACAACGCCGCGTGAAAAGTGCCAAGTCCAAGTTTGGCAGCCCACATCTTCTCCATTTGCGCTTGCATCACTTTCGAAAAGCCACTTCGAATCTCGTCGAGCTGTCGCAGAGTGTCCTGATGCGACGTCAGTAACGGCCGCAACGCCGTATAAAACATGTCGAAGTTGCGTTCCGCTGCCACGGGTTGGTTCAGGAACGAGAAGTGATGTCCGCCACCCGTCCAGGGCTGGTAGTGCGGGTTGAATACATCGCAGAATCCGAATGGACCGTAGTCGAGTGTGAAGCCACCGGCCGCGCAGTTGTCGCTGTTGAAGTTGCCCTGACAGTAGCCGACGCGGATCCAGTTCGCCACAAGCGAGGTCAGGCGGCTGCGGAACTCGCGCGCGAGCAACACCACTTTTTCGGCGGTGCTTAGTTTCTTGTCGATGACATCAGCGTACTCACGATCGATCGAGTGCAACACAATCTTCTCGAGCTCCTCCATCGCTTTCGGGTGTTCCTTGTTGCGGGCACGGCGACCGAAGAGCTCGAGTTGGCCGACCCGAATGAACGACGGTGCGACACGCGTCGAGATGGCGACTGCCTCCGATATAAGCATGTCGGGATCCTGCGAGCGCGAGCCCTCCGAATACCACGGCCGCTTGACCTTCTCCGTTTTCGAAACGTACAAACTCAGAGACCGTGACGTTGGTACACCGAGCGCGTGCATGTGCTCCTGTGCCAGGAACTCCCGGACACTCGACCGCAGGACGGCGCGACCGTCCGCGCCGCGGCAGTATGGCGTCCGGCCGCCACCTTTCAGCTGCATTTCCCAACGCCGACCGTTGATGACGGCCTCAAGCACGGAAACTGCGCGACCGTCGCCGTATCCGTTGCCGGTTTGGAACGGACACTGCTGGTGGTATTCGGTGCCGAAGATGGAAAGGGCGTAGCCGCACGCCCAACCGACCTTGCGCATCGGCTCCGGAACGTGCGAGATGTCGCCGGAGAACATGCGGACGAAGTCAGGCAACTGTGCCATGCTGTCGGCGAAGCCAAGTTCGCGAAAAAAGTTTTTGCTGTGCGCGACGTACTCGGGGTCTTTGATTGGCGTGGGATTGACGGGGACATAGTGGCCCGTGAAGACTTGTCGCGGCGCGTGGTCGGCTCCGTTTGCTTTCGCGTCAGGATCGCAGTTGAGAGTGTCCATGAGCGAGTAGTTTGCCAGCTTTGCGAGATCATCGAGCGTCGCGACGGTCAACGGCGTGGTCTCGGCGCTCATAGCGTCTTGATTAACCACATTACGCCTCACGCGCCAAAGCAAAAAATTCCGCGCGCAGCGCCTGGTTAGGCTGCAGTGTGCCGAGCATGGCTGAGGTGACGCTTTCCTCGCCCTGAGTGCGAATGCCGCGGCTTTCCATGCACAGGTGTCGGCAGCGAATGACGACGCCAACCGCTTGCGGTTGCAGATGCGTCATCAGGGCGTTGGCAATCTGAATCGTGAGTCGTTCTTGCACTTGCAGTCGATTAGCAAAGCAATCAACCAGACGCGTCAGTTTTGACAAGCCCACTATTTTCCCATTAGGAACATAGCCGATCGTGGCGCTGCCAAAGAAAGGCGCCAGGTGGTGCTCGCAATGGCTATAGACAGGGATGCCGCGTACCACAATGAGTTCGTTGTACTGCTCTGCCCCGAGTTCAAACACTTTTAGGCATTCAGCCGGGTCTTGGTCATATCCGGCAGTCCAGTGCTTCCAGGCGTTTGCCGTGCGGGACGGTGTTTCTACAAGGCCTGCTCTATCGGGGTCCTCCCCCAAGCTGGCTAGAAATCGGCGCCAGTCCTGCTCGGTAAACGGTGATTCTGACATCTGTGTGTTTCCTGTCGTGGTTGATACGTGTAAAAAACGTTTTCCGATCACTCAGCGAATAGAAACAGACCGAGGGATAAGCTATTTAGATGGACCCTGCTGAATAGTCGATGCATGCCCAGCACCACCCGCAGCGTCCTGACTAGGACTTCGGTCGCACCGCCCGCACCTGGGTGGCTCATAAGGTCATGCCGTAGTGTGATCACCGCTATCCTCCAATGTATGACATCTCAATCTTCTCGGCTGCAGGCAGAAACCTTTCCGTCATCGCGCTCCTTAATTCCGAATATCGATCGCCCCGCGCCCGCCAAATATAGGCGATGGCGGTAGAAATTTCCTCATCCGAGCACCCGCCCCGCATCAATGTACGCAGGTCGTGGCCACCCGTTGCGAACAGGCAGGTGTAGAGCTTGCCGTCAGTCGAGAGCCGGGCACGGGTGCAGGAGTGGCAGAAGTTCTGGGTGACGCTGGAGATGACCCCGATTTCTCCACTGCCGTCTTGATAGCGCCAACGCACGGAGGTCTCCCCGGTGTAATTGGGGGCGATTTCTTCCACTGCCGTCTCGGCCCTGATACGGCGTACGACTTCGGCCGAAGAGATAACTTCACCCATCTTCCAGCCATTCGTGGCGCCGACATCCATGTATTCGATAAAACGCAGAATGAAGGGTGAGCCTTTAAAGTGGCG
>JBLHGQ010000101.1:0-10392 GCA_047614505.1 Rhodothermales bacterium | reverse complement strand
ATTCGCGTGCAAACCCTGACCAGGCGTTGGAAATTGAGGGCAGGTTCTTCGACCAGGGGGGTGGGGTGACAATATGTAAGTAAATGAGCTTCAGATCATTTAACAGGTTTCCGGAAGAAGGTTTTCCGGTTGAAGTTTGTTTGTCGCCACTACATTTGCTGACCGGACATAAACGCGTTGCCGTTTCATAGGCAATCATCCGGTAGTCATTTTGTAAAAGAGTAAACAAGTTTCGCGGAAAGTTTGCAGCAATTGGCAATAGCTCACTGGCAGGAAGTGGGCGCATGCCACTCAATATCGCAGGCACTGCCGCAACCGTAGTCTCAGCAGGGCTTGTTGCCGCACGATACCAGGTAGCCTGGTCAGCGAGCCGGGCGAAATGAGGAAATCGTTCGCGATTTATTTCCAGCTCAGAATTAAGCAGTGAAACTAAAGGAAATTCATCCAACACCAGAAAAATGATATCCGGCCGGGATTGAAAGCTGACGGCCTGTTGGTCCTGTGTTGCCTCCTCCGTTGACAAAAGAACTGAGGCGCGCGAGAAAAACAGGAAAATAACAGGGAACACTAAAACAGCAACTGAGAAATACCGGAAGAATAATCGAACGGTCTCAAAGCGATGGAAAAGCCAGGCGCTAAGAAAGGCAATTGCACCTGCAGCCAGCTTGATTGCTGCACCTTGAAAACCGGCACTAATCAGTAGTGGAAGCGAAATCAGTAATGATAAAACCGCAAATAAGAAGTAGAACACAAGGCTCTGGATTTCGGCTTTGAGCCTGCCAGCTAATAGAGGTGCGATGCCAATAAGTGCTGGAGTTAACAAGGCCAGTACGAACGTGAATACCAGCAGTTCAAAGCCACTCACTCGATGCGCGACCAAAAACTCGGCCTGTCTGCCAAACAGGCTCATCAAAGGCTGGGCAAAGGCCAGGCTGGCCAATAACGTGATTGCTAGGAATCGTTCGAACTGATTAGAAGGCTCATGCTTCATTTACCGGTAGCTCAAGTCATGAACCAGCGTACCAGTTCCAATACCACGCACAGCAGCAGAATGATCAAAGTGACTCTGTTGATATTCCGGCCGGTTCTGCGGGTAATAGAGCTTTCAGGTTCGACCATGTGCTCTTTTTGCAGGCCTTCCGGGGTGATCTCAAAAATGTAAGAAAATATCAGTATCAGGGGAAAGCAAATGACGCCAAACCCGAATAAAAACCGATATATCCAGTCGCCATAATTTAATGCCACAAGCAGTATTTCAATGATCTGCAAGCAAAACCAGCCCAAAACGATGTAGAGCAAAGCAACTCGTAATACATTTCGGCGATTGAGTTCGGCAATCAGGGACATGGATTAAGTTCCACAGTTTCTTCTGTTGAGGATGGCGTATTCACAGCTAAAGTCAATGCTGAGCGATCATCAAACGTTAAATTAAAAATCCAGGCTGGCCCAAGCGCCAATATTTCGCCCGGCCGAATCAATGCCTGAACCATGTTCCCGGTAACTTCGGTCAGCGAGGTT
The DNA here is from genome assembly GCA_047614505.1 of Rhodothermales bacterium. GTDB lineage: Bacteria > Pseudomonadota > Gammaproteobacteria > Xanthomonadales > SZUA-36 > JABDJL01. Next base: position 8,874 of record JBLHGQ010000101.1, on the reverse strand, counting down.
TTCAAGCCGCAATCCCAGCTTTACCTTGTCACTGACTTTCCAACTCAGCAACAAATTTAAACTAACCCAGCCTGCAGTTCCTGCCGGATTGATTCTTGGGTCATCAACATCTCTTTCACTCAAGCGATCCTGTCTTCCGGCAAACATCAGATAGGCGTCAGTTTGTAACTTTTCGCTTGAGTGAAGTACTACTCCAAGCTGGCCATTCAAAGGCGGTATACGGTCGGCAGCGGAGCTTGAGCTGGCAAATTTCTCTTCACCATGTGTGTAATTGAGGCTGCCGTAAAATTCCAGATTGCTGGTATAGTTCCAGCGGAATCCGGCTTCTATTCCATATATGCTTGCCTCAGCCAGATTCTCACTTTGGACCACTGTTCTGCCGCTTGCGGTGGTCTCGCCTGTAGCTACAGAAGTAATTTTGTCTTTGTAGTCCAGTAGAAACACAAACACCTCAGATCGAAAATTGCCGGAAAGTGTTTTGATTCCCAGGTCGAAACTGTGGACTGATTCGGGTTTTAGTGCGCCATTCGCGGTATTGAATCGATTACCGGGCCGGTTCCCCAAAGTGCCAAGGTCGAAAATATTTGGGGGTCGGAAACCTCTGCCAACGTTGGCAACCAGTCTGACTGAAGGACTGATCAGGTATATGGCACGAACATCACCAGTAAAGTCATCAGGAGACAGTGCCGTTGCCGGCGCGCTGGAAGTTGCTGGCAATTGAATATCAAAATGGCTGTAGCGCAGGCCCGAAGCCAGAGTCCAATTTTCACCAGCATGCCAATCCACTGAAACATAGGCCGAACTGCTATCCATTTCGGACCGGTCAGGGAATCTGCTGGCAATCAACTCACCACTGCCGGTGTTAATTTCTGCTTCACTTCTACTGCTGCGTATCGTGTCCGAATAAAACTCCAGTCCCCAGATGAGTTGAGTTGTCTGGCTCAAGCTGGAATCAAATTGCAAGGTGATGCCGTCCAGCGTGCTTTTGTTTTGCTCCGTGGTGATTAAAGTTGAGCCAAAATCCTGAGTTAGGCGGTCATCATCAATTACCTGGCGTGCCAGGTTTACCTGGTAGCTATCCAGCCAGCTCGCGCTACTGTCGGTACGATAACGAGCGTGCAGGTAGTTACGCTTGTTCGGTTTGAATAAAAATTGTTCAGATGATGCATGTTGCTGTCCGAAACCAGCTACCAGTTCATCAATTCGAGGCGTCGAGGGTTGCTCATAAAGCTGCACCCATAGATCCAGATATGCGTTCTCGTTCAATGCAGATGTCCAACTCAGATCAGCAGCCTGTGAGCGATAGGCAGTTGGTCTTATCGTATTGCCAGAGCCGGTTTTACGGTTTGAATGATCTTGCCAGGTGACTGCTCCGGAAAAACCGTGTTTGGAATTTCCAGCTCGAGTCCTCGCGTTAAACACAAGGCTGTCATCAACACTGTTCCAGGAACCGTAAATATTGTGTTGCTGCTGCCAGGCGGTGCCGTCAAACAGGATTTCCGGTGAAAGAAAGTTCACCACCCCGCCCATCGCATCTGCACCATAAAGACTGCCGGCCGATCCCCTGACTACTTCGATGTGATTGATTGCATAGGGATCTACCAGTCCAAGATATTGATTGGGTGCATCCCTGAAGAGAGCATTGTTGATTCGCATTCCATTTTGTAAATGTAGAAGCTGGGAGCCTTTTAAACCACGAATGATTGGAATGCCCTGTCCGGGAGTGGTTTGCTGAAAGTAAGTGCCTGGTAGTCCTCGCAACATTTCTGCAAGTACATCCGGGGCTTCAGCACGAATTTCTTGCTTCCCGACTGTTGTTACTGCGACTGAAACGTCTTGAATTGAGGCTTTGTGACGGGTAGCAGTAACCTGCACCGTTTCAATCTCAGAGGTTTCCTCCTGCCAGTCGTTACCCTCATCGGCAGATGCGGCTGAAAAACAAAGGAGCAAAAGAAAGGGCGGGAACAAGAGTCCCGCCCATTGATCAAAGCCTTTCATTACTCTCCTGACGATACACCACGTCCTGGAGTCCATGGAACACCGGCAGCGTCGAGTTGAACCCGAAGAGCAGGCATATCGCTGGAGACCATCCGGTCAATGGTTGACCGAACACCTTCAAATGCACGTTCCGCCATTTGTAGATTGTCTTCGTGCATGGCTGTTGGCCCATAGGTTGAAAGAACCGTGCCAATCATGGCTACACCGCCTCGCGCGGATATGCTCATCGGACCCTGGGCACCCATAAAATCCCGGGTCTCATCACCGTTTAGCAGCAATAAAACATTTCTGGCTTCGGCTTCCAGGGAATTGACCGTTCCACGAATGGAGTCAGGCGCACTGGAACGAACCAGAGTCTCTTTAACTGCAGATAGTTCTGCAAGAATTGCATTCGCCGCTGCTTCAGCAGCTTCAGCATCGCGATTCAAGCCATCCAGACGCCTTCCAAACGCAGCCACTTCTGCAGGACTTGCGGTTGCCAGCTTGTTCTGATGAAGTGGTTTGACCTCGATTGAACTTTGCAACCCGGTATCCGTAATGATGCCGTTTTGCATCGTTGCCAGACTTACTGAGTAAGAACCCGGTGCGACCATGGGTAAGGGGAACCGTCCGCCGAAATCCTGCTCGCCAGCGGTCCAGGCATCTGACACCGGAATTTGTAAATCCCAGGCTACTCGATGAAAGCCGGCTTTGGCCGGGCCATTCAGACGACGCACAATATTGCCTTCGCTGTCTTTAACGGTGAGTACAACCGCGGCTGCTTCTTCAGTTGCCTCGGCACGCAGTGCTTCCCAACCCGGATATGGTGTATTGCCACCATCCTTTTCAATTTCCTTTTCTGCCTTGCGTCGTTGTTCCTTGGCAGTCATCAGGTCTTCAGGCAGGTAATAGGTGATCACAGCACCAAATGGCGGATTTTCAGCCAGGAAGAACTGGTCACCCTGGGATGACTTGCCGCCCGGTTCAAAATCACCCATGGGACGTGACGGGATGTACCACAGCGCATCTCTGACCGGAAACAGCATGGTGTCTTTGGTCAGATTTGCATTGCTGATGGTTCGCAAAGGAGTGAAATCATCGAACACCCAGAAACTACGCCCAAAGCTTGCCGCAACCAGGTCATTTTCACGTTTTTGAATGGTGATATCACGGAAAGACATATTCGGTGTGCCTCCCGATAGTTTGGTCCAAGCGGCACCTGCATCTACGGAAAAGAAGATACCAAACTCAGTGGCCAGAAATAGCAGGCCCGGATTGACGTGGTCCTGAACAATACGCCACACAATGTGCCTTTCCGGCAGGTTGTTGCTGATGCTGCGCCAGGTCTTGCCGCGGTTGGTACTGCGGAACACATAAGGCGAGAAATCACCGGCTTTATGGTTATCGACAATCACATACACCGTGTCTGCATCATGCAGGTCGGCACGGATGTCGTTAACAAAGAAACCATCTGCCACGCCGGGAAGTTCGTCAGTTGCGCTCCAGCTTTGGCCGCCATTCTCACTGACATGGATTCGACCGTCATCGGTACCGGCATAAAGCAAGCCTGCAAGCAACGGTGACTCAGAAAGTGAACTGATGGTTCCGAACTGCGACATGGCCATCACATCCCAGGCAGAATCCCAACTCCATACACGACCCATCACAGGCTCTTTAAGACGGTCTTTGCCGTGGCTGAGGTCTCCGGAAATTGCAGTCCAGCTATCGCCGCGGTTATCGCTACGCCAGACACGCTGGCTAGCGAAATACAAGGTTTTGGGATTATGCGGGCTAATAACGATAGGTGAGTCCCAGTTAAACCGGTCCGAGTTTTCTCCCTCGGCTGGCTGAGGCTGGATGTAGACGACCTCTCCAGTGGTGCGGTCATGACGAACCAGATTGCCCTGTTGCCACTCTGAATAAATGATATCCGGATCGGTAGGGTCGACGGCCGATTGGTGACCATCTGCAAAGACGGTAATGAACCAGTCACTGTTCCTGATGCCGTGTACATTTGTAGTACGTGAAGGCCCGCCTTGTGTGTTGTTGTCCTGAGTTCCTCCGTAAATATTGTAGAAGGGCTCATCGTAGTCAACAGCCACCTTGTAGAACTGGGTGATAGGCATATTGGCGAAAAACTTCCAGTTCTCGGTGCCATCGTATGTTTCGTAAACACCTCCATCCGAACCGGTCATCAAGTAGTCAGGATCATTGGGATCAAAATCGACCGAATGATAATCCCCGTGCACATGCTTATTTCGCACTGCCTCCATGGTCTTGCCGCCATCAGTTGTACGGTAGAGGGTAGGGTTAACCTGGTACACCGTGTCCACATCATGCGGACTGGCGAAGATTTCCTGATAATAGTGCGGTCCTGTGCCGCTGTAGACCTCATCTGAGCGTTTCTCCCATGTTTCACCTGAGTCCAGTGAACGCCAGAAACCACCTTTTCTTTGCGCTAGTTCAATGGTGGCGTAAACCACATCCGGGTTAACCGGTGAAATGGCCAGACCGATTTTGCCCTTGTCCTCATCAGGAATGCCTGATTTCAATTCGCGCCAGGTTTTGCCAGCATCAGTCGACTTATGAATGCCCGATTCAGGGCCACCATTCATTAAAACAGCAACATTTCTGAATCTTTGGTGAGTAGATGCGATCAGTACGTTGGAGTCGCGAGGGTCCATGTGAACTTCATTTACGCCGGTATATTCCCCGGCAGAAAGTATCAATTCCCAGTTTTCACCACCATCGGTGGTCTTGTATAGGCCGCGATCGCCTCCGCCGGACCATAGAGGGCCTTGCGAGGCTACGTAAACAGTGTTCGAGTCTCTTGGATCTACTACGATATTGCCAATGTGCTGAGAGTCTTTCAGGCCCATGTTGTTCCAGGACTTGCCACCATCCATACTCTTGTAAACGCCGTCTCCGTACCCTACGTGACGACCACCAACGTTTTCACCTGTACCGACCCAGACAGTGGATGAATTATTGGGGTCAATAGTGATACAACCGATCGAATATGAGCCTTCACCGTCGAATATGGTGTTCCAGGAAGTGCCCCGATTATCTGTTTTCCAGACCCCACCGCTACCGACGCCGACATACCAGGTGCTGCGGTCTTTGGGATCAATTGCGATGTCTGCGACCCTTCCGGCCATTAATGCAGGACCGATGTTTCGCCAGGCCAGACCCTTTAGTGTTGCTTCATTCAGGCCAGGACCTTTTTCTTCGTCTTCAGCAAAGCTGAGATTAGAAATTACCATAAACAACAATGAAAACAATAAAATACGAATACTATTTAACATGATTTCTCCGGAATTTACTGATTGAATTTGTTTGTAAAGACGCAATAAGAAAAGGATTACGTCGTGCTGAAAATCGGGCGCTAAGTCTGCCATAAATGGCCTCGCTTGCATATTGCTGCACATGTAATAGCAGGCAACCTATAATTAGCATCTATAATTGGCCACACAGATGATCGGGAAATCGCTGACAGTGACAAATGTATTCACATTAAGACAACCGGGATCGGTTGAAGACCGGGGATTGGAACGAAACCCAGGTATGGCCTATACACCGGAGTTGTTTAACAAGATTCGCATCAACCGAAGTGCGGTTGAGCGACGTGCCGCAACCATCGCCAAACGGCGTTCCATCAAGAAAGACTACCAGACTGCCTGGTTACTCAAAGCGATCAGCTGCATGGATTTAACCACATTGGCGGGTGATGACACTCCGGGCAAGGTGCGACGCTTGTGTCAAAAGGCGATGCGGCCGGTACGCAAGGACATTCTGGAAGGCCTGGGTGTTATTGACCTGAAAATCACCACCGGTGCTGTGTGCGTGTATCACAACCTGATTCAAACTGCCGTTAATGAACTGGAAGGAACAGGCATTCCGGTAGCAGCGGTTTCAACCGGTTTTCCTGCCGGGCAGATTCCCTTGCCTCTAAAGATTGCTCAAATTCACGAATCCGTAAAAGCTGGGGCTGCTGAGATTGACATAGTCATTTCAAGGTCAATGGTGCTGACGGGTGACTGGAAAGGAATTTACGATGAGGTCAAGGCCTATCGGCTCGCCTGTGGTGAGGCACACCTGAAAACCATATTGGCCACCGGTGAGTTGGGAACGTTAAGTAATGTTGCCAAAGCTAGCTGGGTTTGCATGATGGCAGGAGCTGATTTCATCAAAACCAGTACCGGTAAAGAATCTGTTAACGCAACCTTGCCGTATAGCCTGGTGATGGTGCGCGCGATTCGCGAATATCACCGTATTACCGGATACAAAATTGGTTATAAGCCGGCCGGTGGTATCAGCAAGTCAAACGAAGCAATTGCATACCTGATCCTGATGAAAGAAGAACTCGGTAATGAGTGGCTGGATCCGCACTTGTTTCGTTTTGGCGCCAGCAGCCTGCTGGGTGATATCGAGCGCCAGTTAGAACACAGGCTGACAGGCAGTTATTCCGCCCAATATCGCCATCCCATGAGCTAAAGGTCCTGTTATGTCAATTAAAGAAATTTTTAAAAGTATGGATTATGGCCCGGCACCTGAAAGCACTGAGGCCGCGGAGCAATGGCTGAAAGAACGGCATAACAAGCTCAATCATTACATCAACGGTGCATGGGTTGGACCGTCTTCAGCTAAATATTTTGAAACGTCCGCACCGGCCCGGGATATTGTTCTCGCCAAAGTTGCTGACGGCACGGCCAAGGATACCGACCGGGCAGTTGCGGCTGCCAAGGCTGCACAACCGGAGTGGGCCGCGCTCACTGGTCACCAACGGGCAAGATACCTGTATGCAATAGCCCGGCAGATTCAAAAGCACAGTCGCCTGTTTTCTGTGCTGGAAAGCCTTGAAAACGGTAAACCAATCCGTGAATCCCGGGATATTGATATTCCTCTGGTTGCCCGTCATTTTTACCATCACGCCGGCTGGGCACAGGTCAGAGACCGTGAGCTGCCCGGTTACGAACCTGTGGGCGTTGTTGGTCAGATTATCCCGTGGAATTTCCCCCTGTTAATGGCTTCATGGAAAGTGGCTCCGGCACTGGCGATGGGCAATACAGTCGTTCTCAAGCCGGCGGAATTCACTTCGGCCACTGCTGTCCTGCTCGCACAAATTTGTGACGACATTGGATTACCCAATGGTGTGTTTAACCTGTTGCTGGGCGATGGCAAGGCCGGCAAATGCCTGGTGGAACACCCTGATGTGAAGAAAATTGCCTTTACCGGTTCCACCGATGTGGGCCGGATCCTGCGTAAATCAACCGCGGGCACGGGTAAGAAACTAACTCTGGAACTGGGCGGTAAATCACCCTTTATTGTGTACGAGGATGCCGATCTGGACAGCGTGGTCGAGGGTCTGGTCGATGCGATCTGGTTCAATCAGGGGCAGGTTTGCTGTGCCGGTTCACGATTGTTGGCACAGGAATCAATTTCAGAGACCCTGCATGAGAAGATCAAGGCGCGCATGTCCAAACTGGTCATTGGTGACTCTATGGAAAAGGGCATCGATATCGGTGCAATGGTCGACCCGACTCAGTTGCAAAGAATTACCGAACTGGTGCAGCTGGGCGTGGATGAGGGTGGCAACATGTGGCAACCCGAATGTGACCTGCCTGAAGTCGGTTGTTTTTACCCCCCAACCTTGTTTTCCGATGTGCAACCATCCGCGACACTGGCGCAGGAGGAAATATTCGGCCCGGTATTGGTATCAATGACATTCAGGACGCCATCTGAGGCAGTAGAGCTGGCAAATAACAGTCGCTATGGCCTCGCTGCCAGCGTGTGGACTGAGAACATCAATCTTGCACTCGATGTCGCACCAAAACTCAAAGCTGGTGCGGTTTGGATTAACTGCACCAATATGTTCGATGCTGCAGCCGGGTTCGGTGGATACCGTGAGTCTGGTTTTGGTCGCGAAGGTGGTCGGGAAGGGCTTTACGAATATCTTAAGCCTTCATGGGAGGCCAAGCTCTCTGAAACACCGGTTTACCAGGCTATCGACACTGGTGATGAAATTGAAGTCGCTGTTACCGGAGTCACTGCCATTGATCGCACAGCAAAACTGTATATCGGTGGCAAGCAGTGCAGACCTGATGAGGGCTATAGCCTGATGGCATTTGATGCCGGCGGTCGCGAAGTCGCAGAATTTCCTGAAGGCGGAAGAAAAGACATCCGCGATGCAGTTGAAGCTGCTCGTAAGGCAGAGGCCTGGACCAATACAACTGCACATAACCGTGCCCAGGTCCTGTATTTCATTGCGGAAAACCTTGCTGCCAGGGAAGATGAGTTTGTTAAACGCATTGCCCAGCTCAGCGGCAAGGACCAGGCAACTGCCCGGGCTGAACTGGAACTGTGTATAGAAAGAATCTACACCTACGCAGCAATGGCGGACAAATTCGACGGTGATGTTCATTCAACGCCACACAGAAACGTAACACTGGCTATGCGCGAGGCGCTGGGTGTGATTGGTATCGTCGCGCCGGAAGAAGCTGGCTTAATTGGGTTTATCTCTACGGTAATGCCGGCCATTGCGATGGGTAATCGTGTCGTGGTTGTGCCATCACAGCGATATGCGCTATTGGCCACCGATTTTTACCAGGTGCTGGACACCTCGGATCTTCCCGGTGGTGTGATCAACATCATCACTGGCAAACAGGATGTCCTTACCGAGCAAATGTCCAAACACTATGACCTGGAAGGGATGTGGTACTGGGGTAGCGCTGAAGGTAGCAAACTGGTTGAGGAATCAGCTGCAGCAACCATGAAGCGTACCTGGGTCAATTACGGCCGTTTCCATGATTGGGAAGATTCGCAGCAGGGTGAGGGCGAGACCTTTTTACGCAAAGCCATTGAAATCAAGAATATCTGGATTCCATACGGCGAATAAGA
>JBLHGQ010000100.1:0-10419 GCA_047614505.1 Rhodothermales bacterium | reverse complement strand
TTTTAAGCACCGCGCCTTGCTCTGGAGTAAATCTGCCTTTTAGTACAAAGCTACCATCTTCATCAAAGTACCAGTTCAGTTCACGCAATGCGTGACGTTCGTTGTCACGTTCCAGTGCCTCAATGCGTTTCACATTGCGGTAATGACGAACCAGCCGTTCAACGTGGGCTGCGGTGGCATGCTGCGCGAAATTCAACAGGTACTCTTCGTTATCAGGGCAGGCGACACGGGTCATGGCTCGTACCTTGGAATAGCTCAAACGACCATCACTAAATGCTGCACCGATTTCGGGCAGGTTTTTAAGGGCATGTGCTACACGAACTTTTTCCCGTGCCGCACCCAGGTTGATGCCACATTTCCAGTTCAACCAGTGGGCACAGGAACGCAGGCCAGGGCCTTGCCAGCCGCTACATTCGTCATATTCGCGAATCAGTTCCAATAAACGAAAAGTGGCAGCATGAATATGGGCTGCTAGCTCGGTTATCTGATCTTCGAGTACGTTAATGTGGCTAGACGCATGTTGAACAGGGCGGCTCGTTGTGATTGCGGTGGTGTGGTTCATGGGATAGTTTCACTATAATAATATATAGTGTACATATATACAGTATAATTGATAATAAATCAATTAAAACAAATAGATATAACTATTTATTAATCACTTTTTTTGCATCATTATCTGTTTCTGCAGTTGACCAATCGCTGCAGTAAAGGTAATTAGGGGCTGCGCGCTTCAGGCCAGGTCATTAAGCCCAACACATAGGCTATCACGTGCCCAGACCAGACTGCGGATGCGAAGTATAAGGCACCGGTTCGATCGTTCTGGCAAGCATAGCCACATGTCAATTTTAATTAGCACTGATTGAGCCACTTATTGTCAATATTTTATGAGTCTGCAAAATTCAAGCAGACCTCCATTTGCCGCACTGGTACACTTCCATGGAACCACTCATGGAATTTTTGCGATGCCGGAAGTATCGTGCAATCCTACCGAGAGGATTATTAAAAAAGGAACAACATGGGCGAGCTCGACGACAAGGTATTTATAAAACGCTTCAGCGGCATTATTGCAGGATTGGTGATTGTAACCATCCTCATCATAATCATTGCTGTTGGTAACGACCAATTGGAACCGGGATTGAACCCCAGCCATGCAATTATGGCGGAACAGCGAGTTGCACCAGCAGGTGCAGTACGAACGGAATTACCGAGTGCTGATAATGTCGTTACAGCAGATGCGGGCTCAAGCGAAGAATCAACAACCGTAGACACTGATGAACTGGTTTCTGCCACACCGACTGACTCAAGCGCCAATATTGATGGCAGTGGCATCTATGCCAGCACTTGCATTGCCTGTCATTCAACGGGCGTTGCGCAAGCTCCGATTCCGGGCTCTGATATCTGGAATGAAAGAGCAGCCAAAGGCGTGGATGCTCTGGTTGCCAATGCAATCGCCGGTATCGCGCCGATGATGCCGGCCAAGGGTGGTAACCCCAATTTAACTGATGAAGAAATCAGAGCAGTCGTAGAACACATGATGACTCTGTAGTGATAATGTAGCGTCTATGGGCCACCCACCGAAATTTCAAACGCCGCTGATCGCGGCGTTTTTCGTCTGTGCACTTGTTATCTCCTCTTGCCAACAAACAACTACCATCACCGAGTTGGCCTCCAATTCCTGTGATGTTGATCACATATCAATCAGCTCCGTTCAGGGCGAAGAAGATGTCTCCCCGATGCTGGGCCAGAATCCCACTATTGTTGGAACGGTAACCTTATTGGATCCTCCACATGGCCTGTATATGGAGCAGGACAAGGCAGATGATTCAGATCTCACTTCAAACGGAATTTTTGTATCCAGCCCGGAACTGGCATCTGCAGTTGCGCAAGGTGACCGGCTGGTGATATCCGGATTGGTAGCAGAAATTGGCAACAACAAAAATACCGTTACCTCTATTACAAACCTCAATGGCTTCAGAGTGTGTGCGTCATACCAGTCCCTCCCGGCAAGCAGTGTTTCCTTACCGTTGACTGGCAAGCAAAGGGAGGCACTTGAAGGTATGCATCTTCGCATTGAGCAGCAAATGGTCATCACCGATGCCTACAAGGCAGCTCAAGGGCTTCAAACGGTCAACCTCGGCAATCTAATGCCGATTCCAACCGAAGTCGCAAGGCCTGGTGCCGATGCCCGTGCACAGGCAGCCAAAAACCGGCTGACATCACTCAATATCGAGCGGATGGATGGAAGCGTCGATATCCTGCCAGCAGGAACGAGACTGGCCTCTCTCAATGGCGTTCTTGGTCATGACGGCAACGGCCTTAGACTGATTCAAATCGAGGCACTGCGGGTTATTCCAAGTAATCTCTCCCCTTTGGCAGCGTCCGAAGAGTATGAGATCAGGATCATTGGCATAAATCTCCTGAATTACTTTAACGGTGATGGTAAGGGTGGCGGCTTCCCAACCCCAAGGGGAGCGAAGACGCCAAAGGACTTTTCAAAACAACGGGGCCGGCTGTCAGCCACCATAAAATACGCCAGCCCTCACATTGTTGCTGTCATGGAGCTCGAAAACGATGGCTTTGATGAATTCAGTGCTGCACGGGACTTTATCGAGGATCTGGAGAACGCAACTGATCACCGCTGGGAGCTTGTGCAGGTGGATGGCACAGTGGGTGGAGATGTTATCGGCGTTGGCCTTTTCTACCGACCTGATTTATTGGCCCCAGCCGGCCCGGCGCAATTACTGAAAACACCAGAATTTGAGCGCCTTAGCCGCGTTCCTCTGGCACAAACTTTTGTGGAAATAGGCAGTGGGGAGTCGTTTCTAGTGGTTGTAAATCATCTCAAGTCAAAAGGATCCTGCCCGGCAGATGGCCGCAATACCGACCTTAAAGATGGCCAGGGATGCTGGAATGTCGCCCGTACACAAGCGGCCGGGAAAATGGCGAAGTGGTCAAAATTAATCGCTGCAGCATCAGGCGGAAAAGCACTGATTCTCGGCGATATGAATGCCTATCGAATGGAAGAACCAATTACAGCCATTATCGAGGCCGGGTTTAAAGACTTGAAGGCCACAGCCGACATAGGATTTGAGTACAGTTATATCTATGGTGGCGCAGCGGGAAGTCTGGACCATGCTTTCGCCTCGCCACAACTTAGACCTTTTGTTCGGTCAACAAGGATTCTGCACATCAATGCCGGCTACCCGCCCGGCGTTGAGCTTCCGCAGCCCTGGCTGCGTTCATCCGATCATGACCCTGTAGTGGTTGACCTGCGTTTTCGCCATTCAGCTACATTGGATTGAATTTCCGGAAAAACCGACACGAAGGCTTCATGGGTTTCCTGTTTCAAATCCGGCCAGATTTCTGAAACACGGTGGAGTGGGTTGGCCCGTTTCAATCGCGTTCCAACTCCTGCAAGGCTGAACAACATCTCGTCTTCTGATTGATAATTTTCAAATAGCCCACGACGATCTGCATAAGCCATGAAATCCTTTAATTTTTCAGGCAATAATTCATCATGTCGTGCCAAAACCTCGCGCACTTGTACATCAAACTCAGCAAGGCTGCACGATGAATGGCTGGACCAGCTATTTGCCAGTTCATAGTCAAAAGCCAGATCAATTATGATGCCGGAATAGCGGCGAAACTCTTTGGGAAACTTTTTCTGAAGTGCTCTGACCTGGATAGAGCTATCGTTGATCTTGTCAATTTTGCGATGCAATCGGATGCCTTCTCGCGTGGCAAAAGGATAGGACCACATGGCTCGACGCCCCCTGACAAAATCTCCCAACAATGCACCCAGCATTAAATCATCATCACCGTTTGCGAGGTAAAGGTGAGCCAGGAAATTCATGCGCGCACATTAGCACATTGCCTGACCGACAACGCCCGATTTTACCCAAATTATCAATTGAACAAGTCATTGCGGTAAAATGTGGATTCTTACCCTCAATTTCAGAAGCGTATGACAGATTCTCAGGCCATTGAACAAGCTGAAAGTTTTCCTTCGGGCCACACCGAGTTTGTTTTGCGAGGGCCTGCAGGCGCTTTGGAATGTATAGCAGATTCACCGGAGCCCGAAGCCAAATGTGCGGCAACGATCATACTTTGTCATCCCCATCCTCAGCACGGCGGCACTATGCACAACAAAGTTGTCACAATTCTTGAACGATCTATGCGTGAATTGGGATTGCATACGGTTCGCTTCAATTTTCGTGGTGTTGGTTCAAGTGAAGGAGATTTCGATGATGGCTATGGTGAGACCGATGACCTTTTCGCCATTGTCGAATGGGTCAGACGAACCAGACCTGATGATGCGCTGTGGCTGGGCGGGTTCTCATTCGGTGCTTACATTGCATTGCGCGCAGCCCAAAATCTGGCCCTGGGCCAGTTAATTTCCATAGCCCCGGCAGTGCTGCGTTATGATTTTGACACTCTGCTACCTCCGGGATGTCCGTGGCTTGTTGTGCAGGGTGATGAAGATGACGTGGTTAATCTGGATGATGTAAAAAATTGGGTTGAAAGCCTCGATCCCAGCCCCGAGTTGGTCGTGATGAACGGCGCCGGCCATTTCTTCCACCGCAGGCTAATGGACTTAAGGGGTTTACTCAAAAATGGTGTAAGGGCACAGGTGCCGGAACCTGTCTGACAGTGCCCGCTAATCCCCTGAGCATTTATCAATCCCGTGTCAGTTCTGGAGACTTCAAGCCCGACCCAGCACAACAGCAAGCGATAGGCTTGCTCGATAATCTTTGGCAGGACCTGGTATCACCGCCAAAAACGAGCTTTTGGAATATTTTCAAACGCCAGAAAAGCAAACAGCTCCGTGGTGTGTACCTGTGGGGCGGCGTTGGCCGGGGTAAAACCTGGCTGATGGATTTGTTTTTTGATTCAATCCCTTTTGAGCAAAAACAGCGAATTCATTTCCACCGTTTCATGGCCAGGGTGCATGAAGGATTACGTGAGCATCATGCGTCCTCTGATCCTTTGAAAGTTATTGCCCGTGATTGGGGGAACCGGGTACAAGTATTGTGTTTCGATGAGTTTTTCGTATCTGACATCGCAGATGCCATGTTGCTTGCCATACTGCTTGAAGCACTGCTTGAACATGGCGTAATACTGGTTGCCACTTCTAATCTTCACCCTGATGACTTGTACAAAGATGGCCTGCAGCGAGCCAGATTCCTACCAGCAATAGAGCTTATCAAGGCGCATACCCACATATTTCAGGTTGACGGCGAAATTGATTACCGTTTACGCATTCTTGAAAAGTCTGCGATTTATCATTTTCCGACTGGTGAATCTTCAGAAAGCGCCCTGCAAACCAGTTTTGATGACATGGCAGCCGGCTGTGAAATGAATTCAGCACTGAAAATTAATCAGCGGATGTTTGATGCAAAATGTCGTGGTGACGGAATTATCTGGTTTTCTTTTGAGGAACTATGCGAGAAACCCCGAAGCACCAACGACTACATAGAAATCAGCCGTAGCTTTAATACCGTACTTTTATCCGCCTTGCCTTTACTGAATGAGACCAGCTCGGACGCGACGAGAAGATTCATTAATCTTGTTGATGAATTCTATGACCGAAATGTGAAACTATTAATATCTGCCGCAGCGCCCATTGAAGAAATTTATTCCGGGACGCGCCTTGCATTTGAGTTTCAAAGAACAATCAGCCGGATAAATGAAATGCAAAGCCACCAATATCTGGCCAAACCGCATTTACCATGACCTAACCAATTTTTTCCTCAGCTCAATTCACATAGTCCCTTCAATTCACATAGTTTCTTCAATTCATATAGTCCCTCAGTTAGTTCATTTTGTGAGATTTGTTGCTTTGAAATGCCAGGCCGGCAAGGCGCGCGTCGCAGGTAATGGCCTTAGCCATTGGCAAGACGTGGAACAAAGCTGGCGTGGTATTTGAACGCAACCCGAAGGGGCGAAGCCAAAATTACAAAATGAGCTAACTGAGGGACTCAAATAAAAGAAAGGACCGGCAAGGGGTTAGCCGGTCCTCTCCATGAGATCCGGTGCAAGGGGAACACCGGCCTCAACACAAGGATACCGCAAGGGGGAGCGATATCCCTGATTCAAACTTTTATTTGAGTTGTCTTCCCCATAAACCTGAACTAGGCCGAACTGGTATATTGACTCAAAGTCACCTGTAATTTCAATAGCGAATGTCTGAAAATTCACGAAATAATCGCATATATGTCGCCAAAACAGTGATTACTGCCGTTTCGGGGTATTTCTGCAAGCAAGGGAGCCGGCATCAAGCTTGATAAAGTTTGTATATTTTTTTGTAGTTCAGGCATTCCAGGCACAATCTGATTTGCAATCCAGCCGATCAACCTGCACCCGTCACCTTGTATTTGACGGGCAGAAAGCAAGGCATGATTGATACAACCTAACTTCATACCTACAACGAGAATCACTTCAGCATTTAATGCCCTGACCAGATCAATCATCATCTCATCCTGGTTAATCGGCACACACCAACCACCGGCACCCTCAATTATCATGAAATCCGAGTCAATTTCATCGGCAATTTGAGATATTTTTGTAGGATTTACGCTTTGCCCGACTTGTTCGGCTGCAATATGAGGCGCAATTGCTGGCTCGAATGCATAGGGATTAACCTGTTTGTACTCCATTTGCACATTCATCACTGACATTAGTGCCACCGCATCTTCGTTGCGTAGTCCATCCCCGGAATCTTCACACCCCGAAGCAACAGGTTTCATCGCAGATACTGTATAACCCTCTTGCACAAGTCGACTGATAAGCGCACAGGCAACATAGGTTTTTCCTATTCCGGTGTCAGTGCCAGTGATGAAGATGCGTTTCATCCGGTTTTCCCTTTGCGGGACGCTTTTAGCGCATCTATCGAAAACGTTGCCATTTCCCCCTCGGGATGGCGAAAGGGTTGCCCCTCACCTGGACCGAATGCCACGCCGTAAATCACCTCATAGGTGGCAGGGTAAATATCTCCCTGGCGAAACTGCTCGTAAGCATTGATGACTCTCGAAAATTTGTCCTTACCGGTTAGCCCTGAACTACGCCCCTGGGCTGAATTGTGCGCACCAATCGCCTTGAGGTCGCGCATCAAAGCAATCACATCCCGGTACTCAAGTGTAATGAAGTCAATATCGAAAACAGGCTCAACAAAGCCGGCCGCTACTACCCTGTCACCGATATCGTGCATATCTACAAAGCGGTTCACATGTGGTTGGTCGTCCACCGTAGCCCATGCAGATCGCAACTCATGCAATGTGTCGGGGCCGAAGCTTGAAAAAAGAAACATCCCACCGGGTTTGAGAACGGTGCGAATATTGGTCAACAACATTTCCAGATCAGTAGTCCATTGCATGGCAAGATTAGAAAACACCACATTTACGCTATTCGCCGCCAATGGAATGGCATGCATATCAGCGCACATTCCAACAGGATTAGCCTCGAGCATTTGAGTTTTCTTCATCTGTCTCAGCATCGCTTTCGACCAATCCAGACCAATAACGCTGGCCTGCGGATATTCGCCTGCCATCGCATTACTGGCACTTCCCGTCCCGCATCCGATATCCAGAATTCTGTCCGGCTCCTGCACTGTATGTTCCAGTCTTTCCAGCAAACGAGACTCAACTTCATGCTGCAAAACCGCATGGCTGTCGTATTGTTCGGCCGCCCGATCAAAGGAACTCCGAACTGCTACCGTATCCAGTTCCGTCAAGGTCATGCCGCAATCCTCCTTTCAAGGAATTGAGAGATTACGGAAAACAATTCTTGTGAGTGACTCAGAAACGGTGCGTGGCCTGCGCCATCGCAGACATGAAGTTTTGCGCCCGGAATACGCCTGGCAGTCATTCGCACGGCATCAATGGGAACCAGCGCATCCAGGCTGCCGCCAACGACAAGGCTGGGAGTCTTGATATTTTGCAGTTCCTTGCTGAGATCCTGCGCACTCAGAATTTTTAATCCGCAACGCAGGGCTTCAATCGCAGGCAATTGAGGCTGGTTTGCCTGCAGAAGCCTTAATGTATTTCTCGCATTCAACGAGCCGGCCACCTGCAGATGATTAAAACGCGCCAAAGTTTGTGCCAGGTCTTTTTCGAGTGATGCGGAAAAATCTTCAAAAACTTGCGGGTCTTGCGCATGTTCCCAGTCATTGGTTTTCACAAAAGAAGGATTGGTGCCAAGTAAAATGAGCCGGTCTATATATTCCGGATATTCCAGTGCCACTTTTGCGGCGATAAGCCCGCCCAGAGACCAACCCAACCAGCTCGCTTTGGGTGCCTGCTCTGACAGTTTTCCTGCAATCTGCGCCAGATTGAATTCGCAATTCTCCCGATCTTCATCGCCGTGACCCGGCAACTCAACCAGATGTAGTGTGAATGTTTCTGAAAGGCGCCTGGAAAAATCACCCCATACGCCTTTGTGCATTCCCCAGCCGTGGACTAAGACCAGATTCGGGCCATTGCCGGTCACTTGAATCATCCCTCGTGCACACATTCGGAAAGTGCCTGCAGTAATTGTTCGATCTGCACAGGTTCATGAGCGGCAGAAAGTGTGATCCTGAGCCGCGAAGAGCCAGCCGGCACTGTTGGCGGTCGAATGGCAGCCACCAGGAAGCCTTTTTTGAGCATAGCCTGCGCAATACCTGTGGCTCTAGCTGCATCACCCACAATAAAAGGCTGGATGGGGGTATTTGAATCCATCAGTGCGAGTCCGAGCGATTTTGCAGTCACACGGAATTGTTCAATATGCTCATTAAGCTTGTCGCGACGCCATTGGTCTGCCTGAACCAATTTCAGGGCTGCCCTGCTGGCAGCGGCAATTACCGGCGATATGGCGGTGGTGAACAAATAGCTGCGACCCTCGTTAACAATATGGTCAATCAGGGCATCGCTGCCGGCGACAAAAGCTCCAGCACAGCCAAAAGCTTTGCCAAGTGTTCCAGTTAGAATCGGAACCTGATTCTGGCCCAGACCCGATGTTGCCACACAGCCGCGCCCCTGCGGCCCGATCACTCCGATCCCGTGAGCATCGTCAATCATCAGCCAGGCATGATGAGCCCCGGCAAGTTGCGCAAGCTCGCTGAGCGGCGCCCGGTCGCCATCCATTGAGAAAATTCCATCGCTCACCACCAGTGTGTTGCCCTCTGAGGTCCTTTGAAGTTGTCTTTCAAGTGCTGGCATATCCAGGTGCGGGTAGCGTTTCAACTGCGCGCCGCTTAGTTTCGCGCCATCAATCAGTGAGGCGTGACAGAGCTTGTCCTGAATGATGGTATCGGCACGCGATGCCAGGCTGCCTAAAACGGCAAGATTAGCCTGATATCCGGATGAGCAAAGCAACACCCGATCGCGTTGCAGGAATTGAGCGAGATCCTGTTCCAGTGCCTCATGCACATCGCGATATCCCGTCACCAAAGCTGAAGCACCACTGCCGACGCCATATTGGGCGGCACCAAGAGCTGCTGCTTGAGAAAGATCATCGTCGTGGGCGAGACCAAGGTAGTCGTTAGAGCTGAAATCGATCAATGATTGTTGATCAAGCAAAACCCGCATCTGCCCTTCAGAGCGCAATGTTTTTCTGCTTCGCTGAAGATGGTTACTGCGACGCTGCAAGGCTGCTGTAGCCAGCCAGTCATTCAGGCTGGTCTTGTTGCTATTCACGTTTCAGTTAACGGCTTCCAGCGCCGGCGAAACTTTGTTACCCGAAGGCCTGATCCCAAGACGTTGCAGGAGAGCCATGTCCGCTGCTGCTTCCGGGTTATCTGTTGTCAGCAATTTTTCGCCATAGAAAATTGAATTTGCACCTGCAAAAAAACACAAGGCCTGTGTTTCATCGCTCATCTCGGTTCGACCCGCCGACAGGCGCACTACCGATGCCGGCATCATAATTCTCGCCACTGCTATGGTGCGAACAAATTCGAGTGGATCAATTGCATCTATGCCGTCTAAAGGTGTGCCCTTTACCTGTACCAGATTGTTAATCGGAACGCTCTGGGGGTGTGTTGGAAGGTTGGCCAGTTCAACCATCAATCCGGTACGGTCTTCCCGGGTTTCGCCCATGCCCACAATACCGCCACAGCACACATTCAATCCCGCCTGACGGACGTTTTCCAGTGTTTCAAGGCGATCCTCAAAGGTTCTTGTGGTAATCACTTGCTTGTAGTATTCCGGCGAGGTATCAAGATTGTGATTGTAGTAATCAAGGCCGGCATCTTTGAGTCTTTTGGCTTGATCTGCTTTGAGCATACCCAGAGTTACACAGGTTTCCATGCCCAGGTCTCTAACGCCCTGAACCATTTTGATCACATTTTCCAGATCCCGGTCTTTTGGGCTGCGCCATGCGGCACCCATGCAGAACCGGCTCGCGCCGCCGGCCTTGGCCGCCTTCGCTGCCTCGAGCACAGATTCA
>JBLHGQ010000099.1:0-10440 GCA_047614505.1 Rhodothermales bacterium | reverse complement strand
CGCATTGGGATCCTCGCAACGCCGCCTGCTGGACAATGCCAGTGAGCAATGGCAGTTTTCACCGCGCGCCTGTCACAGGATTCTCAAAGTTGCACGCACCATCGCTGACCTGGAAGGAACCCTGGACATTTCGGAATCACACCTGGCAGAAGCCATAGCATTACGAAAAGCAACGACCGCTGAACTCTGTTAGCATCGATACGTGCCCACACCATTTACTTCTCCAGGATGATTTCAAGGCCCGTGACTAAACAGAACAAAAATGATGGAATACTGGAAGCGGGAAGGAAAAACGTCCGTATCCTTATTGCAGACGATGATGTGATTACCTTGTCCGTTAATAAAATGATGTTGGAGCAAGCTGGTTATCAGGTAGAAACAGTCACAGACGGGCAGGCTGCCATCGAAATTTTAAGAAAATCGACCTTTGACATGGTCTTCATGGATTGTTTAATGCCGGTCATGGATGGATTCACCGCCACCAGAACTATTCGTAGCAGTGCACCCGAAATAATGAATGGCGGAATTCCAGTGGTCGCATTGACTGGATTGGCAACACCACCGGATCTGGCAAAGTGCAAGGATGCCGGGATGGATGATGTTCTGATTAAGCCGGTGGACCCACATCAACTGCTGGCAATGGCCGAGTATTACCTTGAAGCAATTCAGAAAGAAAGATTGCTCAGTGGCCAGTCAAACGGTGAGCCTGATGCCAGGGTTTTACATTCTGATGAAACGCAAAGTGTGACAGAACCCAAGTCGGTTGAAGAGTTCCAGGAAAGTATTAGCGACAAATTTCTGCAGCAAATACCACAGGTGATTTCAGATCTCACTATTGCGTTGCTGCATGAAGACATGACCGAACTCCAATTTATCGTGCATCGCTTACGCGGATCCGCAGATGTAGTTGGAGCTTCAAAACTGTCAATTCTGGCAGCTACCGTCGAAGCTGCGATCAAGGATAATAAGTCTGCTCTTGCTTTGAAGCATACGCCTGAGCTAATGGGTAAACTGGAGAAACTGCAAAATATTTTTTCAGAGTCTTCTGATTGAGTAATGTGCTTTTGGCACGAAGTAAGCGCTGTTTGCCATACATTTAAGGGGATATCGGTTTTGCAAGGTAACTACAAATGACGCATGTCCTCGTTGCCGGAAGCGACGAATACATTAGCAAGGAACTGGTCCGGTATCTGCAAACAGCTGGGTACAAAGTCAGTCTTTGCAATGATGAAGGACAGATGTTGGACCTTATTGCGTCCTGCAATTTCGAATTGATCGTGGCAGATGCCATATTATCGGGAACCCCTTGGTCACAACTCAATAATTCAATAAAAGCGGTCCTGCCAGATGTTCAGGTGATTCTGGTCGCCGCCAAACCTGACCAAGAAGCTGCTTTACTGGCAGTCCAGGCGGGCGTATTTGATTACCTCCCGGGGCCCGTCAGTGAAATGCAGTTTCTTCGAACCGTCACCAATTCGATCAGATTGAAGGCCCTCAACGAAGAGCGACAAACACTGCTTGATGACAAGCGCAAATACCTGGGTCGTATTGATCAAACTCTGAAAAAAGAGACCGCCACATTTCATGCGATTGAGACCCGTTCTGAAAAAGAATTGAATCGATTCAGTAGAGTGCTGGAACATTCCACCAATGAAATTTACACTTTTGACAGTGAATCCCTGCGATTTGTCGATGTGAACCAAGGGGCTCGATCCAACCTGGGTTATTCGACAGAAGAACTCCAGCAAATGACACCGTTGGACATAAAGCCTCATTTTACACCAACAACTTTTGCAGAACTGTTGATACCCCTGCGCTCCGGCGAAGTGAAGGAAGTCAAGTTTGCCGCAATTCATCTGCGTAAAGACCAAACCAAGTATCCGGTAGAAATCAGACTGGAACTGATGCAGGAGAATCCCCCGGTTTTTGTTGCGTTTGCACATGATATTGATGATCGCGTGCGAATGGAAAGTCAGGTACACAAGCTAGCGCAAGCGGTGGAACAAAGCCCGGAAAGTATCGTAATCACCAACCTTAAAGCTGAAATTGAATACATTAACGAGGCATTTGTACGCACATCGGGTTACAGCCGTGAAGAGTTAATAGGAAAAAATCCCCGCATTAAAAAATCTGGCAAGACACCCGCTGAGACCTACAAAGCCATGTGGCTAGCCTTAAGTCAGGGACATTCCTGGCAAGGCGAATTGCAAAATCGGAACAAGAATGGCTCTGACTATACGGAAATGGCTCTAATTGCCCCGTTAAGCCTTCCAGACGGAACCATTACCCATTATTTAGGTATTCTTGAGGACGTTACCGAGAAAAATGCGTTGGCTGAAGAACTGGACAAACATCGCTATCACCTCGAGAAATTGGTCGAAGAACGAACAGAGCAATTATCTGGAGCAATGCTGCAGGCCGAAGCTGCCAACCGTGCCAAGAGCGCTTTCCTGGCCAATATGAGCCATGAAATACGCACCCCCATGAATGCAGTTGTCGGTCTTGTTCATCTGCTTCGAAAAACTCATCTGGACCATAAACAGACTCAGCACTTAATCAAAATACATTCCTCTGTAGATCACCTGAAATCCATCATTGACGATGTTCTGGACCTGTCCAAAATTGAGACTGGAAAGCAGGTGCTGGAAGACACCGAATTCAAACTCAGCTCGGTTTTCGATCAGGTTCACTCATTGTGTATGGACGACGCCAGGGCCAAGGGCCTGACGTTGGAATCAGATCATAGTGATGTGCCAATTTGGGTCAGAGGTGATCCTAACCGTTTGTGTCAGGCCTTACTCAACTATGTCAGCAATGCAATCAAATTCACAGAACAGGGAAAAGTTCTGGTTCGAGCTTTTGTGGTTGAAGAACGGGGTCAAGCAGTGTTGGTGCGATTCGAAGTTCAGGACAGCGGCATCGGTATCGAACCTGAACGGATACCGGTCTTGTTTGAGGCATTTGAACAGGCCGATGTGTCTACCACTCGAAAGTATGGCGGCACAGGCCTCGGTTTGACCATAACACGACGTCTGGCTGGATTATTTGGCGGTGAAGCGGGCGCGGAGAGTCGATTGGGTCAAGGCAGTACATTCTGGTTTACATCTTTACTGGTGCTGGGCGATGGTAACCATTCGTTAAATACTGTAAAAAAGGCAGAAGACGTCGAGGCTGATCTCAAGGCTAACTATAGCAATTCACACATTCTTCTGGTTGAAGACAATGCGATCAACCTTGAAGTGGCTCTAGAACTACTAAAAGAAACTGCCTTAGAGGTGCACACAGCAGAAAACGGTCGGTTAGCGGTAGAAATGAACCAGAATGTTGCTTACGACCTGATCCTTATGGATATACAAATGCCCGAAATGGATGGCATTGAGGCAACATGCCGAATTCGTCAAACTGAAAATGGTCGGGAGGTTCCCATACTTGCACTGACTGCAAATGTGTTAAAAGAAGATCGTCAGGCTTATATGAAGGCGGGTATGAATGACATCATATCCAAACCTGTTGATCCGCAGATCCTCTACTCAACCATCTCCCAGTGGTTAAATCAGAAAAGCTTTGTCAAGACCAGTAATCCTTCTAAACAAGACCACCGCAAAGAACCAACAAACACTTCTGATTCAATACTAATTAACCCCGAGGCTTTGGATAGAGTCTTTGGTGACGACAATGTTTCACGACTCAACCTGTTAAATTCATTCGTTTATCAAACGGAAAACTCAATTGCAGCATTTGATGAAGCCTTTCAACAGCGCAACGCACAAGATATGGCCTTTCAAGCACATAAACTCAAATCATCAGCCCGCACAGTGGGCGCGGACAGTCTCGCGGATTTATGCCTTACTCTGGAAACTGACGGCAAAGAAGCCAATTGGACGGAAATTGACCAGAAATTTTCACAGATCAAATCTCTTGTACAAGAGATATTCGACGAAATTTCCAGACACTAAGGCTTGGTTATCATGCGACGTGCGCCTGTGGGGATATGTATTGCTACACTCAGTTTGCTCAAAAAAAACATGCGGCCAAAACTACAAATTCAAAACTGCACGAACCCTTTGAGTCTAACGAAACCAATTTTTATGTCACATGATGGTGGCAACTGGTATCCATATGTGAAATCTTCAATTCATGGATTCTTCAGACAAATGAATATCAATCCAGAAAGTGCTGCCTTTGTTTTCTTCACTGCTCACACCGATCTTTCCACCCATCAGTTCGACCAAAGACTTACCGATGGACAATCCGATGCCGGTGCCAGGAATTTCATTTTTATCTGAGGTCCCGCGGTTGAAAGGTTCGAAAATCATGGAAATATCTTCAACAGAAATACCTGTTTCGTAGTCAATAACCGAAACCCTGAGCATGTCAACCGATAGTGACTCTGCAGTGACCTGGATGCTGCTCCCGGTATGGCTATAAACGATGGCATTGGCAAGGATGTTCAGCATCACTTGTCGAAAATACCGCTCATCGACGAGCACATTACAATCGGCAGCCTTGATTATCAGTTGGATATTTTTTTCGGCATTAAGTGGTACCAGCAACGTCAGGCAGTTTTCGAGCAAGGTACTTAAGGAGTGGTTTTCCATCTTCAGCTCAAATTTTCCAGATTCAATGCGCGCCAAATCCAGTACTTCGTTGATCAAATCCAGCAAATGATCCGCCCCTGCTAACATGTGCTTGATATATTGTTTCTGATCGTCTTCTTTTACGGCTAATTGCAGTAATTGACCAAAGCCCATAACTGCATTCATCGGTGTTCGCAGTTCGTGACTCATGCGGGAAAGGAATTCTGATTTGGCCAGACTGGCACGCTCAGCGCGGTCAACTTCTATTGCCAGTTGCTCAGCCAGTAACTCATTTTCAAAACTCAATCGAAGTGAAGAAGTCAAACGAATTGTAAAAGACTGAGACGATAGTGTGAGTAATATCACGTAGATAAGACCGACAATTCCCAACAGAATGTAAGGCATGCCATAGAAATACTGAGAGGCAATATACTCAGAAGCATATAGCTGATATAGACAATGGGTATGATCGATAAGTAAACAATCGCTGTTGCAGTCATGGCGATAATCACAAAACCGGTTAGCAATTGATAAGGCGGATTATCGAGGGGAAATAGCAAGACCCCAGCCAAACCCCATAGAAATCCAGTGCATACTGAGCCAGTAATGAACCGGTTTCTCCATAAGGTAACATCTTCAAACTTGGGTTTGGCGCGATAGTACGCTCGTGTCAGTAACGCACGTGAGGCAATTACCAGCAGCACCGTGACATACCAGCCAATCAGCATGGGGGCGAAAATAACTTCGCGTAGTGAGAGCAAAAGAAAGGTCGCGGAAACCCCGGTTCCTATAAACCCTCGCACGCTGCTGTGATAGAGGATTCCCAACTGTTTCAGGCAGACCTTCTGATCAATGATCTCCTGATGCGCAAGTATTACGCCACTTTCCTGTTGTTCCAATATCACCTCTGATCCAGACCCTAATGACATTAAATGGCCGTATTACCCATATGCGCTGGCAAATCCAACCAGAACCTGCTGCCCTTGCCTGCTTGGCTTTCGACGCCAACTTCCCCGCCCATCATTTCCATGCATTAGCCGTAAACGCAACAATGGGTACCCGCCTGCTGTCGGATGCTGCATTTTCCAGTTCCCTGATTTTCAAAGTTGCTTGCATATCGTCCATTTCTGGCATCTGAATATCCATAAAGACCAAATCGATACTTTCCTTTGCAAAAATCTCGACAGCTGATTTGCCATCAACCGCAGTAACTGGAGTCAATCCGTAAGTTTTCAGGATTTCACACATAACCAATTGGTTAACCTTATTATCCTCAACAACCAGCACTTTCCCGCTGTAACGAGCTCGGCTTGTGTGCGATTGACAATAAACGCAGGGAGCTCAACCTGGCTCAACTGGATGCAATGCGGTCCTTGCGCAGGCAGGTCATAAGCCAGATGGAATTACGCCACGCCACGAGGACGCTGAAGTCTGCCAACAAGGAATTACTTCAGGGCCAGGAACAACTCCTGCAAGTGAGCAGACACAAATCTTTTTTCCTTTCCAATATGAGTCATGAGATTCGTACACCGCTAAATTCTATGCTTGGTTTCAGCCAAATTCTGGAGAGAAACGCCAGTAACGAAAAATTGTCAGAAAACGCGCTTGTTGCAGTACGCAATATTCAATCCAGCGGTGCACACCTGCTGAGTTTGATTGACGGAATTCTGGAACTTTCGAGAATTGAGGCGAACAAAATCGATATCGATTATTCAGAGGTAAACCTAAGAGAATTAATCGAAATTGTGTTTCAGATTAATCTGGAAAATGCAAAAACAAAAGACATCACTCTGCGCTACAACATTGAATCGACCCTGCCACAAACGTTCGTGACTGATCGCACCAAGTTAATACAAATTCTGATGAATCTTATCGGCAATGCCATAAAGTTCACCAAACAGGGCGGCAGCGTAAGCGTAGAATCTCAACACGAAGAAGGCTATGTCGCAATCCGTGTCATTGACAACGGTATAGGAATTGAAGAAGCAAATCTGGAGTTGATCTTCCGCGCCTTTGAGCAAGTGGATAGTAGCTCTACCCGCCCGTATGGAGGAACAGGTATGGAGCGTATGTCGAATTTGAATTCGGTATACCTCTTTATCTGTCGTTGAACGGACCTCAGCCTGGCGAGAAATATAATCTCGGGCTAAGCTTTGGCATGGGTTTTGAGAAATACACAAACACAGCAATGTCATGCTAGCAATGGTACGATTGACAGGAGCAGACAGGAGCAATAAATTGTTCATAAACGGCTCAGGTGAAGGCAATGATAAGAGCAGAATCGACCAGATGCACAAGCAAGAGCTGATGGTCATAGCAAATTGGGCTTACACGGTCGGCGGTAACTGGTCGATCAGAAGCCAAGTGGACAATGACATAAAAATTAAAGTAGTTGTTCCTTTATCGCTTTCTTCAACTTCGCAAAAAGTTCAACAGTCTCAAACAGGCAACACCACTCATGTTCGAGAGTAGCCGACGTCGTATAATACTTGCAGATGACCACGCCTTGTTGTTGGATGCGTTTACCAAGCTACTCGAGCCCCATTTTGAAATTGTTGGCACCGCGGTCGACGGTAGGGAACTGGTGAAGCTTGCCTCGAAACTCAAGCCGGACGTGATCGTTTCTGACATATCAATGCCATTATTAAACGGTCTGGATGCTGCAGCGAAAATCAAGAATCTGCAGCCCGATATCAAGTTTGTATTTTTGACGGTAAACGAGGATCCGGACCTGGTTGCCGAAGCATTCCGCCTTGGTGGTAACGGCTATCTGCTAAAAAGCTCGGCTTCCACGGAATTGTTCAAAGCCATAGAAGTGGTAGTAAATGGTGGCAAATACGTCACGCCTTTGATTACCGGAGCCATGATCGGGTCTATGCTCCAGACCCCGTCAGAGCGCAATAAACAACACGTGCTGACCACCCGTCAAAGGGAAATACTGCAGTTGCTGGCCGAGGGTAAGACCATGAAAGAGGCAGCCAACATACTCTGTGTCACTTCACGCACTGTGGCATTTCATAAATACCGGATCATGGAAGACCTCGGCATCAAGACCAACTCGGAGTTGATCCATTACGCAATCAAGCACGGTCTGATTTCCATCTGATAGTCAGGTATATTGCCACTGATAACTCTGTCATAAATGACAGTGTTATCAGTGGCAGAGTTATGGGATTATAATCTTGTGTTTCCGGTTTGTCGTAAGTGGAAACGCACAGGGATGATCGAATCAATAGGGACATTGCATCTGGTGGCGACAATCAGGTTTCATTCTGTAAAACCGGTATCAAGGTACATAAGCATATGGACTTTGATATCGGTTTTTCTTTTCCTGCCCAAATCTTTTTTCCATGACTTTTTAAAATAAGCTTTTCATATAGATTTCCCGCGAGACGGCTTCCGGGATTTTCTGAATTAGTAGCAAGGCCATAAAAAAAGTCGCAAGTTTCCGCAAGGAAACAAACCGCCTTTGCACAATGAAAGCCTGTTACCGCACTTCAGTGAACTTAGTCATTGCAGCGAAAATTCAAAATGGTAAGCTGTGCCTCCGCTCCAGATCCTTCGGTCCGGGGATTATCAGAAGCCAATTATTTGAACGCAGCCAATACAACAGAACTCAGTGTTTTGATCGTTGATGACGAGGCCCTCGCTCGTCGTGGGCTCAGGCATCGCCTTGAGCTAATGAACGGCATCAGGATAATTGGTGAGGCAAAGAATGGCCGCGAAGCAGTTCGCAAGGTGCGCGAGCTTTCTCCGGATGTCATGTTTCTCGACATTCAAATGCCGGGGATGGATGGATTTGACGTCATCATGGAGCTCAATGATGAAGAGTTACCTGCCATTCTGTTTGTCACCGCTTTCGATGAATTTGCCATCAAGGCATTTGAATTCAACGCGGTCGATTACCTTCTCAAACCAATAGAGAATGACCGTCTGATTGAAGGATTGACGAAGGTGCGAAAACTGCTGGCAAGAAAAAGTGCTAATTCGCAAAAACACATGCTGCTTAAGCTGGTCAGTGAAATTACCGGTGAGTCAGTGACAAGTATCGCCGAGTTGAAACAAAAAGGCATTCACCAAATTAAACGCAAAGAGTCTCGCAAGCTTGCCATCCGGGATGGCGGCAAGACCACTTGGGTTAAGCAGGAAGATATTGAGTGGATTGATGCTGCAGGAGACTATATGTGCGTCCACGCGCTGGGAGAAACCCATATTATGCGCAAAACCATGAAGGAACTTGAAAGCGAACTTGATTCCAACTTCCTGCAGCGAATTCATCGCTCAACCATTGTCAACATTAACTACATCAAAGAAATGCAATCGCATATTAACGGTGAGTACTTCCTGACACTCAATGGCGGGCACACGGTCAAACTTTCCCGCACCTACAAAAACAAGCTGAAAAATCTGGGTTTATAGTCAGATAATCGGTTTCCACCGGCTTTTATTTCGTTTAATCAGGCGGTAATTCTGTTACGCGCTTCGCTTTATCGTTGCCCTCAAACAATTCACCGCAAGCCGTGACTTTGGTCACAACCAATTAATCATTTACCCCTCTAACATCACCTACCAGTGCAGGAAATTGTGACGCTTAGTTTTATATCAGCGTTATTTAGAAAACTGGGTTGCAGTAAGGCGTGAGGCTGAGAAAATATGAGCATTACTGAAAGGGCAGTAAGTAATCCGGCGGGCGTGGCCGTAGCAGTTGCAATTATTGCGCTGTTCGGGCTTTTTAGCCTCAAGGGATTGCCCGTTCAACTTTTTCCCGAAATTGATCTCCCCCAAATAAGTGTCAACGCCAATTGGCGGGCTGCATCACCCCAGGAAATCGAATCAGAAATTCTCGAACCGATGGAGGAAGTGCTACAGGGTTTGCCTGGCATGGACACCATGTCTTCGAATGCCTTCAATGGCGGGGCCTTTATCAACATGCAATTTACCATTGGCACCGACATGCAGGCCACCTTGATGGATGTCATCGGCAGGCTTAATCGATTACCACCTATGCCAGCTGACTCAAACCCGCCGGTAGTTCAACTCGGCGGCGGAGGCGGTGGTGGTGGTGGTGCAAATCAGGCACTGAGCTGGTTCTTCGTACAATTATTGCCGGGCACTGAAGGAACTATTGATAGTTACGGTCCATATATCACTGATACCGTTAAACCAAGACTGGAATCAATTGAAGGCGTCGCCGGTGTCACGGTCATGGCAGGCGCTGCTGAAGAGTTACAAATAACTATAGACCCATATCGTGCCGCTGAATATGGTGTTGAATTGGGAACGGTGGCTGCCAAAACAGGCAGATCATCTGATGTTTCCGGTGGTTTTGTAGATGTTGGCAGGCGCCAGTACACGATGCGATTTGAAGGGCGTTACGACCCTGAGCAATTTAAAAACCTGATTCTGGAATGGCGCGATGGTCGTCCGATCCGCCTTGGTGATGTCGCTGAAGTCGAAGTTGCACGAGGCAAGAAAAACGGCATTGTAATTCAGAATGGCAACCCAGCCATGGCATTGCGCGTTGATCGCGCTAACGGCGCTAACGTCCTGGGCACCCTCACGCTGGTTAAAGAAGCGGTGGCCGAATTGCGCGATGGTCCGCTGGCCAGTGCTGGCCTGGGCATTGAGCAGTCGTTTGATGCATCGGTATTTATTAATCGAGCAGTAACAATGGTCAGCAGCAACATTCTCCTGGGTGTCTTGCTTGCAGTTGGTGTGCTTTGGTGGTTCCTCAGGGATATGCGCGCAACTTTACTGATTGCGACGGCAATTCCTATTTCATTATTGTCCACCTTTGTAGTCCTTGAATTGACCGGTCGTAGCCTGAATGTCATCTCTCTGGCCGGACTCGCATTCGCGGTCG
>JBLHGQ010000098.1:0-10757 GCA_047614505.1 Rhodothermales bacterium | reverse complement strand
ACAATTCCGCATTCAACTTCATTCGCCAGTCGATGGCAGCGTGACAAATTCTGACTCCATATAGAACATGCGAGGCCATAATCCGAGTCATTCGCGAGTTTGATGGCCTCTGCTTCATCTTTGAAAGATTGCAATGATGCGACGGGGCCGAAGATTTCCTCCTGGTTCACACGACAATTATTCGGCAACCCTTCAATCAACACGGGTTTAATAAACCAACCGTCGGCACATCTTCCTTTCGAACTGCTAATTCCACCGCAAAGTATGGTTCCACCTTCAGCTTTGGCGAGTTCAATGTAACTGCAAACCTTTTCAAAGTGCTGCCTGCTGACTAGCGCACCTTGAGTCGTTTCGGGATTTTGAGGATCACCGGATTTCAATTTCAACGTTTGCTCAATGAGAGCATCGCGGAAAGACTCATAAATTGATTCCTGAACCAAAATCCTTGAGCCACAAAGACAGACTTGACCCTGATTGGTGAAGGAGGAACGTAAAACACCCGCAATAGCCTTTTCTAAATCACAATCCTCAAATATCAGGGTAGGGTTCTTGCCACCCATCTCCAGCGATAATTTTTTAAATTGACTGGCTGTAGATTCAGCGATTTTGGCACCTGTAGCAGTACTTCCGGTAAACGATATTGCCTTTATTTCAGGATGTGAAACAAGGCTTGCACCTGCAATTCCACCTTCGCCATTGACAATATTCACCACACCGGCCGGCATGCCCGCATCTATGAAAATCTGTCCCAGCAAAAAGGCTGTATAAGGCGTAACTTCTGAAGGCTTGGCTACTACTGTATTTCCGCAAGCCAGTGCGGGTGCAATTTTCCAGGTCAATAAATATAGCGGGAGGTTCCACGGTGAAATGCAGGCAACTACTCCAACCGGCCTGCGCAGAGTGTAGTTGATGGCATGCTCACCCATCGAGTGTGATTCGCTGGAAAACTGAGTTGCCGCAGCGGCAAAAAAACGAAAGTTTGCAACTGCACGTGGAATATCAACGTTTTTAGCCAGAGAAATCGGTTTGCCTGTGTCTTTTGATTCAGCCCGGGCCAGTTCAGATGAGCGGGATTCAATCAAATCTGCAATTCTGTTCAGCAGTAGGCCGCGGTCTTCATTTGAAACCCTGGCCCAATCTGGAAAAGCGGCCTTAGCAGATGTTATTGCGAGTTCAATATCCTTAGGGCCGGAATTGGCAAGGCGTGCATAGGGCATCCCAACAGCGGGCTCAAACACATCAATCGACTCGCCTGAAAGAGCAGGCTGGGATTGATTATTGATGAAATTCTGGATTTCAATCATGTGGAGGTCCGGGTCGAATCATGTTGATCTGGCCCTAAAGTGATGCGGTTCGACCGCCATCGACCGGCAGATTGATCCCATTAATATAAGCGGCAGCCGGGCTTGCCAGAAAAGCAATCGCCGATGCGGTTTCGGAGGGTAGTCCGAATCTTTTCAATGGAACTGAAGCGCGCATCGCACTAGCGGTTGTTTCAGATGTACCTCCCGACCTTTTAGTACCGGACTCAATGATTTGATCCAAACGATCGGTTTCTGTGAAACCGGGCAGAACATTGTTCACGGTAATGCCATCAGGCCCCAGTTCTCCAGCAAGAGTCTTGGCCCAACTTGCCATTGCACTTCTTATTGTGTTTGAAACGCCCAGTCCGGGAATAGGTTGCTTCACTGAAGTGGAAATCACATTAATGATTCTTCCATAACCGGAACTTCTCATTCCTGGCAAAACAACCTGAAGAATCGAATGGCTGCAGATCACATGTTGAGTAAATGCGGCTTCAAACTCCTCCACTGTGGCTGAATGCGCAGGCCCATCAGGCGGCCCGCCTGTATTGTTGATTACGATGTTAAACGGACTGGACTGCGCACTTTTTTCGACTACTTTGGCCAGTAACGAGGGCTTATTCGAGTCACCAATAAGAATTTCGTGCACCTGGCCAAGTGAAGTATCGAGTTCTGTCAATACAGTTTCCAATGCTTCTCGGGTCCTTGCCATGCATGAAACCGAAGCGCCCAAAGCAGCAAGCTCAATTGCAGCAGCCTTTCCAATGCCTCTGCTGGCACCGCCAACCAATGCGCGTTTTCCCCGTAATGAAATATCCACTAAAAATCAGCCCTGCCCGGAACCCTGGGATACGGGATCACATCGCGAATATTAGACATTC
The DNA here is from genome assembly GCA_047614505.1 of Rhodothermales bacterium. GTDB lineage: Bacteria > Pseudomonadota > Gammaproteobacteria > Xanthomonadales > SZUA-36 > JABDJL01. The sequence continues at coordinate 8,572 of JBLHGQ010000098.1, read as the reverse complement.
CAGTGATGTAACTCACAAGCCTTTCAAATCCCAATCCAAATCCGGCATGTGGGACGGTTCCGTAACGTCTCAAGTCCAAATACCAATCATAGGTTTCCTTGTCCAAATTAAGGTCTGTCATACGCCGGTCGAGAACATCAAGGCGTTCCTCTCGCTGCGCACCCCCGATAATTTCGCCGATTCCCGGGGCGAGAACATCCATCGCTGCGACCGTTTTCCCCCCATCGTTCAAACGCATATAGAAGGCCTTAATCTCTACCGGGTAGTTTTTTACAACCACAGGTGAGTTGAAATGCTTCTCAGTGAGAAATCTTTCGTGTTCAGTTTGTAAGTCAAGACCCCATTCAGGCTTGAACTCAAATTTCTTGCCCGATTTCTTAAGAATCTCTATCGCTTCGGCATAGTCAATTCTGGCAAACGGCTTGTCAACGAGGTTTTCCAGTCGGCTAACAGCATCCGGTTCTATGTGCTTGGCAAAAAAAGCCATGTCATCTGAACATTCATTCAAAACTTCCCTGAAAATGTACTTGAGAAAATCTTCAGCCAGATCTGCAAGATCATCAAGGTCTGCGAATGCGATTTCCGGCTCGACCATCCAAAATTCGGCGAGGTGTCTTGTGGTGTTTGAATTTTCTGCCCTGAAAGTCGGACCAAAGGTATAAACTTTGGACATTGCAAGACAGTAACCCTCTACATTTAACTGCCCGGATACGGTCAGGAAAGTTTCCCGGCCAAAAAAGTCTTTGTCATAATCAACCCTGCCCTTTTCTGTAAGCGGAGGGTTTGCTGCGTCCAGTGTGCTGACACGGAACATATGTCCTGCGCCCTCGGCATCAGAGGCGGTAATGATTGGTGTATTTATCCAATAATAACCGTGGCTATGAAAATATCGGTGGATAGCCTGTGCTGTTGCATTTCTTACCCTTGTAATCGCACCAAAAGTATTTGTCCTTGGTCTCAGGTGGCCAACATCCCGTAAAAACTCAAAACTGTGTTGCTTTGGTTGTATGGGATAGGTGTCCGGGTCGCTTACCCAGCCGATGACCTGCACCGAATCCGCCTGCACTTCAAAGGCTTGTCCGCGGCCTTGTGATTCCACCAGGGTGCCTGAGCAAATGACTGAACAGCCGGTTGTCAGGCTTTGAATTTCATCCACATAATTGTCAAGTTCGTTTGGGGCGACAACCTGAATGGTACTTTGGCAGGAACCATCACTGACGGCTATAAAAGAAAATCCGGCCTTTGAGTCTCGGCGGGTTCGAACCCAGCCTTTGATTGAGACTTTGGTTCCAGCCGGGATGACACCTGATAGAACAACTTTTATACTAGGTTCTGACATAGCTTACAGTTGATTTGAAGAATAAAGGCCCCAAATAATAATCCACCCATGACGATGCGTCAGCTTTTAATTGAATAAGTGAAGAATGAGAGGATAAAGTGTCAATTACATTAACTGAATCTGCTGCCCAACGGGTAAATCATTTCCTCTCGATTGAGGGCGTAAAAGCCTTACGCCTGGGGGTTCGACAGACTGGATGTTCGGGTTGGGCATATGTTGTTCAGCTCGATGACCAGATTTCTGAGGACGATCAGATTTTTGAAGATCATGGGATCAAAGTAGTAATTGATTCGGCCAGCCTTCCTTACCTGGCAGGGTCTGAGATCGACTTCGTGACTGATGGACTAAACAGAACATTTCAATTCAAGAATCCCAACGCGACCGAAGAGTGCGGTTGCGGTGAAAGCTTTACTATTTCCGGATAAGCACTTTTATATTGGAAATGTTGCTTGCCGGGCATGAATCCCCGCTGATATAATCCGCCGGCTCTGTCCGCAGGGCTTTTTTTATACCCTTGCTTCACCTTTTGTGCTCGCTTGAGAACTGAACGGGAAGCTTTTGCAGCTTTGGTTATACAAGCTGAAAACCCACAAGGAAAGTTAATGAGACATTATGAAATCTGTTTCCTGGTCCATCCCGACCAGAGCGAACAGGTCCCTGCGATGCTTGAGCGTTACCGGGGTCTGATCGAAGCGAAAGAAGGCCACATCCACCGTCTGGAGGATTGGGGTCGCCGGCAGTTGGCCTACCCGATAGTCAAATTGCACAAAGCTCACTATGTATTGATGAACATTGAATGTGACTCTGATGCATTGAAAGAACTTGAAGCTGCTTTCAAGTTTAACGATGCCGTATTAAGACACCTCACTATTCGTCGACAGGAAGCAGTGACAGAACAGTCACATATGATGAAAGCAAAGGAAGAGAAAGATCGTTCCGGCCGCAATCATGACGAGCGCAGACAGAGGGAAAAAGCTGCGAGTGCAAATCAAAACACAGAAGCCCCGGAAAGTAGTCCGGCAGCTGAAAAGCCGGCTCCCGAAGCCGAAGCCGAAGCCGAAGCCGAAGCCCCCGTAAAGTCACCTGAACCGGAAGAAGTCGTTGAAGTAACTGAAGATGCCGGCAGCGAAGAAATTGTTGAAGAAGCACCGTCGAAAGAAGTTGCAGAATCAAGTGATGAAAATACTGAAACCAAACAACCGGAGGGATCCTGATCATGGTCCGTCAATTTCGCCGTAGAAAATATTGCCGATTTACCGCTGAAGGTGTCACAGAGATAGACTACAAAGACACCAACTTGTTGAAAGAATATGTAGGAGAGTCCGGCAAAATTGTTCCGAGCCGGATTACCGGAACAAAAGCAAGATATCAGCGTCAGTTGGCCACAGCCGTGAAACGCGCTAGATTTTTAGCTTTACTTCCATATACAGACAACCACTAATCATCAGGGAGAATTCAGATGGAACTCATCTTGCTTGAAAAAGTACAAAATCTTGGTGACCTTGGAGAAAAGGTTAATGTAAAGCCGGGTTATGGTCGAAATTACCTGGTACCCCAGGGAATGGCCGTTTCCGCAACGGAAGAAAATCTCGCTTTGTTTGAAGTGCGGCGTGCCGAACTTGAAGCAGCAGCAGTACAACGCCTGGGCGGTGCTGAAGCCCGCAGAGGTGCCTTGGTTGGTGTTGAGGTTGAAATTACCGCCAATGCCAGTGAAGAAGGAAAGCTTTATGGCTCAATTGGACCACGTGAGATTGCCGATGCGGTAACAGCTCTGGGTCATACTCTCAATAAGAGTGAAGTGATTCAAGGCGAAGGGCCCATTCGCAATACCGGTGAATTTGATGTGCTGATTCAAATGCACGCTGATGTCGAAACCACTATTAAAGTGACCGTATTGCCTGAATAAGCAAACTGTTGCTTGCGGTAAGATTCACTAGTCTCTATGCTCTAAACTGCGGGTCGAAGTTTAACGGCCCGCATTTTTTTTTGCAAAATAGAAAGACAGGACCCTATGCCTGAGCCCAGACTGGCGACAGTTAAAAATCTGACCGTACCACCGCATTCAATTGATGCGGAACAGGCTGTTCTTGGCGGTTTGCTTTTATCCGCCACTGCCTGGGACCAGATTGCAGATCTGATTTCCGAAGTTGATTTTTACCGTGAAGACCATCGTAGTATATTTCGCTCAATATCTGATCTTCACAGCAACGACAAACCCTGTGATGCGGTAACCGTTACTGAGTGGTTCGAGTCCCACGGTCAAATAGACAAGGTCGATGGCGGAAGCTATATCAGCCAGTTGGTCAATACCACTCCTAGTGCTGCCAACATCAAGGCTTATGCAGAAATTGTTAGAGAAAAGAGCATATTACGAAGCCTTATTGATGTAGGTACTGAAGTAACATCCGGTGCATATGCCGCCGATGGTCGCGATAGCAAAGAACTACTCGAAGCTGCAGAACGTGCAGTTTTTGCCATTGCAGACAAGGGCAGCAGGGGAGGCTCCGGTTTTATTTCCGTGCAGGATACAATCAAGCAGGCAATCGACAAAATTCAGGAGTTATATGAATTTGAAGGGGAGATTACCGGCATATCAACGGGTTTCCAGGATCTCGACAAGAAGACAGCTGGCTTACAACCCTCTGACCTGATCATTGTGGCAGGGCGTCCTGCAATGGGCAAAACCAGTTTTGCAATGAATCTGGCCGAGAACGCTGCAATTAAGCACAATGTTCCGGTTGCAATATTTAGTATGGAGATGTCTTCCCTGCAACTGGTGATGAGACTTTTTTCATCATTGGGCCAGATTGAGCAAGGGCGGTTACGTACAGGAAGCCTTGACGACCTTGATTGGCCGAAACTCACTTCCGCAATGAATTTGTTGCAAAAAAGCAAAATATTTATCGATGAAACGCCAGCTCTGTCACCCGCCGAGCTCCGAGCCCGTGCCCGCAGGCTTAAACGTGAACACGACATTGGTTTGATTATCGTCGACTATATTCAACTGATGTCAGTTCCTGGAACGCGTGAAAACCGTGCCACTGAAATTGCAGAAATTTCCAGATCCATGAAGGCCATTGCGAAGGAACTCAATGTGCCAGTCGTTGCACTTTCTCAGTTGAACAGGGCACTGGAGCAACGTCCCAATAAGCGGCCTGTAATGGCTGACCTTAGAGAGTCGGGTTCAATAGAGCAGGATGCCGATTTAATTTTGTTTATCTATCGCGACGAAGTCTATAACTCTGAATCACCAGATAAAGGCAAAGCAGAAATCATCATTGGCAAACACCGCAATGGCGAAACTGGAACCGTTAACTTGGCATTTCAGGGTCCCTGGTTAAGGTTTGCGAATTTTGCGCCCGAATATTTCCATAGTGATGACCGCGATTATCCTCATTAGCGGGCTAATCTGAGCCTCAGTTCAAGAGGTGAATTTAAAATGAGTCGAAATACAATTGCCAAAATCAACCTGGCAGCCTTGCGTCACAATCTTGAAGTCGTCCGGAATCTTGCCCCTTTGAGCAAGGTCGTTTGCGTCATCAAGGCTGATGGTTACGGCCATGGCATTGGGCGCGTTGCCCATGCACTAACCGGGGCAGATGTTTTTGCAGTCGCAACTCCCGGTGAAGCTCGTTCTGTTCGAGATGCGGGTTGGGATGGCCGGTTACTGCTGCTTGAAGGCTTTGCAAACATTGATGATTTTAATTTGGCACGCGAATTGGGACTGGAGTTGGTAATCCACCAGGCTTATCAACTTGAATTGTTAAAGCGCAATGGTTGCAGCCCCGGCCAAAAATTGTGGATAAAGTTGGACTCAGGGATGCACCGCCTTGGTTTCCCAATAGAAAACAGTAAGGTATTGATAGAAGAAGTCAAATCAGTGCCAGGTGCCGGTGAGCCGATATTGATGACTCATTTTGCCTGCGCTGACGATCCAAGCCTACCAATGACTCAAAACCAGATAAATTTGTTTGATTCGGCAGTATCTTCCTTTGATTATGAGCAGTCTTTGGCCAATTCAGCCGCGATTATTAATTTCAATGAAGCTAGCAAAGACTATGTCCGGCCAGGAATCATGCTTTATGGTATTTCGCCGAATAATGGTAAAAGCGGTGCAGATTACGGTTTAAAACCTGCAATGACATTATCCTGTGAGTTACTGGCAGTAAACCGTTGCCGTAAGGGCGACCATGTCGGATATGGAGCGAGTTTTACGTGCGAAGAAGACATGACCATTGGTGTCGCTGCAATTGGTTATGGCGATGGCTATCCCAGACATTTGCGCAGTGGCACACCGGTTCTGCTTAATGGCCGCAGGGCAAAGCTTGCCGGGCGGGTTTCCATGGACCTGATAACGCTTGATTTGCGGGGACATCATTCTGCCGAGCCTGGCGATGAAGTCGTACTTTGGGGCGATAATTTGCCGGTTGAAGAAGTTGCAGTCTGGGCAGATGCCATACCTTATGAACTTGTGTGTGGAGTTACCGGCAGGGTTGATCGCATCGAAGTCTGAATGGAAGAATAAAACCGGACTGCTATTCTTCATACTCAGTCAGTTCGTATTTCCTCAGGTATCCGCGCAATTGATGGTATGTCATCCCAAGAAACTCTGCGGTCTTTTTCTGATTGAAACGACATTGCTCCATGGCACTTTTCAATAAGCGAATCTCTTCATCCTGAACATGTGACTTGAAGTCATACGGCCCGGTTTTCAGCTCCTGCGTGGATTCGACAATTTGCTTTTCTGTACCAGGGCGCCATGGAGATTCGAATGGATCAAAAATAATTTCAGAAATATTTTCAGCGTCCCGGGCAGAATACACGGCGCGCTCTACTACATTTTTCAGTTCCCTTACATTTCCCGGCCATTGATACGCCAACAAGGCTTCCCGGGCCTGTTCCGCAAATCCATTGAATAATTCCATGCCGAGTTCACCAGCCATTCTTACAGCAAAGAATGCAGCCAGTTGCAGGATATCTTCCGGACGTTCACGCAAAGGAGGCAATGTAATGACGTCGAAAGCGAGTCTATCCAGTAGATCGGGTCTAAATTTGCCTTCTCTGGCCAGAGTGGGTAAATCTTCATGGGTGGCGCCAATAATTCGAACATCAGTTCGAACGGTATCACTTCCACCAACCCGCTCAAATTCGCCATATTCAATAACACGCAAGATTTTTTCCTGAACTCCCTGGGATGTGTTGGCCAGTTCATCCAAAAACAGACTGCCCTGATTCGCTAGCTCAAACCTTCCCAGGCGACGCTTGGTAGCACCTGTGAATGAACCAGCCTCATGACCAAAAAGCTCGGTTTCAAGCAATGATTCTGCCAGCGCGGCGCAATTCATTTTGACAAATGGGCTGCCCCATCGCTCAGACAGGTAATGGATTCGCGCGGCAATCAACTCCTTGCCGGTTCCCCTTTCGCCAATGACAAGCACAGGCCGGTTTAATGGAGCGGCACGTGACACGTGCTCAAGCACTTCGAGAAATCCCGGGGATTCCCCGATCAATTGTTGTTCCTGTTCCCTGCGCACTACAAACCCTCTTTGACCGTAATGTATTGTAAGAAACTACTGATTTTTTGTCTTAGGCTGGAGGTCATGGACGTGATCTGCTACAAGGGGAGATAAACTCGGGATTTCACGTGGCAAAAACCAAACTGACATTTCATTGTACAGCTTGTGGCAGCGACCAGCCTAAATGGGCAGGTCAATGCCCGGATTGCCGTGCCTGGAATACGATCGAAGAGTTCCGGATTCCAGGCGCCAAACAAACACGGCGACAGATTGGATATTCAGGCGAGTCAATTCAAAAAGTTACCCGTTTGTCAGCTGTAACGTCAGAAAAAGTGATCCGCTACTCAACTGAAATGGACGAGCTGGATCGAGTGCTGGGTGGTGGCCTGGTTCCGGGCTCGGTTGTTCTGATTGGCGGTGAACCTGGAATTGGTAAATCAACTTTACTTCTTCAAGCGGTCTCAAAAATGGCCATTAAGCTGAAATGCCTTTACGTAACGGGAGAAGAGTCGTTACAGCAAATTGGAATGCGTGCACAAAGGCTTGCTCTGGATGCAGGTGATCTGGAATGCCTGACAGAGACCTGCGTTGAATTGGTTATTGATGCTGCATCTACCGGCAAACCCGACTTACTGGTGATCGACTCAATCCAGACTCTTTATTCCGGAGAAGTACAGTCAGCCCCGGGTTCTGTTAGCCAGGTTCGGGAATCTGCGGCGCACTTGGTTCGTTATGCCAAGGAGAACGATTGCGCCATCATTCTGGTGGGGCACGTAACCAAAGAAGGTGCATTGGCTGGCCCACGAGTGCTGGAGCATATGGTAGATGCCGTTTTGTACTTCGAAAGTGATAGTGGAAGCCGGTACCGGATCATTCGAGGAGTAAAAAACCGCTTTGGAACCGTGAATGAAATTGGAGTCTTTGCCATGACAGGCAAAGGCCTCAAACAGGTAAGCAACCCATCTTCTATATTTCTGTCCGGCAGAAATAAGGCCTCCCCTGGAAGTATAGTTACCGTGATTCGCGAAGGTACCAGGCCGATGCTGCTGGAACTACAGGCCTTGGTAGATGACAGCCACTTGGCCAATCCAAGACGCGTTGCGATTGGTATGGAACACAACAGACTATCTATGTTGTTGGCGGTCCTACATCGACATGGCGGGATTAGTCTTTCAGCCCAGGACGTATTTGTTAATGTCGTGGGTGGATTGCGAATTGAAGAGACCGGCTCTGATCTTCCGGTGTTACTGGCAGTGCTATCAAGTTACCGAGGCAAAGTGATTCCTCAAAGCGTGGTCACGTTTGGGGAAGTAGGTCTTTCAGGTGAAATCAGGCCTGTTTACAATGGAGAAGAAAGACTGAAAGAAGCAGCAGGTTATGGGTTTACCAAAGCGATTATTCCCCATGCGAATGCACCGCGACATGACACCGGTGGATTGAAAGTATGTACTGTAAATACTCTGGCAGAGGCAATTTCAGCAGCATTTGAATAACCGCCTGTCAGCCCTCCTTTTCGTCTGTTCGATTGGGTTTTACCATCACTTTATGGATCATGTTGTCGCGGATGTCCACGATTGTCATAATATGATTGCCAATTTTCAGGCTGGCTTTGCCCTCAGGGATTGCCTCGAGTTCTTCGATGAGCAGCCCACTTAATGAATGCGCCTCATTGTGGGGTAGGTTCCAGCCCATCCGTCGGTTTAGCGCTCTTATACCA
>JBLHGQ010000097.1:0-10900 GCA_047614505.1 Rhodothermales bacterium | reverse complement strand
TACCACCCTTCATACCTGCCCTGATCGCTGAGGCAACAGGCGGGCTGTCAAGTCTGGCTTGTCTGCCTTTACGCATCTGTCGCCCGGACGAATTCTTTAACTGAGTTGGCTGATCTCATCACTTGCTATAGCGCTCAACGGCTTCCTGACGCCATTTTTCGGTGCGTTCAACATCGTTAAAACTGAACAAATGAAAGCTTGGGATGTCCAGCACCGGATCTGAGAGGTATGGTGCTAACTGTTCAACTAACTCATCAGGCTGGTAAGGTTTTAGCTGCAACATCTTCTTTAGCAGGTCTTTTTGTCGCATCAGCATTTTGGCCGACTGCCCAACGCCGATTCGCATGGATAGCTTGAACAGCTTGGTACGATCGGCGACACCAGGCAGGCCGATCCATGCCCTTAGCGACACACCTGCTTCACGAATGCCCCGCAACCAACGAATCAACAGGTCAGTATCGAAACACATCTGGGTTACCAGATAGTTTGCAATCTCTTGTTTTTGTAACAGTAATTCGACCAACTCCCGGTCAGATACCAGCGCATGTCCTTCCGGATGAGATGCGACGCCAACTGACCGGATATTATGCCCAATATCGGCCATATCCCTTAACAGAGACAGGGAAGAGTCGTAGATTCCTGCTGCTTGAGCTGCATCGCCACCAGGACAAAACACACTACTGATGCCTGCGTCCTGTAAGCGAGTCAGGATTTCTCTCAAATGCGCCTTGTCCTTAATCACGCGTGCGGCAATATGAGGAATCAGTTTCAGATCCCGGTCAGCCAGCGCCTCCATCAATTCAAGGGTTGGCTCTATGCCATGAACCGGTGAACAGGTAATGGACACATACGAGCCAGCAGGAATCGGCATTATTCGATCTTCAATTCCGGGAGCTGGAATTATCTCCAGGTATGCCTTGCTTAATGCAGTTGCCAATTCGGAATTATTTTGAACCTTAGTCACAGCTCACCCACCTATTTTTTGATTGTATTAGCCTTATCAGGTAAGCCTTTTTTCAGCGTTTCCAGATACCAACTAATAAACCGCCACAAATAATTTTCCATATCGGAATATGGACCTGGCCGGTAAAATTGCGATGCTACACCACGCGCATTGTTTTCGATGATACGTTTATCTGCTTCTGTCGTTATATCCCACATCCATGTCACTTTTTGCTTCTCATAGTCCTTTTCTTCTACCGCATCACCCCTGACAAGCCAGGTTACGTCACAGTCTGTTCGATTGATCGAAATCGGTGTGAAGCGATAAATCACCATGTGGTCGCTATAAATCAAGGAATAACAAACCGGGCCAAGCTGCATATCCGTCGCACTGCCATCGTAGTCGCTGATCGTACCCAGCAAGGGTGCTAATGGATTCCCATTCTCACTGCCGGTCACATTGCCATTCCACAATGGATGAAATTCGTAGGAAGCATCGGTACCGAAGCCCGGCGCATCTGCATAAATGTTGCTCAAGGTAGATGTGCCAAGTCCACAGACAGGCCGTTTCGCAGTTGCTGCATTTAACAGATCAACAGACTGGGTCCAGGGCTTGGCTAGGCTGTGTCCTTTTGCATACTCTTTATGTGCGGTGGCGCAGTGATAACACTCGTTATAATTTTCTACTGCCAGTTTCCAATTTGCTTCAATGGGATAGCTCTCACGATGGGCAACCTTGGCATTGGCCAGATCATAAGGCGCGAGACATTCGTCCAGTTGATCGTGGAAATGACTGAATGGCGCCGGATCGTCGGCAAAGTTGACCATGATCATTCCCTGCAGAATTTCACAGTGAATACTGCGTAAGGAATGCGCCGATTTATCAAATTGATCACCCATATATGCCGCGACCAGCAAACTGCCGTCCAATGCATAGGTCCAGCCGTGATATGGGCAGGTCAGTCTTTTTGAGCAACCGTTTTTTTCAATTCGCACGCGCGAACCACGATGTCGGCATACATTGATCAGGGCAGTGATGGTATTTTCATCACTACGGACGATTATGACGGACTCATTGGCGAATTCGAACAGGAACCAGTCGCCCGGATTGGGGATTTCGCTCTGATGACCTGCATACAACCATGCACGCAAATAAATTTGCTCGATTTCCTTCGCGTATATATCTGGGTCGGAATAGAAAACCTGCTCCAGCCCATGGCGTTCTTTCTGGCGCGCAATCAACTCATTCAACTTTGACTCTTTCATTGAAGAATTTCCGCCGACACTTTCAGTTGCCATTTCAGAGCAATTAAGTTCAAGTGAATGTTCATGCTTTGAAATGTTCAGGGAATACGGTTTGTAAATAATGCATACACACGCCAAGACATTCTTCAGGAGTCATATAGTCAGGACTCATGAGCAGGTCAAGCCACAGGCCTTCTGTCATTGCCAACAGAGCATTTGCAATAGACTCAGCCTTCAACTTTTTGTAACCACCTTCTTTAATCAGTTTGCGACAGTAAGCAATCATGACCTGCAGGTATTCCTTGTCTCTTTTACGACAAATTTCACGATAAATCGGGCGCGATTTAGTTTCACCCCAAAACGCAAACCAGACCGCAAGCTTGTTTCGCTGGCAAACCGATTTTTCAAAGTCCACCCCTACCAGGGCTGAAATTTTCTCGGCCGTGCTATCCCCACTTTCCTCAAGTGCTTTTTCCCAAACTGTTTTGTACTCATCTGCGATGTAACGCAAGGTCTCCACCAAAAGCTTGTCTTTACTTTGAAAATGAAGATTTATGATGCCCTGACTGAGCTTTGCCTCCTTGCTTACCGTTGCAATAGTCGTCGTAGAAAGACCGTTCTTGGCGATTGAGCGAATCGTTGCTTTGATCAATTGCTGCTGACGCGCTTTTTTTGAAGCAGTACGCGGCTTTGCGATCGGTTTGGCCAAGGCTGTACTCATACAGTTTCTTACACTCCGCTTTTGAAGTCTGCCCGATTTTCCGAGCATAATATTGGCCCAATATAAGCTTTTCTTATTTTCTTTGCAATGAATGAACGATCATTCAGTCAGAGTAGACATGTTGCTGGCAATATGAGACTCTATGCACAGATTAATATGACCGTGGTATTGGGAGCAGTAAATTGAAAAAACATGACGCTATCGTCATTGGTGCCGGACACAACGGCATAACCAATGGTGCATTTCTGGCGAAAGCCGGACTGGATGTACTGCTGGTAGAGAAAAATGACTACATCGGTGGTGCCACAGTCAGCCGGAATCTCTATAAGGACTGGATTTATTCTAACTGTTCCTACGTTTGCAGCCTGCTAAGGCCGGAAATTTACCGGGCTTTGGATTTGGCCAAATATGGCCTGCAAATCGTTCCTTACGGTGGAAGCGTCACGCTGGCTCAAAACGGTGATTACCTTGGAAATTATGTTGATGCGGATGCGTCCCGCCGTGAAATGGCGAGACATAGCCTGCGCGATGCTGATGCGGAAACGAGATATTGGCGGGACATCATGCGTCAATGCAGATTCATCAGACAATTCCTGCTTCGTACCGCTCCCGACCCCGCTTCATTCAAGCCACGGGACTTGATGGAAATGCTACATATAGGAAAAAAATTCTGGGGACTGGGTGAAAACGCGATTTACGACACGATGCGCTTTTACACAATGAGCATTGTTGAGTTTCTGGATGAGTACTTTGAGAACCCATTGATCAAGGCAGCACATGCCGGCAGCGGAATCATAGGTTCAGCCATGGGCGTGATGTCACCCGGAACTGCATATGTTCTTTTGCACCACGCGATGGGTGATGTGGATGGCACAGCCGGCGCCTGGGGATTTGCCCGCGGTGGAATGGGTGCCATTTCAAAAGCAATGCATGAGTGTTATATCGATAACGGTGGACAGACACTGGCAGGCTCGGGCGTTGATCAGATTATCGTCAAGAATGGCAAAGTGACTGGAGTGGCGCTGGAAAACGGCGACGAGCACTATGCCGATATCGTGGTTTCGAACATGACATTGCCACGTACTTTCCTTGAATGCATGGATCCAAAAGATTTGCAGCCCGAGTTTCTTGAGAAATGTCGTAATTTCAAGATTCGCGGTTCATCCGGCAAGGTTAATATCGCACTCGATGGCGTTCCAAATTTCACTGCGCTGAAGGGTAATAAGGAAATGATGTACACCGACATGCATCTGATTGACTCTGTTGAGCGTCTTGAGCGCGCCTATGACGACTGGAAAGACGGCATTTGGTCGCGGGACCCTTATATTGACATGTTGATCCCTACCCTGACCGACCCGACCATGGCACCTCCAGGCAAACATTTTATGTCCTGTTTTGTGCAATACGTCCCTCCCAAAGTCAAAGGCAAGGATTGGACAGATGCAGACCGCGACGCTTTCGGTGCGACGGTCATTAACCAGATCAATGAATATGCTCCCGGCTTCAAGGACCTTGTTCTGCATGCCGAGGTACGAACCCCTCGCGAGTTGGAAGATGAAGTTGGTCTGACCGAAGGCAACATATTCCAGGGTGAACTGACCATGGATCAGTTGATGTTTAACCGCCCTATTCCAGGTTATGCGCAATATCGCGGGCCAGTCAAAGGCCTTTGGATGTGCGGCTCATCAAATCATCCCGGTGGTGGCGTGATGGCGGCTCCCGGAGCAAATGCAGCCCGCGAGATTCTGATGGATTTGAAGAAGACCAACACTGTTCCGGAGGGCTGGCTCGATGACTAGTCAATCCACAAATAAAACCACTGGAAAATCAATACTCATTATTGGCGCAGGCCACAACTCTCTGGTCTGTGCGGCATACCTTGCCAAAGCCGGTCACCAGGTGGCCGTTTTTGAGGCTGCTGCACAGGTTGGTGGCGCAGCCATTACCCGGGATTTTGCACCCGGCTTCAAGGTTTCCGCAGGGGCTCATCTGCTGTACCTACTTGATGAAGGCATACGCAAGGAACTGAATCTCGACTCTCACGGCCTGACAATGGCCAAAACTGATATGCAGACCATCTCGCTTGACCCGGCTGGCAATCACGTGCGAATTTCTGGCTCAGAAGTCCATGGGGTTTCTCCTGACGACCAACAGGCAATGAAAGAATACCGTCGCCGCATGGATCGTTTCGCGGGAATCATTGGCAACTTACACAATCGCATTCCCGCACGCATGGGAACCACGGACCGGGGCGACCTTTTGGCACTGGCGAAAATAGGCCTGAACATTCGCAAAATGGGCAAAACCGATATGCGCGAATTTCTGCGTATCACCGGAATCAATGTTTTCGACATTTTGCAGGAGAAATTTGATAGTGAACTACTTAAAGGCGCGCTGAGCCTGGATGGCACTTTGGGCACTTTCCTGGGAGCCCGTTCCAATAATAGTGTGTTCTGTGCCCTTCATCGACTTAGCAACGGAGGCAATTACAGCATACCGGCGGGTGGAATGGGCTCAGTTTCCGATGCCATAGCAGCCGCAGCACGTGCTCACGGCGCAGAAATTCACACTTCGCGACCGGTGCAAAAAATCCTGATGGATTTTGACCGGGCAGTTGGAGTACAACTGAAAAGCGGCGAAATGATCGAAGCTGATATTGTCGTATCAGGCACCGATCCAAAAACAACTTTCTTAAATCTGCTCGGCCCGCAAAATCTGGAAGCAGGATTCGCTTACCGTGTAAAAAATATCCGCAGCCGTGGATGTGTAGCGAAATTGCATCTCGCGCTGGATGGTCTACCGGAGTTTTCCGGTCTTGATTCGTCTTTGGTGGGAGAAAGGTTGGTGATTGCACCGTCACTCCAATACGTAGAGCATGCGTTTAATCACGCAAAATATGGTGAGCATTCGGCCCGACCAGTAATGGAGATTACATTGCCCACGGTAAATGACAGTAGTCTGGCTGCTGCAGGAAAACATGTGCTGTCCGCCAATGTGCAATGGGCACCGCATGACTTAAAAGCGGGCTGGAGTTCTGCGAAAGATTCTTTCAAGGAAACGGTTATTGACACCCTTGCGGTCTACGCGCCCGGCATCAGGTCGCAAATACTACATGCGGAAATCTCAAGCCCGCAGGATATTGAATCCGAATTCGGAATGACCGGCGGACATTGGCATCACGCCGAACTTGCAATTGACCAATCCATGATGATGCGTCCTGTTCCAGGCGCCGCCCAGTATGCAGCGCCGATCAAGGGTCTTTGGTTGTGCGGGGCTGGTTGTCACCCCGGTGGAGGTGTTATGGGCAGCTCAGGAAAAAATGCCGCGCAAGCGATTATTGAAGGGAGCAAATCATGAGAACTGTCCGCTTCGACACACATGATCATTATCTCAACAAGGTTTTCCCGAGCCCATTTCACTCCCGGCAGGAAGCACTCAACGAAAACAAAACCTGGAGCAGGTGGTTCGACTACCTGTCTGTGCCGGCTTACACCTGTTCTAACATGGAGTATTTCGCCGGGCGGAATGCCTGTGGCGTATTTGATTTAACGCCAATGACCAAGTATCTGATCACGGGCCCGGATGCGTTTGCCTTTCTCAATCGCCTGGTGACTCGTGATGTGGCAAAAATCAAACCGGGTCGCGTAGGTTATGCCGTTTGGTGTACTGACGAAGGACAGGTGATTGATGACGGGACCATCTTCCATCTGCGCGAAGGTGTCTATCGCCTGTGCTCGCAGGAGCACCAGATCGACTGGCTGATGATTAATGCCGTTGGTTTTGATGTAAGCATTACAGACGAAACGCATGATGTGGCCGGCGTTGCACTGCAAGGCCCGACCTCTTGTGCGGCACTGAAGCGAATGGGACTGGCAGGCGTGGAAAACATCACACCATTTGGCCTGAATCACTTCGATTTTGAAGGAACCGAACTAATGGTTTCAAGAACCGGGTTTACCGGTGACCTGGGCTACGAACTCTGGATTGACCCGGACCATGCAGAGATCATGTGGGACCGTCTTTTCGAAGCTGGCGAATTAGCCAATATCAAACCCATGGGTTCTGATGCACTGGAATTACTCCGTGTTGAGGCAGCATACATTATGGCTGGCGAGGAATTTATGCCGGCAATGCAAACGGTCCGTCCCGGTCATACCCGCTCACCTTTTGAACTGGGGCTGGGTTGGCTGGTCGATTTCAAGAAGCCGGTCTTCAATGGCCGTAAGGCATTGTTGGCAGAAAAAGAGAACGGCTCGCGCTATGCGCTCGTACGTCTCGATATCGAAGACAACAAGGCCGCCAATCATTCTTATGTCTATGACAAGAAAGGAAAAAATATCGGCTGGGTCACTTCAGCCATGTGGTCACCTTCCGCGAAAAAGAATATTGCCCTGGCAACCGTGGAAACTCCAAACGGTAAAATCGGTGAGGAAATGAAGGTCGAGATCTACTATCAACGGGAACTCAAGTGGAGCCGTAAGATGGCCAAAGCTGTAGTCGTCAAAGATGCCTTCTGGGACCCACCGCGCCGTCGACAGACTCCGCCAGCAGACTTTTAGGGAGAAATGACGCACCGTGTTGCAGTCGACGCATTGATCGTACTATCACAAAATTCTCGAGAGAGACTTACACCAATTCAGGAAGGAAACACCGATGAGCCTTGCACACATTAGAGACTATGACGAAAGCAAATGGCGAAGCATTGCAGACGCCGAAGCAACCCGATTCGAAACCCGTTTCTTTATTGATGGTGATTATGTCGATGCTATTGATGGTGGCCGGTTTGAAACCGTCAACCCTACCAATGGTGAGATTCTGGCTGCAATGTCCGCTGGAAACTCAAAAGACATTGACCGGGCAGTGGCTTCTGCACGAGCCGCATTCAGATCCGGCGTATGGTCGCGCATGTCACCTCGTAAACGCATGAGGATTCTGTATCGTTTTGCCAAGCTGGTTGAGGACAACACCGAACTACTGGCAGTGCTGGATACCATGGACATGGGCAAGCCGATTTCGGACATGATCAGTGTTGATGTGCCATTGGTGGCCGAAACCATTCGGTTTATGGCCGAGTGCATAGACAAAGTTGAAGGTGCAGTAACCAATACCGCCAGCAATGCAATTCACATGATTCTGCGCGAACCGCTAGGCGTTGTAGGCGCTATTACACCGTGGAACTATCCAATGCTGATGGCAGCCTGGAAGTTTGCCCCTGCGTTGGCAGCAGGCAACAGTGTCGTGCTCAAGCCAGCTGAGCAATCACCCCTGAGCTGTCTCAGGGTTGCTCAACTGTTTGTCGAGGCCGGTGGGCCTCCCGGAGTATTTAATGTTGTCAATGGCATGGGTGAAGATGCCGGCCAGCCATTGGCAATGCATATGGACGTGGACAAAATTTCTTTCACCGGTTCAACTGCAGTTGGCAAACTGATGCTGCAATTCGCCGGTCAGTCGAACATGAAACACGTGGGACTCGAGTGCGGTGGTAAATCACCGCAAATATTCCTTTCCGACCTTCCCGACATGGAAGCCGCAGTTGCCTGTGCCTATAGTGGTATTTATGAAAACATGGGTGAAGTCTGCAATGCCGGTTCGCGTTTGCTTGTCGACCGCAAAATCTACGACGAATTCATTGATCGCTTTGTTGCTGAAGGTCAGCATGCCTATGTACCTGGCGATCCGCTTAACCCTGATACCAGCATGGGCCCACTGGTCACAAAAGCTGACCAGAAGCGGGTTCTGGGAATGATCGAAGCTGGCAAAGCCGAAGGTGCACGCCTGGTATTTGGCGGCGATGCTCCCGAAGCGCTTGAGCCCGGTGCATTTGTAAATCCAACCTTGTTCGCTGAGGTCAACAACAATATGTCTATTGCCCGGCAGGAAATCTTCGGCCCTGTTGCCAGTGTCATTCCATTCGACACCCCGGAAGAAGCACTGTCGATTGCCAATGACACGATTTACGGCCTGGCAGCCAGTCTGTGGACCAAAGATCTCGATAAGGCTTTCAAACTGATCAAAGGCCTTGAATCCGGTCTGGTCTATGTCAACACATATGATGCCGGTGATTTCACCCAGCCTTTTGGCGGCTACAAGCAGTCAGGCAACGCACGGGATAAATGTATCGATAGTTTCAAGAGCTATACCCAATCGAAATCAGCGTGGATAAACCTGTCTGAATAGTAAAATATGTCTAAACAAAAATCACAGAACGAACTGGCAGCGTTTCTTAAAAGATATCCGGACACACGTTTTATGGACGTGTTTTCGCCGGATATGTGCGGTATACCCAGAGGTAAACGCATACAAGTTGATGAATTTGATAAGGTCTTCGGCAATGGCTCAAACCATTGCGCTGCAGTGTCACTTTTGGACTCAAGGGGAGAGGCGCCCTTCGACGTTAAATACGGTGCACACGATGGCGATCCAGATATTCGAGCCCACTCGGTTCCAGGCTCGCTTGCGCCGGTTCCATGGGCAAGCCTGCCTACCGCACAATGTTTACTTGAGTTGAGTGAGTTTGACGGCACACCCCATTTCATGGACCCGCGCAATGTGCTCAAGCGATCCCTGAAAGCGCTTAATGATCTTGGGCTTTATCCTGTAATGGCGACCGAACTCGAGTTTTACCTGGTTAATTACGACGGCGACACATTCGTTCCGAGAGTGCCAAAAATCGCTGACTCTGATTGGGAACAGGTAGGCATCCAATACGGCAGTTTTGATGATCTGGATGATGTTGAGCCATTCCTGGTCGATCTGGATCACTTTTGTAGCGTGCAAAATATTCCGGCTGGCGCAGCACTTTCTGAGTATTCACCCGGGCAGTTTGAGGTTAATTTGAATCATGTTGACGACCCGCTGCTGGCTTGTGATCAGTCCTTGCTGCTCAAACGCACTGTTAAAGCGGCAGCAAAGAAAAATGGTCTGACCGCCACTTTCATGGCGAAACCTTTTGCCGAACATGCCGGAAGTGGTTTGCATTTGCATATCAGCTTGCTGGACGAAAACGGAAACAATGTTTATGCCGGAGAATGCGCGCAGGGAGATTTTTCAGACACACTACGTTACGCCGTAGGTGGCATGGGTGCCGCGATGGCAGAAAGCATGGCGGTGTTTGCGCCCAATGCAAACTCCTACCGCCGCTATGCACCTGGCTGGTTTGTGCCTGCAAGCCCCAATTGGGGGCCTAATCATCGAAGCCTTGCCATGCGAATACCCGTTTCAAGTCAGAAGAACCGACGCATAGAACACCGGGTTTCGGGAGCGGATGCAAACCCCTACCTGGTTGCGGCAGCGATACTTGCGGGTATGCACCACGGCATTAGTAATCAGCTCGACCCGGGACCCATGACTGGAGAAAGAGAAGAAATTGAGTACGAAGTGACCCTGCCGGTTCGCTGGTTCAATGCTCTCGAAACATTTGAGGCCGGGCAAATTCTGCCAAAATATTTTGGCGACGAATACCACCGTATTTACGGCGTTGTAAGACGGGAAGAATCCAGTAAGTTTCATTCCGAGATTACCGACCGCGACTATGAGTGGTACCTCAGAGCTGTCTAGCGGCTCTCCATTATTGTTAGTGCACTTGCTTGTAGGAGCAATGGTGCGCTTGAGTAGCAAGTGCCATCGCGAATCGCTGTGATCTGGCGCTGGTTTATCTATTGGGTGTAGGAGCCTGGACCACCAGGCGAATTGCATGGCTTAGCACTTCCCTGGAAAGGGAAAAGTAAGGCGAATTACTGTTTGCTCTCTGCTCTCTGCTTCTTCCTCGCCTTGCTAAGGCGCTTGTCAACATCCTGTGTATATGCTCTGGCAGCAGCCAGTAATACATCAGGATGCAACCGCACATGATAGTCGGTGTTTGTGTATTGGAAGTTGATGACGCCATCACTGCCAATGATGTAAGTCGAAGGTACCGGCAAAACATGATGGTTTTCACCAGAAGCTGCCTCGACATCAATGTCCATGGTCAAATAACGTTCATGCAGCTCATCT
>JBLHGQ010000096.1:0-10919 GCA_047614505.1 Rhodothermales bacterium | reverse complement strand
AATGTCAGCATCACGCCGTAGGGCTCATTTGGGCCACGATATTCACCATTGCCCGTGAAACGCGTTGAACTGGTAGGTGTGGTTGAATATTGCTGGCCAGGCGTTGCTGAGAGGACTCTTAATCGCTGATTGAAGTCATCTTCAGATATGTCCCGCAAAGCACTGTAATCGTCAATCACGAACACCGAACGTCCATGTGTGCCCAGCACAAGATCGTTTTCCCGCTCCTGTATAGCCATGTCCATCACAGATACTGTAGGAACGCCGGACGTAAATTTTGTCCAGCTTTCTCCACCGTCAATCGAAATAAACAGACCAAATTCGGTTCCGGTGAACAAAAGGTCAGGATTAACTGAGTCCTGCAGTACAGATAAGGCGTAGCCGGATAGTTCATCTGTGGACAGTGATGTCCAGCGCTTGCCGAAATCTTCAACACGATAAACATAGCTGGCCATATTGCCGCGACGGTGGTCGTCGAATACGACGAATGCAGTACCAGCTTCATGGGATGAGGGTGCGATCATCGGTACCCATGCACCGGCGGGCACGTCTCGCACTCGCTCATCGATCCTGGACCAGTTCTCACCGCCATCTTGCGTTACATGAATGCGGCCGTCATCGGTTCCTACCCAGATCACGCCTTTTTGTAGCTTGCTGGCGGCCACTGCGACAATCGAAGTGTAATTTTCTGCAGCGGTGACATCAGAAGTCAGTCCGCCACTGCTGGTATAAGTCTGCATCGTCGGATCGTTACTGGTTAAATCATCACTGATTACCGACCAGCTCAGGCCACGGTCAGTGGATTTATGCATGAACTGGCTTCCGTAATAGATTGTTGCAGCATTGAACGGATCCTGTTCAAAACCGGCACTCCAGTTAAAGCGTAGCGTAATGTCATCACCGTGAGGTGCCGGTCTGATCATTTTTTGCAGACCTTTATCAAGGTCATAACGCTGTAGAAAGCCACCCTGGGACATCACATATCCAGCACGGGCATTCTCAGGATCGGGGATGGTGTCAAAACCATCTCCAAAACCAACTTCCTGCCAATGCAGGTTGCGAATTCCGGCAGATATCCAGATTTCACTGGGACCGCGCCATGAGCCATTATCCTGCAGGCCACCGTAGATGTTGTAAGGATGCTCGTTGTCTACCGCAATGTGATAAAACTGGGCCAAAGGCAGATTGCGAACAAATCTCCACGTAGTGCCCTGATCGCGGGATATGGCGATTCCACCGTCATTGCCGATGATCAGGTGACGGGAGTCGGCCGGATTGATCCAGAACGCATGGTTGTCGATGTGAATCGTATTGCCTGGTGCACAGCAGTTTATGACCGGGTTTAGTTCAAAGGTTTTGCCGCCGTCAATTGATGTGCGCAGTCTTGTTGCAATGTTATAAACACGGTCTGGGTTTTGCGGGTCGGCTGCGATTTCTGTGTAGTAAAAGGGCCGATCGGCTACGTCATATTCCTGATTAACCTTGGCGAAGCTGACGCCGCCATCATCAGAACGTAATAGCGCACTTTTCTTGGCCTCAACCAATGCATACACACGGTCGGGGTTGGTGGCAGACATACTGAAAACCATCCTACCCAGCTCGCCTTCAGGAAGTCCGTCTTCCTGTGTTCTTTCGGTCCAACTGTTGCCACCATCAAGCGTTACATACATGCCTGAACCCGGCCCACCGGATTTAAAATGAAAGGGTTGGCGCTGGAATTGCCACATGCCGGCAAATAATTTGTCCGGATTGGATGGATCCATTTTGATATCGGTTGCGCCGGTCGTTTCATCAACATAGAGAATTTTCTGCCAGGTCTGGCCACCATCAATAGTGCGAAATACACCACGTTCGGTGTTGGTCCCCCACAAAGTGCCTAGTGCGGCAACGTAGACGATATCGGAATTGGTCGGGTGCAGGGCAATGCGGTTAATACGCTCACTGCTTTCCAGACCCATCAGTTTCCAGTTTTTTCCACCGTCTACTGATTTATAAATGCCGCCTCCAATGGAAGTTGAATTACGAGTATTCCCTTCGCCGGTACCAACCCAGATGATGTCAGGGTTGGCCTGGTTGATGGCGATTGCACCAATGGACGCCACTGCCTGATCATCAAATATAGGCTCCCAGGTCAAGCCACCACTTTTCGACTGCCAGACACCACCGGTTCCGGCACCAATGACAATATGATTGGTGTTGCTTTGCACTACATCTATGGCGGCGATTCGACCACCGATGGCGGCCGGCCCGATGGCTCGTGCTTTGAGACCATCCAATAGATCACTGTCCAAAGAACCAACCACGGTGACGGGTGTTGCAAAAACAAATGCAAGCAAAATGGAATAAACAGATTTCTTCAGGCTAGGTTTTATCAGCATTTTTATACTTCCGATAGAGTGTTTTGGCGCACAGGTTCCACCCTGTGATGAATAAAGTCAATTTCCGAATATCCGGTCGATCTCTTGCATTAACTCAGGAGTGAAGCTGTCTTTGAACTTTAATGCCTGCATGTTTTCATGTACCTGCTCAACTCGGCTGGCGCCGGTTAGTACAGAACTGACATACGGATTTTGTAAGCACCAGGCCAGCGAGAACTGCGCGAGGCTTGCTCCCATTTCGGCAGCAAAAGGTGCCAACTCAGACACGATTTTCAAGCTTTGTGTATCGGTTAGCTGATTTTCGAGCCAGCTAAAGCCAGGCAAAGCTCCACGGCTGTCCGCGGGGATGCCGTTGTTGTACTTGCCGGTCAACAAGCCCGAGGCCAGTGGACTCCAGGTTGTTGAACCATATCCATGTTCTTTGTACATGCGTTGATATTCGTCAGCAAACCGGTGACGCTCGAAAAGGTTATATATGGGCTGCTCCACGATTGGTTTGTGAAGGTGATGGCGCTCTGCAATTTCAATTGCTTCTATTATGTCCACGGCTTCCCATTCCGAGGTGCCCCAATACAGGGCTTTCCCTCGTTCAATAATGTTGTGCATCGCCCAGACGGTCTCTTCAATGGGTGTTGTCGGATCGGAACGGTGGCAATAAATCAGGTCAACATAATCCAGGCCAAGACGTCTCAAGGAGCCATCTATACCCTCAATAAGGTATTTACGGTTTAGCGTGTTGGCTTCATTGGGTCCGTCGTGGAGCCCCCAAAACAGTTTGGTTGAAACCAGGTAGCTGCCACGTCGCCAAGCGAGTTTCTTAAGCGCTTCACCCATGATTTCTTCGGATTTACCTTTCGCGTAAGTCTCAGCATTGTCAAAAAAATTGACTCCGGCATCATATGCAGCAGCCATCATTTCGACCGTACTATCCACTCCTGACTGGTTATGAAAAGTTACCCAGGAGCCAAACGACAATTCGCTGACCTGAATGCCTGCTTTACCTAAATGACGATATTTCATGATTTTTTCTTATGACCAAGGCTGCACAGCGCAAAAGAGTATCAGGATTTATCGCTATCGTCTTTTAAAGACTGTTCAAATATGCGAAACTGCCCGCGTTATCAATTACCACTTAAAAAAATAATTCGCTGCAGTATCTCTGTTGTTAAAAATGCGGATGGATTTACTGCAAACTAAAGAAAGAGATAATGCTTAAGGAGAGGAACACCCGTTAGGGTTAAAACTGATGAAGTGCTTTTACTATCTGGCACCAACCTTGACCAGCACCCAGAAGATTTCCGATGACCTGCATGATGTAGGTGTGTTGGACTGGTTTCTTCATGTCATTGCAAAAGATGAAGCGGGTCTGAAACGGGAACATTTACACTCCAGCAATTATCTCGAGACCACTGATATCCTGCGTGATGGGTTGATTGGGGCAAACTTGGGTTTTATTTTGGCGGTGATCGCAGCAGGTCTTGTATTGGTGCTTGAACCATTTGGGCCTGAGACACCAAAGATGGTTTACTTTGCTGTTGTTGTGGTTTTCACCATGTTTGGTGCCTGGGTTGGCGGATTGACTGGGATTGATAAAGAAAATAAGAAGTTAAGTAGGTTTCACGATGACATCGAAGAGGGTAAATACCTCATCCTGATTTATGCAGGAAAAGAAAAGGAAGATGTTATTCGGGACATGATGCGGGAACAGCACACTGAAGCACGTTTGGTTGCAATTGATGCTCAGATTCTCAATCCTTTCCGGGGATTGAGGCGCAGACGACGTAAACAAGCTGAAGTGTAAGTACAATCTGCCGCTAACACTATCGGCGTTGACAGGGATTAAGGTATGGGATTTGCAATCGTATTGATTCTGCTGATTATCGGCTCTCTCGTTTTTCATTTTGCCAGTCCATGGTGGTTCACTGAGATCGCATCCAACTGGGGAATGATCGATACCACGGTCAATATCACGTTCTGGGTCACCGGCATCGTTTTTGTTCTGGTGAATTTGTTTATGGCCTATGCGATTTACAAGTTCAATCACCATAAAGGACAGGCTGCCCATTATGAGCCTGAGAACAAAAGGCTTGAATTCTGGCTGACCCTGATTACTGGCGTGGGCGTTGCCGCCATGCTGGCGCCGGGGCTGTTTGTCTGGGCACAGTTTGTCAATGTGCCTGAGGGCACCGCCGAAGTTGAAGTGGTTGGACAGCAGTGGCACTGGAGCTATCGCTTCCCCGGTGAAGATGGCGTGATGGGTAAAACCAGTGTTGCCAATATGTCGGTCGACAACCCTTTCGGAATGGATCCCGATGATCCTGCCGGACTGGACGACCGGTTAATTTCTGACCCTGAATTGCATCTGCCTCTGGATAAACCGGTAAAACTGTTATTACGCTCTAAAGATGTCTTACACGATTTTGCTGTGGCTGAGTTCCGGGTCAAGATGGACATGGTGCCAGGTATGGTCACTTATATGTGGTTTACGCCAATAAGAACCGGTGATTTCGTGGTCTTATGCGAAGAACTATGTGGTGTTGCTCACTTCACTATGCGTGGCAGGGTGGTTGTTGATACGCAGGAAGATTTTGATCAATGGTTGGCCAAGCAGGATACATTTGCTGATCGTTTGGCGGTTTCTCATGGCGATGCATCGACAGGCCAGACCCAATACGCGGTGTGCAGTGCCTGTCATGGTGCTCAAGGTGAAGGTAACCAGGCAATGAATGCGCCAAAACTGGCCGGTCTGGACGCCTGGTACATGAAAAAGCAGATCAATAACTTCAAAAATGGCATTCGTGGCACCCATGAGGACGATATCAATGGCAGGACGATGGCAGGAATGGCTGCCATGCTGGTCGATGAAGAGGCAATCAACAACGTATCCGCCTATATCGCAACATTCCCTGATACCCCTCCTGCAAATGTCATTACAGGAGACGTGAAACGTGGTGCTAAATTGTTCAATACCTGTGTATCTTGTCACGGTGATAAGGGTCAGGGTATTTGGTCGTTAAACGCCCCCAGACTTGCAGGAATGGATGACTGGTATATTGCCGGACAGCTCGACAACTTCAAGAAAGGTATTCGAGGCACTCACAGGAAAGACTTTTACGGTGAGCAGATGGGCTTTATGGCACGAACGCTCATAAAAGATACGGCCATTAACGATGTTGTGGCCTATCTGAACACCATTCAGGCAAGCGAATGATGAAAGTCAATTTAAACCGCACTAAAGTTGGGCTGGTGAAAACCGGTGCCTGGAGGAATAACTGATGTCGTATATCTCTATTGCTGATCGTGACCGCGAAGAGGACATGCATCACCCAAAAAGCTGGTTGACGACGTATGTCTGGAGCCAGGATCACAAGATCATTGCCATTCAATACGCAGCAACCGCAATTTTTGTGGGTGTGATCGCGCTGGTTTTATCCGGAATGATGAGATTACAGTTAGGGTTCCCGGACACGTTTTCCTTTATTGCGCCCGAAGATTATTACCAGTTCATCACCATGCATGGAATGATTATGGTGATTTACCTCCTGACTGCCTTGTTTCTCGGGGGATTTGGTAATTACCTCATTCCGCTAATGGTCGGTGCGAGGGATATGGTGTTCCCGTACCTGAATATGCTCAGTTACTGGGTGTATTTGTTGGCGGTAATTATCTTGCTGGCCAGTTTCTTCGTGCCGGGAGGGCCCACCGGTGCAGGTTGGACGCTGTACCCGCCTCAGGCCATTATGCCGGGGACACCAGGGGTAACCTGGGGCATCCTGTTGATGTTGCTATCTCTGTTCGTATTTATCATTGCCTTCACCATGGGTGGTTTGAACTACGTAACCACCGTGCTGCAGGCAAGGTGTCGTGGAATGACACTGATGCGGATGCCATTATCGGTTTGGGGTATATTCACTGCGACCGTTTTGGGTCTGTTGGCATTCCCCGCATTGCTGGTTAGCGCCATCATGATGACTCTTGATAGCGTGCTTGGAACCAGCTTCTTTATGCCCGCGATACTTTCTTTAGGTGAGGCCACCGCGACTGAAGGTGGTAGCCCCGTATTATTCCAGCATTTATTCTGGTTCTTCGGTCATCCAGAGGTTTACATCGTTGCCTTGCCGGCATTCGGTATTGTTTCCGATGTTCTGGCCTGCCATGCTCGTAAGAACATATTTGGTTATCGCATGATGGTCTGGGCGATTCTGGCCATTGGTGGATTAAGCTTTGTGGTTTGGGCTCACCATATGTATGTCAGTGGCATGAATCCTTATTTCGGGTTCTTTTTTGCCACCACGACACTGATTATCGCGGTGCCAACTGCTATCAAAGTCTATAACTGGGTGCTGACCCTATGGCGCGGTAATATCCATCTGACGGTGCCCATGTTGTTTGCGATCGGCTTTATCTTCACCTTTGTACATGGTGGCCTGACCGGCCTGTTTCTGGGTAACGTGGTTGTCGATCTGCCATTGTCAGATACTTATTTTGTGGTCGGGCACTTTCACATGGTAATGGGTGTTTCACCGGTTCTGGTGGTTTTTGCAGCCATCTATCACTGGTATCCGAAAATTACCGGTCGCATGTTCAATAATACCATTGGAAAATGGCACTTCTGGTTTACTTTCCTGGGTACATATTCCATTTACCTGCCGATGCATTATCTTGGCATACTTGGTGTTCCACGCCGCTATTACGCTATGGGCACCACCGATTTCATTCCTGAGTCAGCTCAGGCCATGAATGCAGGTATTACGATTTCGGCACTAATTGTCGCTGTAGCCCAACTGCTGTTTTTCTACAACATAATCGTGAGCCTGAGAAAAGGTGCGAAAGCGGAAAGCAATCCCTGGGGCGCTACTTCGCTCGAGTGGCAAACGCCACAGACTCCGCCAGGTCACGGTAACTGGGGCAAACACCTGCCAGAAGTACACAGATGGGCTTATGACTATAGTGTTCCTGGTGTGGCAGAAGACTTTATCCCGCAGAACACACCACCTGATTCAACCCATACGACAGTTGATGACCATGACGAAGGCAAGTATCACGCTGATGAAAGTGCAGAATCGGCAGCCGGTGAAGAACTGTTCGGGGAAGACAAATAAGTCATGGGATTTTTCAGTAAAGTAACGGAAATGCCCTGGCTGCATCAGGGCCTTCCTGAGGAGGGAGCGCAGACCGGCGAGTTTGCTTCTTCTGCCAAAAAGGTTGCTCTGGTCATGTTCCTGGCAGTGGTTACCAGCATCTTTTTCTTGTTTTCTATGGCTTATGTAGAACGAATGGAATTATTTGACTGGTATCCGGTTGAAGAACCCATGGTCTTGTGGCTCAACACTGTGTTCCTGATTGTGGCCAGTTTCGCCATGCAACGCGCTCGCAAAGCTCTGTCATCTCAAAGTGCTCCTTATAAAGGCGCACTAATGTTGGGAGGCTTGATGGCGATTGCTTTCCTGGTTGGGCAATACCTGGCCTGGGGAGAATTAAGATCTAATGGTCTTTATGCGGTGACCAATCCGGCCAGTGCATTTTTCTACGTACTTACCGCATTGCATGGAGTGCATCTCCTTGGTGGCGTATACGTATGGGCGCGAACCATGTGGCGTAGCCGGTCTGATGCAGACCGGGAAAGCATCGCAGAGAGCGTGGATCTTTGCAGCGTTTACTGGCACTACCTGCTATTGCTCTGGCTAGTGCTTTTTGCGCTGATGTTAAATACCTGAGAAGGATGAAGCTTTATGGCACATGATGCGACAACAATAACTGCTGACCAGGTCGATGATTCCGGTCAGACCATGAAATCCATGGTCGATGACTGGTCGAGGGACAAGCAGGCGTATGAGGTTCCCTGGGGTAAGGCCATGATGTGGATCTTCCTCCTCAGCGATACCTTCATCTTCAGTTGTTTCCTGATTGGTTATATGAAGGTCAGAATTTCCGCCACTATTCCATGGCCATTCCCCAGCGAAGTATTTGCCCTTTCGTTTGGCGGTGATCCGATTCCGCTGATCCTGATTGCCATCATGACCTTCGTCCTGATCACCTCCAGTGGAACAATGGCGTTGGCGGTTAATTACGGTTATCGGAAAGACAAAAACAAAACCATGTGGCTGATGCTTGCAACCGCTGCTCTGGGTGCAACCTTTGTCGGAATGCAGGTATTTGAGTGGACCAAGCTGATCGTTGATGAAGGTGTCCGGCCATGGGCTAACCCCTTTGGTGCTCCGCAGTTCGGTGCAACCTTCTTCATGATTACCGGCTTTCACGGATTGCATGTAAGCGCCGGTGTGATTTATCTCACTGTCGTAGCACTGCGTGTTAAAAACGGTTATTACGATCGGCATAAGGGTGGTAACTACGAAATTGTTGAGATCGCAGGCCTGTACTGGCACTTTGTTGATCTTGTTTGGGTATTCATCTTCGCATTCTTCTATCTTTGGTAGGAAAGACTCATATGACAGACACAACACACGACGGCGGTCACCAGCAACATCCACTGGCTATTTATCTCTGGATCTGGATTTTGCTGTTTGTCCTCAGCACGTTTTCTTATATGGTTGATTTCTACCAGATCCAGGGCATGCTTCGTTGGTCTCTGATTCTGCTATTCATGTTTCTCAAAGCGGGATTTATTATCGCCATTTTCATGCATATGGCATGGGAAAGACTGGCGTTAATCTTCACCATTCTTTTACCTCCGCTGTGTTTGCTGGTGTTTATTGGCTTAATGGCCTGGGAAGGCGACTACACGATGCTGACGCGTCTTGCGTCTTTTACCCAACATGTTTTTGAAGCTGTGCCACCTCATCACTAGGTTGCTCAGTAAAGTATGAAAAAAGGCCGGATAATCCGGCCTTTTTTTAGGATTCAAAAAATAAATTTGAGAACTTTTATCTCTTGTGTAGCCACCCCGGCAACATGGATTCAGGTTCGAATCCGTCTTCGACTTCCGCCATTTCGATTCCCAGTTCCGTGAGCATTTCGGCAAGGTTGCCTGCTTTGAGTGCCGCGAAAAGATCAGTTGCTCCGCCCACATGGGATCCGCCAATAAATATTTGCGGTACGGTTGGCGATCCAAGTTTATCGATCAAAACGGAGCGTATTTTGCCGCCAAGTTGGTCTTCCTGATAGGCCACCGAATCCAGATCGAAAACCCTGAAAGGAATCTCCAGTTTAGCCAGCAGTTTACGAACTGACCAACAAAATTCACACCACTCCAGCGCGAAGAAAGCCACCGGGTTCTCCGCATCGGCTAAGACTTGCTCAACAAAATCAACTGATTTTGCGTCCATTTCCGGAAATGCTGCCGCCGGGCCGGCTTTTCGCACATCGAAACGGTGATTGGGCGTAGAGCGGGATATCTCAATTTCTTCCGCGTCCATTTCTTCCATGATGTCTTCAAAAAGCGGTGTAGACAGATAACGTTCACCGGTATCGGGCAACATGCACAATATATTGCTGCCGGGCGCGGCCTTGCGGGCAATGGATAAGGCACCAGCAAAGGTTGCACCAGATGAAGTCCCACAGAAAATACCTTCCCTTTGCGCCAGCTCACGGGCCAGACTCAGTGCTTCGTTACCGTCTACCGGCATGATTTCATCAATGACGCCGGAATTGACTGCATCCTCCGTCAATTTTGGGATGAAATCCGGTGACCAGCCCTGCATTAAATGCGGCCTGAAATTTGGATGGCTGGCAGATGGTGTGCCATCAGCATCTCTTGCCTGTGGGATGCCGCTACCAAGCAAGGCGGAGTTGTCCGGTTCGCAGCAAATGATTTTGGTTCTCGGACTCTTTTCACGCAGTACGCGGCTGGTGCCTTTGAGTGTTCCGCCAGTACCAAAGCCGGTTACAAAGTAATCAAGACCGATATCAGCAAATGTCTCCAGAATCTCAATTGCAGTAGTGCGGGAATGCGCGTCTGCATTCGCTTCGTTTTCAAATTGACGAACGAGGAACCAATCATGTTTTTCAGCCAGTTCAACCGCCTTTGCCAGCATGCCTGTTCCCTTATCTTCAGCAGGAGTCAGAACAACCTTGGCACCAAGAAACTTCAGAATTTTGCGCCGCTCAATACTGAAACTTTCCGCCATGGTCAAAACCAAGGGGTAACCCTTGACCGCGCAAACCATGGCCAGTCCGATTCCGGTGTTGCCGCTGGTTGCTTCAATGACCGTCTGGCCGGGCTTGAGTTCGCCACTGGCTTCGGCAGCTTCAATCGTACTGAGTGCCATGCGGTCTTTGACCGACCCCATCGGGTTGAACGCTTCAACTTTCACAAACAGGTTGATTCCTTCCGGCGCCAACTTATTGATACGAATAACGGGGGTTCCGCCAATGGTATTGAGAATGCTTTGATATGGCTGTGTCACGTTAGAGCCCTTTTTGAGATCTCATAATCATAACCGAAACAGACAATCTTGCTGAAGGCAAATTGGTATTGTGCACGCCAGATGTTTACAATCGCCGGTCAGCATTTTAATGATATTCCAAAGGATTCCATGATGAAAAAATTGCTTTTGACCCTGGTTTTGGGTTCGGCACTGA
>JBLHGQ010000095.1:0-11467 GCA_047614505.1 Rhodothermales bacterium | reverse complement strand
ATCCTGCTGGCTGCTCTTCCGCGGGCAGTTGTCCGCGGAATGCTGCCGAAACAATTAGAACCCCGGACCGATCGGACCATCACGGATTCAGAAATTCTCATGAGCGAACTGGACCAAATCGCGAGCGAAGGCGTAGCCTACGATCGTGAAGAACACGAGGCCGGTATCAGTGCGATCGCAGCGCTCGTCATCGACGATGCGAACAACTACGCTGCAATTAGCGCCGCAATGCCTACTGCCCGCTTCGAGGACCGCGAGGAGGTCCTCACCGAGATTGTATGCCGGGCTGCGCACGACGCCAGCCTCGCACTCGGCTGGAGAGGCACAAACGGGAGCTCTCCAGGACCCAAGCCCAACACAAAAAAATACTGATCGGAGAAAGCACATGGAAGTCACCAAACTCGCGGACGCTCTCCCATACGATGCCCCGATGCATCACGGCATGGCTGCTCTTCGACTTCACGGTGGGGGGCAAACCAATACCGAACGTATGATGGTGGGCCTATCACACTTCCTTCCGGGCGGTGGTGCCGATGAATCCTCGAGCGAGGCCGAGAGGGTCTACGTGGTTTTAGAGGGGCAAATCACCGTAATTACGAACGACGACACCGTGCTGCTTGGCCCCCTGGACTCCTGCCTTATTCCTCCCGGAGAAACCCGAGCCGTGCTGAATGCGACCAATCGACCCGCATCGATGCTTGTGATCGTGGTCCCGTGATCAAGTGCCCTATCGTATAACGAGACAGTCAAGCTTTAGGCAACCTTCGTTGAGCAAATCCAAGTAAAGACGATAGTCGGCATCCGCAAAGAAGCAGGCTTCCCGATTGTTCCCGCGTTGAGTTACATGTTGCGGTAAGCCTGGCAGATTAAGCCGTTTTGGAACTTATAGTCTTTCTTATCGTCATACACTTACCTATAGATTCTATAGATATTTATATGTACACTGTATATCCATGACTACGGTAACCCCAATGCCGCGACGATTGGATGCGACTGAAGCAGATATAAGGCGAATTGCCAAAAGGTCGGAATGTGTGGCCTTTACAAAACACGCTTCAATGCGGATGAATGAACGTGGGTACACGCAAACACAAGTGCTGAGTTGTATCCAAGTTGGGAACTTTGTAGATGGGCCAACGCTCGACTCTGACAAGCAGAAAGGGCATAAGGCCAGAATGCAGCATTATTGTGCAGGCGAATCTATCGAAGTTGTTTTAAAGCTTGTTGAACAGGACAACGAGTTAATTATCGTTATTACTGTTATATAAGTTAGTACCGAGTTAAATAGGAGAAGCAAGGAGTCTCGTTGGTTATGAATATCTACCACTACATGGGTGCAGGGCTGGATAACGTTTACCTGAAAAACGGGTACAGGGAATTCACGTATGGTGAAGACGTGGCAATTTCAATCGAAGATGTGACGGGATTGCACCGTGCAATCGCAGCATCATTGATTGAGAAACAAGAACTGCTTAACGGAAAGGAAATTCGTTTCCTGAGAAAAGAGTTGGATTTATCGCAGCGCACTTTGGGGTTGTTACTAGCTGTGACGGATCAAAGCATTGCGAAGTGGGAAAAGGACGAGCATGCGATCCAGGGATCAGCTAACGTTGTTCTTAGATTGCTTGTCGCAGAAAGGTTCTTGAACCGTAAAGGTGAAGTGTCAGAATTTATCAAAATGCTAGCTTCTATCGACCGTAAAGAAACAGCGGAATTATATTTTACAGAAACAGAGGAAGGATGGAGAGAAGCAGCATAATTGATCTTGACTATGGTCCAAAGCGGCGAATTATAAGTTTTGTGATTTGCAGTTTTCTGAACAAAGCAGAGGGAATACTCTAAAGTTTCTCTAAATCCGCGGTCAAATTTACTTGACCACTGCTGTCCAGTAATTTTTTCGGAAAAGGTATCCGACCCCATTGTTGGAGTTCAGAGAAGTCTTGCTGGCGACTTTGGAACAGGAAATGAAAGCCAGAAAGGTGACTTTGGCGCATGCCAAACTCAATGACGGCCAAGAACTTCTTGCCTTTAATGACTTCTTTATCGGTGCAAATAGTCATGTTTCTGCTCGATATACATTAAAGATTGGCAACCTTAGTGAAAATCAAAGCAGTAGCGGAATAATTGTTTCAACAGGTGCAGGCAGCACCGGTTGGTTACAGAGTGTGTACGCAGGCGCGGCAGGTATTGTCGAAGCACTAGGTGGCAGTGTAATACCTCCTCCAAACCATGGCAGACTGGACTGGAGTACTCGCCAACTGATTTATACGGTCCGCGAACCGTTTCCAAGCCAGATAACAGGTACCAAATTAGTCCATGGCACGATATCTGCCAACAATCCCCTCATAATCGAAAGTCAGATGGCAACCGAAGGTTTGATTTTCAGCGATGGGATGCAGAGTGATTTTATGAAATTCAATCGTGGGGCAGTGGCAACAATTCGAACGGCAAGAAAGTGTGCAACCTTAATCCATCCGGGTTAAAAGTGAATTGGTGGGCCTATTTAAACGATCCTACTCCTTTATTTCACGAACGTACAAACTCAAGTAAAGGTCCGAAATCGTGCCGGTCAGCTGCCTGTAGAGCGCCAATGTAGCACTTACGGACTTCATTGAGGTGAACCAGCTTTTTTCTGCCCCAACTGAATCGTCCCTGACCCATTACTTTGAGAAGAAGATCGGCTGCTAGTCTCGCATGTCTACCGTTGCCGTTCGGGTAGCAATGTATCGCCACCAATCTGTGATGAAACCGCGCTGCAATCTCATCAGGCACATAGGTTTCGTTCTCAATCCAGTAGCGAGAATCGTTAACAAGCTGTCTTAAATCGGTAGGAATCCGGTGAGCATCAACACCAATATTCTTGCCGGTAGTGCGGTGCATTCCGGCCCACCGCCAAACATTGCCAAACATCTGCTTGTGCAGTTTATCGAGGTATTTTTCCACCAGCGGATCGCGCTGGCGCGCAAAAGCCCAATCTTCGGCTTCCAGAATATTTGCCTGTTCGGCCTCATTGAGTTCACTCCTCAGGGTGATGTAAGACGGAATCAACCCCTCACGTTCCTCCTCTGAGAGTTTTGTTCCTCCATCATCTGCGGGGACAAGTGGATCGGTCATTCATCTTCCCATAGCGCTGAACCGGACTGGTCAAGTAGATTCTTCACCAGTCTTTCCAGATGTTCTCTCTCATCAGCTTTTTCTACTCGTTGATCTTCAAGGGCCATGCTGTGACTGGTTGCGCGAAGTCGCTTCCTGGCCAGTGAGCTCGCTCTCTCCTCGACAGTTGATTCAAGTGAATTTCTTGGCACGAGGGCATAGACGAGTCGACAATCAAGCGCCTGTGCTGCCCGTTCAAGTGTTTCCAACTTGATGACTCCAGCGGATTCGGCTTTTTCGATGACTGTAACGCGGGGCTGGCTCACACCTAGTCGTTTGGCGAGCTGTGTCGTGGTCATACCCAGTGCTTCACGGATAGCCTTGATCCATCCGCGTGAAGGACGAGCCAAATTATCTGTGTTTTGCAGTATATTCAGTCGTTTATCAAGTTTTTTTCGGGCCATAGCCCGTTCCTGGGAACGCATATTAATAACCTATGTATTAATTACAGTCAAACATAATATAACTTATATATTATTACTTATCAATATGTTAATAACAGATATATTATTATTTAGTGACTGCCACGGCAAAAGGGGTCAGATACATTTAATTTGGAAATGGTCTTACTAGAAAAGGTATCTGATCTTACCCCGGTTCATCGGAGACACAGTTAGGGGTTAGTCGCTACAGTGTAGCGCCCATATTCGACAGGCGTCATGTAGTTCAGGTATGAATGACGTCGCTGACGGTTGTAAAACACTTCGATCCATTCGAACAGGCTTTGTCTGGCTTCGTCCCTGGTTTTGAACTGAACATGGTGTGTGTGCTCAGTTTTCAGGGTATGGAAGAATGACTCCATCGCCGCATTGTCCAGACAGTTGCCCTTGCGACTCATCGAGCACTCAATGCCGTAAGTTTCAAGCAGTCGATGATAGTTGCCAGTGCGGTACTGCATGCCCTGGTCAGAATGCACCAACAACCCTTTCACCGTTCCACGCCTCCATAGCGCCATCTTGAGCGCGTCGGTAACGATCTTTTGGGTAGGCGATTTATCCATCGCCCAACCAACAATGCGCCGTGAGTACAGATCCATCACCGCTGCCAGGTACAGCCACCCTTCTGCGGTAGGGAACTGGGTAATATCCGATACCCATTTCTTGTCCGGCTCAGGCGAGGCAAAGTCTCGCTCTAGCTTATGCGCTTCAATGTGTTCGAAGGTACGGCCACGGCTGGATCTTTCCCACAGGCGCTTCTGCTTGGTCTTCAAGCCAGCTAAACGCATCAGGCGCGCCACCCGGTGACGGCCGCAATGCTCACCTGCCGCTTTGAGTTCTGCGTGCACACGTGGATAGCCATAAGTCTCGCGGCTATGCTGGTGGATGTGTACGATCTTATCGAGCAAAGCTCGGTTGGCCCGTGATCGAAGACCTTCTGGTGCACGGCGCCAAGTGTAATAGCCACTTGATGATACCTGTAAGACCTGGCACATCAGGCGGACTGGATAGCGACCTACATGGGAGCGGATAAAGCCGTACCTTACTTTGGCTCCCTGGCAAAGTAAGCCTTGGCTTTTTTTAAGATTTCATTCTCCATGCGTAGGCGCTCCACTTCACGTCTGAGCCGGACAATCTCATCCTCTCTGGCGGGTCGCCTGCCTTTCCCTGGGAAGGCATCACCTTGCTTCTCATTAATCTCACGACGCCACTTGTAGATCTGATTGACCCGAACACCCAACTCCCGCGCCACCTGGGTAATCGGTCCATCGGTTTGTTCAGCGAGACGTACCGCCTCGCGTTTGAACTCTGGAGAATATTGCTGGTAAGTACGCTTGCTCATAAGACACTCCTTCAGGGTTTAGGGTAATCCCTTTCGGTGTGTCCGTTAAACTAGGGTAAGTTCAATCCGACCCCTTTAAGTTCGACCCCTTTAAGTTTTGAGGTCTCATTCAAAATTGTTCCCGACAATTTTGTCAAACCCCCACGCAAGCTGCGCTTGTTGGGACTTCTCGTCGGGCGACCCTGGTCAGTTACAAAAAAAGCCCGCATTGCGGGCTTTTCTTTGTAATTGGCTGGGGGAGAGGGACTCGAACCCCCACTGGCGGAGTCAGAGTCCGCTGTCCTACCATTAGACGACCCCCCAGTAATCGGATCATCCGGCCAGAATCATGGAAGCCTTTCTGGCGAGTAGATTTAGTTGTCAGTCAAGGCGCTGCGGGAGCGAAACGCGGAGTTACCAAATCGGTAATGAGCAGTTGAGCGATCGCCGCAACACCGAATGGCGGCAAAAGATGCCGCCAGAATTAGCGCTTGGAGTACTGCGTAGCCTTACGAGCCTTATGCAAGCCAACTTTCTTACGCTCAACCTCACGTGCATCGCGGGTTACATAACCAGCTTTACGCAATGGACTGCGGTTTTCTTCATCGTAGGCAATCAGAGCGCGGGTCACACCAAGGCGAATTGCACCTGCCTGACCGGTCATGCCACCGCCTGCTACGGTTGCATTGATATCCCACTTGTCGATAACTTCCAATTTTTCTAAAGGCTGACGAACCACCATGCAGGAGGTTTCGCGGCCGAAAAATACATCCAGCGGCTGACCATTGACAGAAATCTTGCCACTTCCCTTGGTCATGAAAACCCGGGCTGTTGAAGATTTACGACGACCTGTTCCGTAATACTGTTGTGCTGTAGCCATTACTTATCGATTCCGTTTAGTGTCAGTATTAATTTCAAGAGCTGATGGTTGCTGTGCCGTATGTGGATGTTCTGAGCCCGCATAAACATGCAGTTTCTTGTACATCGCACGACCCAGCGGGTTTTTCGGCAACATCCCTTTTACTGCATGCTCAATCACACGCTCCGGGTGCAAGTCCAGTGTCTTTTTTAAGTTCACTGACTTTAAGTTGCCGATGTAGCCGGTAAAGCGGTGATAAAACTTATCATCCAGTTTTTTGCCGGTTACTTTGATTTTTTCAGCATTGATCACAACGATGTGATCACCGGTGTCCATACTTGGTGTGTACATTGGCTTATGCTTTCCACGCAGGCGGTGTGCCACTTCAGTGGCCAACCTGCCCAGTATTTTGTCCGTCGCATCAACCAGGTGCCATTCGCGCCTGATGTCCTGCGGCTTCGCAGAATATGTCTTCATTTCTGATTCTCTTTTACCTGTTATCTGCCCCTTATTTACCCCCATGGTCGAGATGGGTAAAAGGGCCAGAGTGAAGGGCGGGAATTCTAATGGCTTACAGCCTTATATTCAAGCTCTGCGACGCTTATATTTTCAGTCTTTCCACGGGTTTTCCACCTATTAGATGGGAATCGATGATGTCATCGATATCCGACTCATCAACGTAGGTGTACCAAACCCCCTCCGGGTAGACCACGCATGCTGGCCCTTCCTCGCATCGATCCAGGCAACCGGAAGTATTAACGCGCACTTTTCCTTGTCCGGTCAGGCCCATCTTTTTCATTCGTTTCTTGGCATAATCACGTAATTGCGAAGAACCACATTGATTACATGACGGACGATCAGCATCCGCACCCCTGTCATTGACACAAAAAAAGATATGTCTTTGGTAGTAGGACATGAATATTATTTACCTGCTAATGATTGCACTGAAGTAATCGTATCATCAGGGCAAACTGATAAACTGAAAATTATTCACAGCTTCAGGAATGAGAATGACCATAAACCCTGATAACCACGCGAGTCGATACTCACAAACCGAATGGCAGATGCGAGTTGATCTTGCCGCTTGTTACCGGCTTGCCGACATGTTTGGTTTTTCAGATATTGTCTGGAATCACATCACTGCAAAAGTGCCCGGTACCGAATGCTTCCTGATCAACCGTTTTGGCCTGCGCTATGACGAAGTCACGGCATCGAACCTGATTACGGTCGATTTACACGGTGAAATTATCGATGTTGGCACTGGTAGCAGCAACGATGAGTTGGATAATAAAGACATCAATATCACCGGCTTTGTCATTCACAGTGCCATACATGCAGCGAGGCCGGATGTGCACTGTGTGATGCACAGCCACTCTTCCGCCGGGCTGGCGGTTTCGGTTCTCAAATCCGGTTTAATCCCGATGGTTCAGGATGCGCTACCATTTCACAATCGAATCGCCTATCACGACTATGAGGGCATTTCGATGGACCCAACTGAAAGAGAGAGGCTGGCGACAAGCCTGGGCGACAATATGTCGATGATATTACGAAACCATGGTTTGTTGACCTGTGGCGCCACGGTCGGCGAAGCATTTATGATGATGTATTACCTGGAACGGGCCTGCAAAGTTCAGCTGCAGGTGCTGGCCACCGGGCAGGAATATTCACTGCCCGATGATGATTTATGCGAAAAAGCCAGCCGGCAATACGCCCATTTCCAACCGGGAAAATACGAGTGGCCTGCCCTGCTACGACTGGTCGAGAAACAGTCGCCAGATTTCCGTGACTAAAAGTTGTAAACCAGATTCGCAGAGGTAATGGTATCGGTGTCGTCCACACCTGGCGGCACATCCGAGTTATTGCGATATTCGAATCCAAACTTCAGCGCAAATTTGTCGTTCATTGAAACGCTCAGGCCAGTCAAATTCTGTGTGAACGTATTGTCACTGCCAGATTCTATAAGCAAGCGGTTTGTGAATACCGTGTTGTCGGTTATCTGCCGGGTGTAATCGAGTAAGCCACGAATAATGGCTTCACTATTGCTGATACGCGTGGTTTTGAGTTCGGAATCGCGGTAACCGATACCAATTTCACCAACCAGTTTGCTGATATTGTTGTCAATCAAATTACGACCATAACCAAAAGTCAGGGACTGCTGATTGTCGTAGGCACTGAATTCATCCGATTCGTAACGAAATGCACCCAATACCCAACTTTTGTCACTCAGCTTGTAATCAGATTGCCATTCAAAGCCATAACGCTCGGCAGTAGTGACCCCTTTGTCATTCGAACTTAGCGCATTTGCCGCAGCACGATGGCGCCATTTATCCTGCTCACGGATGAACTCAACCCCCATCAGCAGAGATTCGGTTTCTGTATTGCCGGTGGTTTTAACAAAGCCCAACTCACCTTTTCCGGTCCAACTGGGATCCATCGGCGCTGCCGGTTGCGCCATGAGGGCACTTGAGAACAGCAACACAGGGAATGCGAATAGTAGTTTTTCAATATTGGAAGTCATCATTTTTCTCCTTAGATTTAATCTCCGGAAAACTGCCCGGGCAAAATTTGCGCGAAGTATAAAGACATCGTCGCTGAATCCCAATCAAAACAATGTTTAAAGGTGTAAAATAATTACCATACGAGAAAAGGGCAGAACAAAAGTGGAAAGACTGTTTTCACCGATCGACAGGGCAATCAACATCATGGATCAGGCGCTTCGCCTGTCCAGTGGGCTGGCACCCGATCCAGCACGCCCGAATCCTGCTGGTGCCATAGATGAACCGGAATTGGATGAGGAAACCCGCAAACATGTTGCCGGACTCATGCGTATTAATCACAGTGGTGAGATATGTGCCCAGGCCCTGTATGCAGGCCAGGCTGCCACAGCACGCAATGCTGAAGTGAAAGCGGAAATGAATTCAGCAGCGCTGGATGAAATCGATCACCTCGCCTGGTGTGCGCAACGTCTATCTGAACTGGGCAGTCACACCAGCTTTTTTAACCCGTTTTGGTATGCAGGCTCGTTCGCCATCGGCGCGGTTGCCGGATTGGCTGGCGACGGCTGGAGCCTGGGCTTTGTTAAGGAAACCGAAATCCAGGTTGAAGCGCATCTGGGTGAACACCTTGCACAACTACCGGACAACGATCACCGCAGCCAGGCAATTCTGGATCAAATGAAAACCGATGAGGCAAGGCACGCTGAAATGGCTGCCGATGCCGGAGCCTTTGAGCTTGCGCAGCCTATTAAAGACGCCATGAGTTTTACTTCGAAGATTATGAAGGCCGTTGCCTACCGGCTATAAATGGGGTCAGAGTCAAGTGCCAGAGTCATTCACTCTGGCACTTGACTCTGACCCCATTGATTCTTTGAATTTACCAAGCGTCATACCGGGCGTCAGCCCCTCATGATTCTCGGTTTTCAAGTCAAGCCAGGCCGCAGACCATCCATCCAGTAATAGTGAATCGTCCAAAGGAAACGCCCGATACCCATAATCAAGCAAGCCTGATAGCTCAATAGTCTGTTGACCATCACCTTCAAGGTTAAATCCGAAATCCAGTTCATAACGGAATTGGTTCTTCGTCAACGGAGTGATAGTCCCGGAGAAAGACCAGGGTGCGGGAAAGGCACCATAAGCAACACCGCTATCAAGCATTAGTGGCCTACTTTGTTCTGAAATATCAGGAGCTAATACGCCGCTGATTGCTGCGGGGCCAGCCGGCTCTACGTGCTGCAATAATACAAACAGCAACTGCATCATCAACATGGGCGAGTCCATTAATGCTGCCAGCGGACCCTCATAACTGTCATAGCCCTTGATGAGCAGAACTTTACTATCCAGTAGCAATTGCTCGCCCTTTCGAATCTCACCAGGCAAGGTTTCTTCGGCAAGAATGTAAACATCGCCGCAATCACAGCGACTAATATCCCAGCGGGCATGAAATACACTGCTGGAAAATGACACGTCAACACGGGTGAGAAACGGCTTTGACCAATCCGTTCCTGCAGATACTATTGCCTGATCCTTGGCGACACTTTGAGCCCATGCAGGTGCCGAAAACATTACAAGCAGCCAGGTCAGAATTTTAAATTTGATCTTCATGAGAAAAACAGCTTGTTTAGAGCTGCACCCGGATCTTCTTCGCGCATAAATGCCTCACCGACCAGAAAAGCATTTATTTCGGCATTTTGCATCCTGCGAACATCTTTTATTTCACGAATACCGCTTTCAGTAATCAGAAATCGATCTTCCGGCAGTATGCTTTTAAGGCGTTCACTGGTCGCCAGGTCAGTTTCAAAGGTATGCAGATTACGGTTGTTCACGCCAATCAATGCGCCGTCCAATTCCAGTGCCAATACCATCTCTTTCTCGTCGTGCACCTCAACCAGTACATCCAGACCAATGGATACCGCCAGCGTGAACAATTCACTCAGCTGCTCTTTTTCCAACGCGGCCACGATTAAAAGTATGCAATCAGCGTCAAGGCAACGTGACTCATATACCTGCCATGGATCAATAATGAAATCTTTACGCAACACCGGTAATGAACATGCGTCGCGGGCCTCATGCAGGAAATCGCGATGCCCCTGAAAATAAGGCTCATCAGTCAGTACGGATAAACAGGTCGCACCCCCAGATTCATATGATGCTGCGATCGATGCAGGATCGAAATTTTCGCGAATGAGCCCTGCGCTGGGCGATGCCTTTTTCACTTCAGCAATAACGGCCGGGCCTTTGGCCAGTTGATTTTCCAGAGCCTGCCTGAATTGACGGGCTGGCGGCAGGCCAACGCTAATTCCTTTGAGTTTTTCCAGAGATACCCAGTCTTTACCAGCCGCTATTTCAAGCGCCTTTGCTTCGAGTATTTCTTGTAAAATTGACGGCAGGGCCATGGCTATCCTCAGTCGACAAAACTGCCGGTTAGTTTGGCCAACTTATTAAGCCGTCGCCAGGCCGACCCGTCATTAATCACCCGCCGGGCACCGGACAAACCTTCGGCAATAGAGTTGCTGACACCTGCAACATAAAGTGCTGCAGCCGCATTGAGCATGATGATATCTGCCGCCCTTTGCGAGCGTTCATCAATGACGCCATTTAGTGCGGAACAGATCAGAGCCAGGGAAGCATGTGAATCTTCAACTTCCAGACCATCGAGCGATTGAAAGGCCATTCCAAAATCTTCAGGACTAATGTTGTACTCGGTCACTTCACCGTTTTTAAATTCAGCGACAAAAGTCGGTGCAGCAATGCTGATCTCATCCAGGCCATCCTGAGAATGAATGACCATTGCATGCTCGGCGCCAAGGCGGCCCAAAACTTCTGCCATCGGGCGACACAGTTTCTGGTCAAACACGCCGATAAGCATTCTCTTGACGTTAGCCGGATTTGTCATCGGCCCGAGGATATTGAAAATAGTGCGCATCGCCAATTCTTTGCGCGGGCCAATAGCGTATTTCATGGCGCTGTGATGAGCCGGTGCAAACATGAAACCAACACCCAGTTCATCTACACACCGTGCAACCTGCTCAGGAGTGATGTGTAGATTGACCCCCGCTGTTTCGAGTAAATCTGCAGCGCCGGATTTTGAAGATACCGAACGGTTGCCGTGTTTAGCCACCCTGCCGCCAGCTGCGGCCACCACAAAAGTAGTGGCAGTTGAAACATTAAACAGATTTGCTCCGTCACCACCGGTGCCAAC
>JBLHGQ010000094.1:0-11481 GCA_047614505.1 Rhodothermales bacterium | reverse complement strand
ATGGTCAATGAACCACCCTCGGTAACATTTCTTGCAGCACCAAAGAATCTCTTGGGCCTTTGCAGTGCATTGGCATCAACACCACCGGTTAACACTTTGCCCGAGGACGGCGCAACGGTGTTGTATGCCCTGGCCAGACGAGTGATTGAGTCCAACAAGATGACGACTTCATGCTTGTGTTCAACAAGTCGTTTGGCCCGTTCGATTACCATTTCGGCAACTTGCACGTGCCGCGAGGCAGGTTCATCAAAAGTACTCGAAATGACTTCTGCACTTACTGAGCGTTTCATTTCGGTCACTTCTTCCGGCCGTTCATCGATCAAAAGAATGATCATTTTGCAGTCAGGATGATTGCCACGAATGCTGGTTGCGATATTTTGCAACATGATGGTTTTACCAGCCTTCGGAGGAGAAACTACCAATCCTCGCTGTCCCATACCAATCGGGGAAACAAGATCGATGATCCTGGCTGTAATGTCTTCTGTACTTCCGTTGCCACGCTCCAGAATGAATTGCTTGGTTGGGAATTCCGGTGTCAGGTTCTCAAAAAGAATTTTACTTTTTGCTGCATCCGGTGATTCGTAATTGAGTTCTTCAACTTTCAGAAGCGCGAAATAACGTTCACTTTCTTTTGGAGGCCGGATTTTTCCAGCCAGCATATCTCCGGTTCTAAGACTGAATCGCCGTATTTGACTGGGTGAGACGTAAATATCGTCGGGTCCAGCTAGATAGGAACTGTCTTCTGACCTCAAAAAACCAAATCCATCCTGTAGTATTTCCAGCACACCCATACCGTAAATGCTTTCGCCGCTCTTGGCATGCGCCTTGAGTATGGCGAAGATCATGTCTTGCTTACGGGTTCGGGCAACGCCCTCTAATTTCATTTCATTGGCGAGTTCCAATAACTCTGCAATGGATTTTTGTTTCAGGTCATTAAGATTCATATTAAGTTTCAACTGAGCGGGCAGGAGCCCGGAATAAGAAAAGGATGTTTGGCAATTACGCCATTTGGATTACTTGGTATTGAAAACGTATTTGGTTTCAGCTTGTGCCCACAACGCACTGCCAGAGAATTCCCGGATTACTAGTACCCTATCAAAAACTAATCCAACATCGCGGTTAAGTCGGAAATTACTTGGGAGTTCATTCAAGCTGGGTGGGACACCCGCTACAGATAAAACCAAATTAGCATGTTAGTCAGCCATCGTCCAGCGCTTTTAGACTAGCTGAGCGGGCTGTGAATTAGCTCAGCCCGCAATTTACCACTCTAAATAGTTTCTTCAACAAATGCTCTGAGGTGTCCCATGGTCATTGCACCGACTTTCGTGCCCTGCACATTGCCATCTTTAAAGATCATTAATGTGGGGATTCCACGGACACTATATT
The DNA here is from genome assembly GCA_047614505.1 of Rhodothermales bacterium. Taxonomy (GTDB): domain Bacteria; phylum Pseudomonadota; class Gammaproteobacteria; order Xanthomonadales; family SZUA-36; genus JABDJL01. Next base: position 10,095 of record JBLHGQ010000094.1, on the reverse strand, counting down.
GCTGTGGAGTTGAACTATTACTATCAATGTCCATTTTAGCGACCGTCAAACGACCTGCATATTCTTCAGCAATTTCTTCAATTATTGGTGCAATCATCTTGCAGGGGCCGCACCATTCTGCCCAATAGTCAATCAATACGGGCCCATCAGCATTCAATACTTGCTGCTCAAAATCAGCATCGGTGACATGGATTATGTTTTCGCTCACTCGTGTTCTCCTAAGTCGCATTGAATCCTGCTGGTACGTGGACTCTAGCGCGGTTAATATGCATATATACAGGGCCTGGTTTAAATGGTCAGGTGACTGAAGGGGCAGAAGCCAAACATCAGGGCTGTCATTTCAACTGAACCGCCTCACAATTTCTAGGCGGTTGTCGTGTTTTTCAAGTCCAAACACTAATTTAATGTCACGCCCATCATGGGAATAAAGTATATATGTCAAACGATACGCTTTCAAAAACAACATTTGCCAGCCTGGGATTACGTCCAGAAATAGCAGCCGGTGTTGAAAAAGCAGGCTTTACCTACTGTACACCAATCCAAAGTGAAACTTTGCCTTTAGCTTTGGCAGGCAACGATGTTGCTGGACAGGCTCAAACCGGGACCGGAAAAACGGCAGCTTTCTTGCTGGTTATCTTTGAGAGGCTTCTAAAACAATCTCGAAATGATCAGCAGCGTCGCCAGCCACGGGCGTTGGTGCTTGCTCCGACCCGGGAATTGGCTTTACAAATTCATAAGGATGCGTTGTTACTAGGTAGCGGCACCGGTTTCGAATTTGGCCTTGCTTATGGGGGGGTCGACTACGAGAAGCAGCGCAAGCAACTTCAAAATGGTGTGGATGTGCTTATCGGCACACCGGGCCGCTTGATCGATTATTTCAAACAGAAAGTTTACAACCTGCAAAGTATTGAAGTGGTTGTACTTGACGAAGCCGACCGAATGTTTGATTTGGGGTTTATCAACGATATCCGTTTCCTGCTGCGTCGCTGTCCGGATGCAGATAAGCGTCAGGGCCTCATGTTTTCTGCAACCCTTGGTTTCCGGGTTATGGAACTGGCCTATGAGCATATGAACAACCCGCAAACAATTAAGGTGGAAAGTGAGAGCATTACGGCGGATAAGGTAATTCAATCGGTTTATTACCCTGCCAACAGCGAAAAACTTCCCTTGTTAATTCATCTGCTAAGCCAATTGGAAATCGGCAGAATGATGGTTTTTACCAATACGCGTGCGGCAGCAGACAGAGTAGGGCGAACTTTAAATGCAAACGGGTTTTCCGCGGCTGTGATTTCCGGCCGGGTTCACCAGACTAAACGACAAAGTTTGTTGCGTCGTTTTCATGATGGTGAGATTCCGATTCTTGTGGCAACAGATGTTGCTGCCCGAGGCTTGCATATTCCTGATGTTACACATATTTTTAATTTTGATTTACCCCAGGATGCACCGGATTACGTTCACCGGATTGGCAGAACTGCCAGGTTGGGAGCTACTGGCGAGGCGATCAGTTTTGCCTGTGAAGACTATGCCTTCCATTTGCCTGAAATTGAAGAATATATCGGCTATCCCATTGCGATGGTCCAAATCGATGCTGATAAATTACCGGGGATAAAGCGCCCGCCGCCCCCACCGCCCAGAACCGACAAAGACTTTAAAGGGCGCAATGCCGGTAATAGAGGCAGAAGGCCCACAAGGCGATAAAATTACCGGCATGATTCGATTCGAACAGGTCAGCAAACGGTATGCGGGTGGAAAGACTGCACTAGCCGAGCTTAATTTCAGAATTGAGCCGGGTAGCATGGTTTTTCTGACCGGTCACTCCGGTGCCGGAAAGAGCACTCTGTTACGGCTCATTATGATGCTCGAGCGCTCGACACGTGGACAGGTCGTTGTCGCTGGTCGTAATCTGACCAAAACGCCGGATAAAAACGCAGCTCTGGTGCGTCAGCAAATTGGTATGATTTTTCAGGACCATAAACTTCTGAACGACAAAACAGTTTCAGACAATGTTGCCCTGCCATTAATGATTGCGGGCCTCAGGTACTCCGATATTCGAAAACGTGTTCGCGCCGCACTGGATAAAGTGGGATTGCTCGATCGCGAAAAATCTTGGCCATTGGCTTTATCCGGTGGTGAGCAGCAACGTGTCGGAATTGCGCGGGCAATTGTTTCCATGCCCCCGATTCTGCTGGGGGATGAGCCAACCGGAAATCTGGACCCCGATCTTTCTGAGGAATTATTCGGTCTGTTTAAAGAGGTAAGTGAACTGGGCACAACGGTGCTGATCGCAAGTCATGATCTGGCATTGGTGAGAAAGATGGGCCAACGGGTTCTGGTATTATCGAATGGTCGGCTGATCGATGATGTGCCACCTGCAGCAATCCGAAGAGCTTGAGATGGGGCTTGTAAACACAAGGCGCAGGCTAAGGTCATGGAGCAGAAGACATAGTTATAGTTTCTTCTCCAGTCTCGGGGCAATGTTTCAACATCGCATTGGCACACTAATGACTATATTGGTGTTGGGCATCGCGATACTTCTCCCTCTTGGTCTATTTGTAACATTGAATAACCTGGATCGCCTGGACTTGCAGCAGGAGCAATGGGGGGCGATTACCGTTTTTCTTGCCGAAGAAACTGACCAGGTTTCAATCACGTCACTTAGCCAATCACTGGAATCACGTCCAGATGTCAACTCTGTCGAGGTGGTCTCACCTGAACAGGGGATGGCGGAGTTTCGTGATAGCTCCGGTTTTGGTCAATCACTTGAGATGCTGGAAGATAACCCGCTGCCTTGGGTATTAATGGTAACCCCGGTTATTGTGGCCAGTAGCGATCCGGATGTGGAATTGCGATTACAAGAGTTAATGGCTCATCTGGAAAGCCGGGAGGGAGTACAGTCCGTTCAGTTTGACTACAAGTGGTTGCAACGCCTCGGTCGTATGCTTGAATTGGGTCGTGCTGCGGTTCTGGTGCTTACCTTTCTTTTTAGTGTGGCGGTAATTGTTGTGGTAGCCAATACGATCCGCCTGGATGTCGCTGCCAGATCTGAGGAAATCGAAATTCTCGCTCTGGTGGGTGCGGTAAACAGTTTTATCCGGCAGCCATTTCTGTATTCAGGGTTTTGGTATGGCTTGATGGGTGGCGCGTTGGCTGCAGGTTTGATGCAGCTTTGCCTTTTCTACCTTGATGCGCCTCTTAGCAGTTTGCTGGATGCCTATGGTCAGGGGATCAGTTTATACGGACTGAGTTTGAAAGATGTTGTCGCCCTGATGCTCGCCAGTGGCTTGCTTGGATTGTTAGGCGCATGGGTATCGGTACAAAGGTACCTGAAAATGTTACATGTAGGCGGCAGCCTTGGACGACGCTAAGCCCTGCAAAGGCGCGGTATTCTCCTACACTTTTTCAATCTACTGCTAAGGGAACAACCAGTTATTCATATTGTCCAATATTTCGTGAGAACTGTTATAATTCGCTGCTGAATTAAGGAGATTTAATGAGCAACGCACTAGTACCAAGCCACTTGCTGGTTCCCGCAGGCACTGGAAGCCTGGAAGCTTATATTCAAGAAGTTAACAAAATTCCAATGTTAACGCTGGAAGAGGAGCAGGATCTGGCTAACCGATATCGGGATCACGATGATCTTGAGGCTGCGCGGCGTCTGGTTCTCGCACATCTACGTTTCGTCGTTCATGTCGCGAAGGGTTATTCAGGCTATGGGCTGCAGCTGGGCGATCTGGTTCAGGAAGGCAATATTGGTTTGATGAAGGCAGTCAAACGATTTGATCCGGACCGTGAAGTTCGTCTGGTCTCATTTGCGGTTCACTGGATTCGTGCTGAAATGCATGAGTTCATCCTGCGTAACTGGCGTATCGTCAAAGTTGCAACGACCAAGGCACAGCGTAAATTGTTCTTCAATCTGCGTAAAAACAAGAAACGCCTGGGTTGGTTGAACATGGAAGAAGTGAACGCGGTTGCAGAAAAACTGGGTGTGAAACCGGAAGTTGTTATGGAGATGGAATCCAGACTTTCCGGACAGGATGTGGGTTTCGACCTGTCTTCTGACTCTGATGATGAAGATAAACCGAGAGCAGCGCCAGCGGCGTTTCTTGTAAATGCCAGCGAATCGCCGGAGACTATTCTGGTTGAAGATGATCTGAAGTCTCAAAGCCTGTCATTGCTCTATAACGGCCTGGACCAACTGGATGAACGTAGCCGGGATATCATTAACAGTCGTTGGCTGACTGATGATAAAGCGACACTTCAAACACTCGCAGACCGCTATCAGGTTTCGGCCGAAAGAATCCGGCAGCTTGAAGTTAACGCGATGAACAAAATAAAGGCTAGCCTTAGCGCATAGTTTCGTATCTCTAAGACAAGCACATCAAGCATCACATCGGCCTCCCAACGGAGGCCGTTTATGTTTAAGGAAAGAAAAAGTGAACCGTGTTAAGTCCATAATTCGTAAGTTTCCTGTCATTCGCGACCTGATCTATGAACGCGATAAATTTCATAAAGAATTAGTGCAATTAAAACTTGAACACGAAAAACTGACAGAAGCCAATCGTCATACAAGCGAAGAACTAAATCACACTAAAATTGCCCAGGGGTTTGTGCCGCCCGGCCATTTTTACTCTCCCATTCCTGACTTTGAAGAAATCAAAAAAAACGCAACTCGAATATTCAATTCGATGGGCAAGGTTCCAGGTATTGAATTAAATGCGGATTCGCAACGGGAACTGTTGGAAAAATTTCTTCCTTTTTATAAAGATATTCCTTTTACAAGTGAGGCAAAGGAAGGCTTGAGATATAAATATGAAAACCCCGCGTATTCATATTCAGATGCCATTTTTCTTCACTGTATGATTCGATTCCTTGAGCCCAAAAGGATCATTGAAGTTGGTTCCGGCTACTCTTCCTGCATGACATTAGATACGAATGAGTTGCATTTTGAAAACCGGATAAAGACCACATTTATTGAACCTTATCCTAAACTTCTGCATTCCTTATTGAAAGACGGTGATCAGGATAGGATTACGATTATTCCCGAACGCTTGCAGGATGTGAATATGCAGGAATTTTCTGCCTTACAGGCAAATGACATCCTGTTTATTGACTCTACACACGTCAGCAAAATTGATAGTGATGTGAACAAGATACTATTCGAAATACTGCCGGCACTTGCATCTGGCGTGTACATCCACTTCCATGATATTTTCTTTCCGTTTGAATATCCTATGGATTGGGTGCTTGAAGGACGTGCCTGGAATGAAGCTTATGCTCTTCGGGCTTTTTTGCAGTACAACCGCGAGTTTAATATTGTGTTAATGAATTCGTACATAGGTGAACTAAACAAAGAATTTTTCACCAAAAAATTGCCGTTGTGTCAAAAAAATCCCGGCGGAAGTATTTGGTTAAAACGACAGTAAATCTTCTCTTTTATGGCAGACTGCGGGATTGAGATATGGCAGAACTCAAAACAAAAGTTAATGATCAGGATGTAGTGGCATTTTTAGCCAGGGAAATCCTGCCTGTATGTGAAACAGTTGTCAGATATTAACCAACAGATTTTGAGAGAACTCGCGCAATCATCGGTTGCGGCTATGCGTGAAAAATACGACTAGTTAATGCCTACGTTTCTTTGATTTCCTCTGCCCATACCTCCATAGGCGGACAGGCACAAAACAGGTTACGGTCACCATACACATTGTCTACGCGGCTAACCTGTGGCCAGAATTTTCCTTGCCAACAGCTTTTGTCAGGAAATGCCGCTATTTCTCTTGAGTAAGGATGCTTCCATTCTCCAACCAGGTCGCGCGCGTTGTGCGGTGCGTTCTTCAAAGGATTATCATCACCGTCCATTCGCTCTTCTTCGATCTCGCGAATTTCTTCCCGGATGGACAGCATTGCATCGCAAAACCGGTCAATTTCGGTCATCGACTCGCTTTCTGTTGGCTCGATCATCAGTGTGCCAGGAACAGGAAAACTCATGGTTGGGGCGTGGAAGCCGTAATCTATCAACCTTTTCGCAACATCTTCTTCACTGACACCACAACTTTGCTTGAAAGGCCGTAAATCAATAATGCACTCATGTGCAACACGACCATTCCGGCCTGTATAAAGCACCGGATAGGCAACTGACAAGCGATGTGCAATGTAATTGGCACTCAGAATCGCCACTTGCGTCGCTTTTTTCATACCCTCACGGCCCATCATTGCAATATATGCCCATGAAATAGGCAAAATCCCCGCACTACCCCAGGGGGCCGCTGCAACGGCTCCATTTGAGCCATGAGTTGCACCAATATCCACAAGGCTGTGGCCGGGCATGAATGGTGCAAGGTGTTTACCAACACACAGTGGCCCGACTCCCGGACCTCCACCACCGTGTGGAATGCAGAATGTTTTGTGGAGATTGAGATGGGATACGTCAGCACCAAACTTACCGGGTGCAGCACAACCTACCAGTGCATTCAAATTCGCTCCATCCAGATAAACCTGACCGCCATGTTGATGGACGATTTCACAGATCTCCCGCACCAGCTGCTCGTAAACCCCGTGTGTAGAGGGATAAGTAATCATCAGAGCGGAGAGTCTGTCGGAATATTGCGTTGCCTTTGAACTGAGATCGTCGAGATCCACATTTCCGTTTTCATCGCATGCAACCACAACAATTTCCATTCCGGCCATTTGTGCACTTGCCGGATTTGTACCGTGTGCCGATGAGGGGATCAGGCAAATATTTCGATGCTTGTCACCCCTGGAAGCATGATAATCCTGAATGGCTATCAGGCCCGCATACTCACCCTGTGAACCAGCGTTGGGCTGCAGACTGACTGCGTCATAACCCGTACAGGCCATGAGCATTTCTTCAAGTTCTTGAAACAATTGGCGGTAACCTTCAACCTGATCTGCTGGCGCAAAAGGGTGCATGTCTGCAAACTCTGGCCAGGTGACTGGAATCATCTCGCTTGTTGCATTGAGCTTCATTGTGCACGACCCCAATGAAATCATGGCATGTGCCAATGACAAATCCTTGTTTTCCAATCTTTTCAGATAACGAAGCATTTCAGTTTCTGACTGGTGAAGACTAAAAATTGCGTGTTGCATAAAACCGGATTTTCTTTGCAGTGAAGCCGGAATCTGACTGAAGTCTTCAGACATTTCACGATCAAGCACTTCGATGTCACCAGCCGAATCCGATCCCGAAAAAGCGCTCCAAATTGCTTCGATATGACTTCGGGAAGTCTTTTCGTTAACACTGAACCCCAGTCGGGACTCACTGATTATTCTTAGATTGATTCCCTGAGCTTGCGCGCGGGATAAAATTTCGCCGGCATCGCCGCCGACAGAGAATGTCATCGTATCGAAAAAGCTTTCCTGCTCAGGCTCAAATCCGTGTGCGCGAAGACCATCTTCGGCCAGACAAGCCAGCCTGTGCACCCTGTTTGCAATCCTTTGAATTCCTGCAGGCCCGTGATAGACCGCATACATGCTGGCTATTACGGCCAGCAGAGCCTGTGCTGTGCAAATATTACTGGTAGCCTTGTCCCGCCGGATATGTTGTTCCCTGGTCTGAAGCGCCATTCGCAGGGCGGGATAACCATGGCGATCTGTAGATACACCGATAATTCGCCCTGGAAGCGTCCGTTTGAACTCATCACGCGTGGCGTAAAATGCGGCATGGGGACCGCCGTATCCCATGGGTACACCAAAACGTTGAGCCGAGCCCATTACTATATCTGCCCCCATTTCACCCGGCGGTACCAACACAGCCAAAGCAAGTAGATCGGCGGCGACTGCCACCAGGCAGTTTTGCTTGTGTGCTTGTTCAATTATGGGTGTCAGATCGCTTACCTCTCCATCGCAACCAGGATATTGGATAAGCATTCCAAAACAGTCACCCTTATTGAGTTCGTCCTGGGCATTTCCGATAGCCAGTTCGAAACCAAAGAAACGGGCACGGGTCTTGATTACATCTATTGTTTGCGGCAAGCAGGACTCATCAACAATAAACCTCTTGCTTTTGCTTTTTCTGTTGATGCGGTTGAGCTGTGCCATTGCCTCGGCAGCAGCAGATGCCTCATCCAACAAAGATGCATTGGCCAGTTCCATGCCGGTCAGATCGCAGATCATTTGCTGATAATTTAGCAGGGCTTCAAGCCGTCCCTGAGAAATCTCAGCTTGATAAGGTGTATAGGCTGTGTACCATCCCGGATTTTCAAGCACGTTTCTCAATATGACCGCGGGTGTGCTTGTCTCGTGGTAACCAAGGCCAATCATGTTGTGCATTAGCTTGTTACGTCCGGCGATTCGGCGTAGAGACGCAAGCGTCTCCCTTTCACTTCGAGCCGAGGCAAGGTTTAGTGCTTGCTTCTCCAAAATCGAAGCAGGCAATGTACTTTCCACCAGTTCTTCCAGAGAGGATGAGCCTATCGCCTTGAGCATATGTTTCATTTCTGCCTCGTCAGGGCCAATATGTCGTCGAATAAACTCTCCGTGATCCTCAAGGGAGTTCAGACGTGTGCTTTCAGACTGATCCTTATTCATGAATTAATCCTGTTACTGGCCAAGGGATGTCGTTGCCACGACAAAATAATGGTCGATTAATAAGAACATAAATAACACCATCAGATATGTGACCGAATATCCAAACGTTTGCATTGGTAACCTGGCATCGTCACTTCTGAGCATTCGAAATGCATACCACAAAAAACCGGCATTCAACACTGACACACCAGCAAAGTACAGTAAGCCACTCATTCCTGTGAGATAGGGAAGGGTGGTAACAATGACCAGAAGTATCGTATAAAACAAAATGTGCCAGCGGGTGAATTCGACGCCATGCGTAACTGGCAACATCGGAATATTCACTGATTTGTAGTCATCACGGCGATGAATTGCCAACGCCCAGAAATGTGGTGGTGTCCAGACGAAAATGATCAGGAACAGCAGCATTGCATGCGGGTCAACTATTCCGGTGACAGCTGTCCAGCCTAATAAAGGTGGTGCTGCACCAGCGGCCCCACCGATAACAATATTTTGAGGAGTTGCCCGCTTCAACCACACAGTGTAGATAATTGCGTAACCAATTAAGGAAACGAAGGTCAATAAGGCAGTCAGGACATTTGTCCAAAACACCAGTACCAGCATTGATATCGTGCCTAATAACAGAGCGAACAAAAGCACCTGGCGATCGTTCAGTTGCCCCTGTGGTAGTGGTCTGTCCCGGGTACGGATCATGATCGCATCAATTCTTTGATCTAATAAATGGTTAATTGCTGCAGCGGATGCAGCGGCAAGTCCGATTCCTACAGTTCCAGCCAGTAAAGCCGGCAATGGAGGCCAACCCGGAACGCTTAGTAGCATTCCTACCACGGCAGTGAAAATAATCAGCGCAACCACTTTGGGTTTGCACAATTCGAAGTATTGAGAAGCTTTGAACGCTTCGCCAGAAGTCATCGAGCAGCAATCCTGCCTGAGGAAGTTCGGTACAAAAGACCTACCAATAAAGAGAGCAGCAAGGCGGCAACGCCATTATGGGCAACAGCATTTACGAGCGGTAGATGCATTACGACGTTGAGAATTCCGAGTAGAAATTGCAGGCTGACCAGCGATAAAAGCATGACTCCATTTCGCTGAAGCGAAGGTATTTTTATCAGGCGTAGTGCGGCGTACACAAACAGAAGCAGGGTGATGACGGCACCCATACGATGTGTCAAGTGGATCGCAGTTCTTGACGGCAGGTCGAGTACTCCGCCTTCAAAATCAACCCCGACTTCCCGTAACATAACAAATCCTTCCGGAAAATCTGTTTCGGGCCACATTTTCCCCTGACAGGTAGGAAAATCCGGACACGCCAAAGCGGCATAATTTGAACTGGTCCAGCCGCCCAGTGCAATTTGTATGCACAGAACACAAAGTAAGCTAATAATAATTGGCCTCATCGCCTTGACCGGCGAACCCGGTTGACCTCCCTGAGCGTAACGGCAGCCGTAAATAATCCACACCAGAAGTGCCAGAGTGGCCATTCCGCCAAGCAAATGCCCCATTACTACGATAGGCAGAAGCTTTAGTGTCACCGTCCACATTCCAAGTGCG
>JBLHGQ010000093.1:0-11497 GCA_047614505.1 Rhodothermales bacterium | reverse complement strand
GCAGATCCAGGTCTTCCCGCATCCAACCCCGTGGAGTCCATTCAACATGGAAGTTCCGCGCTTCTTGCATGGTAAAAATATTAGCCTGCGCGTACAAAGATCCAAGGCCCCTGGCGGCACGCTGGGCAAGCATGATGTAAACAACCTCTCTCGCCCTTGGATTATCATCAAACAAGCCTGCATGCATCATCATTTCTTCAAACCCTGTAGCCATGCCCTCGGCCCGGTCACCCCAGATGTTGTATAGCAACGGGCCTCTACGAATGGGGCTTGGGTGAGGCTCAGAAGCAATATGCGCTAGATCAAACCAGTGATACCAGTGTGTCCACAAGGTTAATAGGTCATGGTGTGCAGCAGTGGCAAAAAAATTGCGGGTTTGAGGTGGAACGTACTCACCCATCTGTGCTCGTAAGGCAGGCTCAATATAATCATAGGGAGGTAATATTTCTTCATCTTTTAGAAAATCGGTGAATTTTCTGATTGCCAACTCTGCCCGTTGAGCGAATTCCTCAGGGCTCGATATCGGAACAATGGGTGGTAAATGACGATTGTGATGCTCTTCAAGGCGCAATCGAGCGTGGGCACGATCCAACTCACGTTTCAGCAGCGTCACCTCTTCTTCCCAGGATAATGGCACCAAATGTACATTTCGCAGGTACCAGGTGTAATTGTCCTTACCAACACCAGAGGGTCCGTTCCTGGATGGTGATTGCTGTTCCAGCCATGCGGAAAACGAGCGGCTTGCTTCAGTTGCCTGCATCAGTGCTGCCTTGAACTCAGATCCTGCCTTATTGGTTTTCTCAGCCAGAGATTCCAGTTCAGCTGTCTGGTCATCAATGTTCTTTATACCGGCGACCCACAGGTCACGTGCATTGCCTGTAAGGTTCTGCCGCGCCTGTTCAAGCAAGGGTTGAATACTGCCCAGTTCACCAGCAAGTTTTTCCTCCTGCTCAGTGGACAAAGGAAAACTGTATTGCCACAGTTCGATTACAGCGTGGTGTGTACCACCTTCATGAGCGGGTGTGTCACTTTGGAATGACCAGACAGATGTGTAATAAGCCGGGTCACGCTGCCAGGGCTTGAGGACACGAATATTGAAGTCCATGCCATTCATTTCGGCACGCATTAAATGCCAGTCCACTTGCTGATCGATCGGCCACTGTTTGATTTCGATGGAATTTAGCCGGTCCTGGTAGGTTTTCAACTCCAAATGCATGCCGGCCATTTTCGGTGCGGTGTAATTTGGAGCCCCATTTACAAACTCCGGTTTCTCAAAATCGCGCCAATCCTTGAACAACACCAGCAAATCCTCATATGAGGCTGAAGTTCCTCCACTACCGGCATCAGTGGCCGCCAATGTGACAGTCGGTAATAACATGATTAGCACCAAGCTATAGCTCAATGCGCTGCGTATCAAAAACCCAGGAAAACCCATCATTGTTTTGTCCGTTTCTCTTGTATGAATAGTGGCTTCATCATCTCTCAGCAATTGAATGAATGCAAAGCCTGATAAAGCAACAAATCTCAAGCTCATATCGGGTACGATCAGTGTTTCATGAACACCCAATCAAAAAACGGATAATTCGTGCCGCTTCAACATTTGTTCTTGATGGTTATAGTCTGCCTTGCCTGGTCATTCAATTTCACTGCAGGTGCAGCAGGCATGCAACATTTTTCGCCTTTGCTGTTCATGATTTTCAGATTTGCTTTAATCCTGCTACTGGTTTTCCCTTTTCTGCGCCGTCCACCAACCGGGCAATGGCCACGACTTATCACGGTTTGCCTGCTCATTGGTACCCTTCACTTTAGTCTGATGTTCTGGGCACTGGCGAGGTCCTCGGATGTGTCTTCAGTGGCAATCGTTCAGCAGACCTATATCCCGATGGCAGTTGTACTGGCGATCCTGTTACTTGGCGAACGAATTGGTTGGCGCTCGATAATGGCTACTTTCATTGCCTTTGCCGGTGTGCTGGTGATCGGATTTGACCCATTAGTGCTGGCTCAACTCGATGTATTGGGTCTGGCTTTATTGTCAGCCTTATTTCAGGCTCTGGGCTCAATTTACATGCGTGGGATTCGAGGAGTTGGTGCAATCAATTTTCAGGCCTGGTCGGCAATTATTTCACTACCGTTTTTGATACTTGTTTCATTGCTCTTTGAGCAGGATCAACTTTTGGCGGTACGAACCGCTAATTCGATTGAGTGGGCAAGTGTGGTTTATTCAGCACTAATTGCATCCTTGGTTGGCCACGGACTTTTCTATTTTCTGGTCCAGCGCCACCCGGTCACTATCTTGATGCCATACATGTTATTGACGCCAGTTTTTGCAGTCGTATTTGGCGTTTTTGTCTGGGGTGATCAGCCTGGATGGCGGATTCTTCTCGGTGGCTCGATGGTGTTACTCGGCATCGCTGTGATTACATTGCGTGCGAGGCAGAAATCCATTTCACCACCTGATTCCCGGCCGGGTTTGCAGGCTGCATAAACACAAATAGCACCACAGATCGATTCTTTGTGTAGGATGCAAGCTGAACAAGTGGCCAGACCCAAATTTGATTTTGGCAACCTCAGAGGTAACAATTCCTCTTAGAGTCACTTTTCTGAAATTAAGGGGAAACTAATTAGGTGAGCGGATTCACTTTCAGGGCAGCTGTTTTTTCAGCCATGGTATTGATGCTGGCGGGCTGTGCTGCTTTGGACGAAATCCTGCATGTGGTGGTTGAAGCCCCCTCGATCGAAAACCAGCGCGCTGCCATTGCGATGTCCTCTTTAGACGACCTTAAGGAAATCGACACTTACATACGCCTGAACAATAAACCGCTTGGCGATCAGATCAGCGGGGAACTTGAGGCCCAGGCCCTGGTAACTGACCTGTTCAAGTTCAGTAAATTGCGGGTTCGATTTGCCAGACAATACATTGCACTTGAAGGGACCTTACAAATTGCTAACGGTGAGGTCGAAAATCTTACAGCTTCGGTGCATGGCGACGTTATTCTTACCTTTAGTGGCGCACGCCTTATCTGGTTACCGCGTTTCGACGAGTTAAAATTATCGGATACTGAATTTAATTATAAGGGCAAATTTTACCCCATAGCGACTGACGAACTTGAAGCAGGCTTATTACGCATGGCCAACATGGATATTGCCGATGCAGTTATTGTTCTCGGTAAAAACATGGCCAATATTAACCCTTTGCCCCTGGGAAAAATTGAAGTTGGTGCAGCCTTGACCAATTTTAAAGATGTCTCCTCGAGCGGTAGCCATGACCTCGGGGGTGTTTTTACAGTTGTCGGCAGCACTGTTCTTATAGAACCCGCGCTTACCTCAATTGCTCTGGACCTTGAATTCATTCCCAATATCTCCGAATGCCCTTCTGATGTTTACGTGTCGAGATCCACATTTACCAATGAAATCAGAAACAGGGAACCGGTAGGTATCGAAAGATTGTTGAATGAAGGCGAAAATGAAAGCCATTTTTTCACCGAAATTTCTGGTGCGACACGATCTACTTCAATCATTCATTACTGGTTCGCAGATGGTGAACCTGTGGCCCTTGAAGAACTTCAGGTGGAGCCGAGTTTCCGCTGGAGGACCTGGTCTACAAAACGTATTGATCATAACCGGGCCAGAAACTGGGAAGTGATCGTTGTGGAAAAGGAAACCGGATGTATTTTGCACTCTCAGGCCATTCATTCTGACCCCGCTATCAATCGTGCTACAGATGATCCAACTACCCTGCGCCTGGCTTATGATCAGCTTCAGACTGAGTTTGAAAACAGGGTTAGCGGCTTCTCAATACTGCAAGAACGCCCTGATATCGCCCTTATTGAAGTTCCCAGAGCATTTCTGACTGAAGTTCTCCATGCCTCATTGAAAGACATACATATCGTTGTTAATTTCGACCTGGAAAGCCTTGCGATTGATAAATTGCAAGGGCAACTCCTCCCCTTCAGTGCTGATGATATCTTTTGTGAGGAACGCGAATGCACTTCCCAGCAGCAGTGCATCAGCGGATTTACACAATGCGCAAGGCACAGGGACAGCAGGGATTGCACGCGATGTCTTTTTCGTAATCCGCTTAATAACCGTTGTCTTAATGAAGGGACTGACCCCATTTGTGAAGCAGCCAAGGTTGCACAGAACAATAGACATGACGCCAACAGGAACAGTTGTCAGGAACAGGAACGTGTAGATCATGAAAATTGCCAGCGCCTGGTCGCCCAACAATTGCAAAGTTGTGAAATAGAAACGGAATCTGAAAAGTCTGCTTGTGATGCCGTTCGTGAAACCGTGCGGGAATTTTCGGATACCCAGGCTTTTGCAGATGTTGAGCTACAGATTGAGAGCAGTGGCGGGCTGAGTTCAATTTTCTCCGGGTTTGAAATAGATGGGGATCTTGAAAATATTCGTCTTAAACTTGGATTTGCCGGTGCAATGTACCTGAACGGCAGCATTCGTTTTTCACCAACTCAAAATCTGGGCCCACTAACCAGTTGCATGAGTGCCTGGCAGAAATCATTTGAAGCTAAAGTAGTCATGCCGTACCTGGGATCCAGCATGATCGGAACGATTGATTCGGGCAAATCTTACCTTGTGACCGACTGGTCCGGGTATGTCGTTACAGCGCCGATAACACCTACACCGCTGCAAGCGATGTTTGTCGATAATCCCAATTTGCTTGCCGACTGTCAGATAGGCCTGACTGTTGATAAGGTGGCCCGGGCCATTGAAGGTGCGGCCAGCGATTACCTCGATGGAAATTACATGTTTGAAATTCAACCTCTGCCCAGTCGCATTAGCCTTGCACAAGCTACGGTGGAATACGGCGAAATGATGTATATGGCTGAACCTGAACTGTCTTCAGCTTTTTTGAAATACGAAGTAAATAAGTAAGGCCGCAGTCGGCACAAGATCAATCAAGGTTGAAGCAAAGGTTTAAAAGTGCCACTGCTCATGCTTCCCTGTAAAGCAGTGACGGTACTTATTGGCCAGTCCATTTGGCGAAATCTCAATCGGTGACCAAATCCTTTAGTTACCAGTCTTAAGATCCACGGCCCATCCCTGGCCTGCTGATCACTATCTATGTATTCATCGCCACCCGAAGAACGCACAAAATTAGTGCCAGTTCACCGGTCACCTGAATTCCAGTTGGTCTACTAAAGGGAGGTAGACGTCACCAGGAATGACCGAGTCGTCAGGCTATCGTGTTATGTGTAAGGCTATCTTGAATGAAACATGAACATAGATTAAACATTTCATGAAAACCCGGGGGGAAGAAAAAGTCGGTAGCCAAGGCCCCTCACAGTTTCAATTAGAGACTCACTGTTATCCAGATCGATTTTTTTACGTAATTTGCCAATATATACATCAACCACATTGGTCAAAGGGTCCATATTCAATCCCCAGACATTGCTGAGAATTCTTTCGCGGCTGAAAAGCTTGCCGGGATTACTCATCAGTAATTCAAGTATCGCCATTTCCTTAGCCGTTAAATGTACGGGCAGACTATCAACGGTTACACGCAAGGCTTCACGATCAAAAACCACCGGCCCGACCCGAAGACGCGGGTCTTCCTCTTTACGACTGGAAGTTCTTCGTTTTACAGATTCAATACGCGCCAAAAGTTCTTCGAATGAGAATGGCTTGGTCATGTAGTCATCAGCGCCAAGCCTAAGACCCGCAACGATATCATCGGTACTATCCATGGCAGTGAGAATCATCAATGGTGTATTGATCCGGTTCATGCGAAGTTGTTGGCAAACTTCATGACCATGCATCTTTGGCAACATCAAATCGAGCAGAATCAACTCAAAATCACCCTCACTGGCCAGTGACAAACCTTCTTCTCCATCTTGAGCAATGACACAGAAATGTCCCTCTGCGCGTAAACCGCGGCTCAGGAAATCCGCGATCCTGGACTCGTCTTCTACAATAAGTATTCTCACGCAACTACCCGTAAACGATTTTCAGCTGGTAGTGTAACTCTGGCTATTGCGCCTTTTCCATAGCGTCCTTCAAGCGATATTCTACCGTTGTGTGCCTCCACAATGGCTTTTGCAACCGGTAAGCCCAGTCCCGTCCCATGCGCGTGCTCGACTGCTTTGTTGCCACGGAAAAACCGTTCAAATGCTTGTTCTGCCTCTTCCTCTGTCAAGCCGATTCCCTGATCCTGGAAGCTGATATGGACATCGGAACCTTCATGAGTCAGTTCGATCAAGACTTTGCCGCCCTCATTAGAATAGCGCAGCGCGTTGTCTATCAGAATGACGAACACCTGTCGCAGTCGCCCTGCGTCTCCATGCACAATGGCTCGGGATTCCTCAAAGTTTTGAATGATCTGAACTTTTTCCTGAGCCGCCTTAACGGTAAATTCCTGGCAAACATTGCTGACCATGCTACTGATGGCCACCGAACGGAGACTCAACCTCGACTCACCTGCATCTACTCGTGCAATGAAAAGGAGATCATCCACCAACCTGGTGGTGTGGTCGGCCTGATCCATAATTCTCTGAAAATAGTCCCGGTACTCAGATTTCGTTGTATTTTTGCCACGCAGAGCAATCTCAGACTCTCCCCGAATAACGGTGAGGGGCGTGCGGAACTCATGACTAATATCAGCCAGCAATTTTCGTCTGTTGATATCCACATCAGCCAGTTTTTTATTGCTCGATTTCAGAGCCTTGGTACGCTCTTCCACCTTGGCTTCCAGTGTCACATTTGCGTCGTGCAAACTGGATCTATGGTCGGATAGTTCCCGCGCCATGGTGTTGAAAGCCTCTCCAAGACGCCAGAATTCTCTCTCTCTTAAGGGTGGTATCCGATGACCGAGATTGCCACTGGTAAAGGCCCGCACTCCTTCATGTAATGTACCGACAGAACGTTTGAGACTGCGTGAAAAAACGAACACCGCTAGCAGTGTAAAAACAACCATTATCGTCATGTAAACGGGCAAAACCGTTGTAATGTACTGAGCAAGTGCAATCGTTTCCTGGTCTGCTGCACGCACTTGCTTTCTTTGCTCTGCAATAGCCACTTCAATCAGCGAACTGAAATGTCCGGCTATACCTGTGCTTCTCAATTGGTTTAACTGGTCTCTGGCATCAGTGACCCGGTTTTCGTCAAGAGAGGCATGAATTAAACCACCGCTACGAATGATTTCCTCAACTACTCTTTCAATATCAACTAGTGTTTCCAGGTCTCCTCCTGCATAGGAAGTCCCGTCAAATGCGACCACTGTTGCGATACCCTGTCTTACTCTGGACACCGCCTGACGCAAAATAGAAATTCGCAATTTCCGGTCTTCGATCTCATCAATCTCGCCCAGAACAACCTTTTCTCCTAAATCATTGAGTTCACGAAAAGTGAGAATGGAGACCTGCTGATAACCTTGGAGAACATTATTGGCCATGGAAATGCGTTGCACATCGTGTTCATACCACTTCACGCTTACATAGAAATACCAGGCCAACGCCATGGTGATAGCGAGCAGTGTGGCGAACGCCACATGCAATTTCCGGCTGAATCTTGATTTCATTAACTCCATAGATCAAAAGGATACTACAAGTCTATGTAAATATGGGTAAATTGATAGTGATTTCATAAAGTAAGCCCGGACTTAACAGGAGTAATATAAAGCTATTCTTTGGCGCCATAAGCAAGGTCGCCGGCATCGCCCAGTCCGGGAACAATATATTTATGACTGGTCATCTCAAGATCAATCGCGCCAACCCAGAAATGGGTGCCGGCGGGCAGATTTGCTGTAGCGAATTTCAGGCCCTCTTCACTGGCAATAACTATGACAACGTGAAGCTGCGACGGTTTTCCTCGAGCGATCAATGCCTTGTGAGCCAACACCATCGAAGATCCTGATGCAAGCATGGGGTCGCACAAAATGACCGTTTTTCCTTCTAGAGGAGGACTGGACAGATACTCAATTTCTACTTCGAAACTTTCCTCCGAACCTTCATGCTTGCGATAGGCGGATATGAAGGCATTTTCGGCCTGGTCGAAATAATTTAGCAAACCCTGATGTAATGGCAAGCCTGCGCGCAATATCGTAGCAAGCACCGGTTGCTCTCCCAATACCCGACATTTAGAAACGCCGAGCGGAGTTCGAACGTGCTTATCTGCATGTGGCAGTACCCGGCTGATCTCATATGCAAAAATCTCACCGATGCGCTCAATGTTTCGCCGGAAACGCATACTGTCTTTTTGAACATCAATGTCCCGGATTTCAGCGATATATTGATTGAGCAAGGAGTCCCTCCCCCCCAGTATGTGTAAATTGCTAGTCATAGTTACTTGCCCATTTGCTATTCATTGCCAGGCTTCTTTGCTGACCCGGTAAAAGTTTCCGCCAATAACCTTGTCAACAACAGTTTGCTTGTGACCACGATCACTCATGATGTGTGCAATCTCCAACATGCGGTCAGGGCGGTTCAGTGCCGGAATGAACGGCGGGCGGTCAGCACTCTCGCCTGGCGCCGATATGCCGGCTTCTTTTCTGCGTTGGACTTCCTCACGCAAACGCTGCCGGTAAATCGGCCCATCGTCGACTGGTCTTACACCTTGATCGCTGCCAATTCCCACATGGTCTTCGCCACAAATATTAAGCGCATGCTCGAGGTGTCTCAACAACATTTTAGTAGTCAATTCGCCCGTTCCACCATCCAGAAATGGCATCAGGTACATTCCGGCTACACCACCTTTATCTGCCATTGCCCGCAAGTCGGAATCATCGTTACTACGAGGGTGACGATAGATGGCATTACAGCCGGTATGCGAAATAACAATAGGGTCGCTGGATAATGCGATCGTCTGAGCGGTTGTCGCCTGGTTGGCGTGCGAAGCATCCAGAAGCATGCCCCGCTCATTGATTTGTTCAATTGCCTTACCACCAAGCTCAGTCAAACCAGAGTTACCTATCGTCAGACAGCCATGACCAAACAGGCCTGGGCCGTTGTAACTCATTTGTATAACCCGCGCTCCCAGACCATGGAATATGGCTATGCCGGCCAGGGAATCATCAAACATTTCAGTGCTTTGGAAGCCAATAATAATTCCAAGTCGCCCATTTTGACGACAATCATCAATATCGGAACTGTTGCGAATAATTTTCAAGGTTTCCGGATACCTTGAAACAATGTGTTGAAGTTGACTGATTTTCTCAACTGCCACCTGAAAATCATCACCCGGGTATGGCGTCGTCATATTAATCGCTGTCAGCTTTGAGGATTGAATCGCTGCCAAAGTTTCCAATTCCAAAGCCTCACTTCCGGTAACATCAAAAGCAATACTCAGGCCATCTATGGTCAACCGATTCTGTGCATCCAAGCCAGCATTACCGGTAGAACCCGCCCATGCCAGTGGGCCTGCCAGCAGAGCAAGTGCCGGTGCAGTTGAATTGATGAAATCACGCCGTTTGATTCGATATCTCCCTTTTGTGGCTATTCTAATACATTGGCTGCCATTTCAATAACCTGGCTAGTCAGGTTTTCCACTACGACCCGGTTTTGTGGGATCGAAGCCAGGCCCTTACCGGGAAAGGAAGGTATGGTAAAAAAATCACAAAAATGATCAGTGCCATGTGCTCCACACCGAACCAGTCCATCCCTACACCAACTATTAACGGTCCGATTACGGAACCGGCGCCCCAACAAGCGGTAAATGCAGTAGTCGCGGTTGCGAGCATCAACCCTTTGAACTGCTCGCCAATCAGGACAACACACAATGCGTAAATCATGCCGGAAATTCCGCCAAAAACGAAAACGAATATCGAAGACACGACTGGAATGGTGATGAGATGAGGCATGGCTAACAGGCCGATCATAGTTAATGCAATACAGGAAACAAGCATGGCCCAGCGGTTTATGTGATCTGCCAACCAACTCAAGGGTAAAATCATGACCATACCCCCGATACCCACAATGGTCATCATGCCAAGGGCCATATTGCTACTCAGTCCAAGGTGTTGTCCATAAAGTGGAAAGAATGTGCTGAGTGATTCAATCACAGATGCATAGGCAATATTGCCCAACATAATAGCTGGTGCCAGTAGCAGTATTTTCCCTATGCCAGTTCGGCCTGATGGTGATGCTTCCGGTGCCTTTATTTGTCGTACCGACCAGAACAGTGGAATTGCAGCCAGTAGGGTTATTGCACTGGTGCTGACAAAGGGCAAGATTCCTTTTGTACCTGTTGCGATGAGCAATAATGGTGCCGCTGCAAAGCCGGCGGACCCGACTGCAGAATATATGCCAATAATTCTGCCGCGCCAGTTTTCCTGCGCAAGCGTATTGATCATCGACTCACTGGCAATCCACAACATTGCAGTCGTTGCACCAATCGCAAATCGAAGCGGAAACCAGATCCAAATATTTGGCACCATGCCAGCAATAACAATCAACACAGCCAGCACAACCACACTGATCTGCATGATCTTTGCTGGCTGATATCGCTCCATTAATCGAGGCGCCAGCGGTGCCAGGACCACCACGGCGAGCGACTGAACCATAGTGCTTAACCCGATCATGGTAAGACTTGCACCCTGGGAATCGAGCACCAGTGCAAAAAGAGGATAAGTAATGCCATAAACCAGATTGACAACCGCCATCGCTGCGATGACGCCCATCAGGCTGCGTTTTCTATCTGAGTCGTTCAGTAACATGACGAAAATCCGAAATTAATCAACATTAATTCATCGGGTTTTGGTGGAAGAAACGAACAATCAGATCACTCGCATCATATGGCCACACATGACCTGACTTGTGCAGGTTAAATATAAAATCTGCACCACCCTTGGCGGGTAAAAACAAAACATAGTTATCCGCCCACTGTGACTGTTCCTTGGAGGACCGGTTAAGCTTTGAAATTACTTCTACCGTGTTTTGAGCGGCTTCGATTGTTCTGCGGCCTTCTTCTCTGCCAATGATGTAAATGACCGGCTTCGCTGTAGTCATTCGTTCCAGTTCCTGCTGCCTTGCGGCGGAACCGACAGGGGCAAATGCGGCGAAAGCTTGCGTTCTCTCCCCCATTAGGAGAAATACAAACCGGGCACCATTTGAAAAACCCGTAGCATAAATTTTTCGTTTATCGACTTTGTATCGATCTGCCAATTCCTTTAACAGGAAATCTACATACTTCAGGTCGCGGTCACCAAGAGCATTCCTGCTGGACTGCCAGCCTCTGGATCGTAGTTTTCCCTGTGCATCAGGAATTTTTAGCCCGTCAGGATATGCAACAATCGCCTGTGGCCAGGATTTGTGTAATTTAACGAATCGTGAAAAATCAATTCTGTTGTCTCCATAGCCGTGGAATGCCAATATCAATGGTTGTGGCTCGCCCGATTGAGCTTTGCCTACATAAACTTTGGCCAGACGTTTTTCGCCATCAATTTCTGATTTAAGATCATAGCTACCTGCGGCAAAGGCCGCTGAAAAGCAGACAAATTGCCCAAGCAGAGCCAAACCGACTGCAAATCCGCCACACTTTTTCTTAT
>JBLHGQ010000092.1:0-11602 GCA_047614505.1 Rhodothermales bacterium | reverse complement strand
TCTTCGATAATGACCTGATTGATGCCTACATTGCACTGAAAATGGAAGAAGTGACGCGTTTTCGCATGTCGACACATCCGGTCGAGTTTGATATGTACTATTCTGTTTAGGTACATAACAGGAGAAACGATATGAAGAAATTTGGATACCAGGGACGGTTTTACACATTTTTGGTACTTGCATGGCTGGTATCTTTGCCAGCCATTGCAGAGGTGTACAAGACGATTGATGAGGACGGCAATGTCGTTTACACAGACCAGGCGCCGGAACCAGGCGCAGAACCCGTCAAGTTACGGGAGCTGAGTATCATTTCACCGCAAGTTGCGTATCCGGTGCCTTCCGCGGCCGAAGGTCAGGCTGATACAGGTGACGGAATCGCAGACGGCCAGATCGAAGTGACTTCGCTACAAGATCTGAAGCGTGGCTACAGTGATTTCGCCATATTGAGCCCTCGCAATGATCAGCAATTTATAGGGACTCAAAACGTTGCCAGCGTGTCATGGACCACCCGTTACCGGCTTCAGGAAGGAATGGCGGTAGTACTTTATCTGAATGGTGTTGCTCAAGCTCCTTCGACCAATTCGATCATCAGTGTTGATGAAGTTTGGCGGGGTGAACATACGGTGTACGCTAATTTGATTGACTCAAGAGGTCGAACAATTGCCACCACTTCTCCTGTGACTTTTCATGTGAGGCAGTATTCGGTTAATTCCCCTGGTCACCAGAACCGCGGTGGATAGAAGCAAGAGAAGCTTGCACCCGGCCATCAGGAATTAAAGCCCTGTGCTGAACGTGCTTGATACCGTTGTCCTGGAACTTGATGAAAATGACCGGATCAGGCAAATGAATGAAGCTGCAGAATTGTGTCTGGGTACCGGTAAAGATCGCGCAAAAGGTGTGTCCCTGGCACAAATTAATCGTGTTCCCCCGGATCTGATTGCAGCCATTGCCTTGACCCGTAAAGATCTTGGTCGTCGGCACTTGCGTGAATGCCACATGGCTGGCGGGCTTTATGACTGCAACATTCAGGCCCTGGATAAGAATTTTGTACTTCTCGAAATGTATGATTTGCGCTGGGAGCATCAAAGGCAACAATTGAAGCAACGCGAAGTGCAGACCGGCATGCTTGAACTGTTACGCCGTAATCTGGGCCACGAAATTCGTAATCCACTGGGCGGTATCCGGGGCGCGGCACAAATGATGGCAGCAGAACTTGCTGAGCAAGAGTTGGGAACCCTTGCCCGATTGATCATGAGGGAGGTGGACCGGATTGATGAATTGATACAAAAATTCGGCCAGCCCAAACTTGAACTCAATGATGCCGACATTCACAAAGTGATGGATGAAGCCATTGAAGTATTAATGGCCGAATCAGGCGGTGAAATAATTGTTGAGAGGGACTTTGACCCAAGCATTCCTCAAATCAGCGGAGATGCGTCCGCGCTTCGGCAGATCATTTTGAATCTGGTGCTTAATGCTTACCAGGCTAAAGCCGGAAAGATCGTATTACGAAGCCGGATTGAGCATGGATTCGCACTTTTTCAAGCAGGAAAAAATACCTGTATTCGGATTGACGTCGATGATGATGGTGAGGGCGTACCTGAGCATTTACGCGCCATGTTATTTCTGCCATTTGTCACAGGGCGTCGTGACGGTACCGGGCTTGGCCTGGCATTGGCTCAGCAAGTTGCTGCCGCACATGGTGGCCTTTTGTCATATGAGGCGCTTGATCAGGGTAGCCGGTTCTCCTTGCGTCTGCCCATCCACAAAGAAGATACGGCTCTGACTAATGAATAAACCTGCCAGAGTGTGGATTGTTGATGATGACGAAGCCATTCGTTTCGTGCTTGAGCGTGCACTTAGCCGGGCCGGGCATAAAGTGGAATTGTTTACCTCGGTCGCTGCAGTGTGCGCTGCGCTTGAGATCGCTACTCCAAATGTGATCGTCACTGACATTCACCTGCCTGACGACGACGGGTTGCTTGTCATAGACAATCTGCTGCGATTAAAGAAGAACGTGCCGGTTATTGCGATTACAGGGCACTCTGATCTGGATCAGGCTGTTGCGGCATTCAAACACGGCGTTTTCGATTACATACCCAAGCCCTTCGACCTCGACCAGGTTCTCCAGGTTGTGGCGCGTGCGGCAGCAGGCTCAGATGGGCTTGAAACTTCATCTGATGTTGTTCCCAAAAACCGGCTGTTGGGCGACTCCGCACCTATGCAGGAAGTTTTCCGGACCGTCGGGAGGCTTTCGCGCTCAAGTGTCAGTGTTTTGATCACTGGTGAAACGGGAACCGGAAAGGACCTGGTCGCGCGTGCCTTGCATGAGCACAGTCCCAGATCAGCAGGGCCCTTTGTTGCGATTAATACTGCAGCCGTGCCCGCTGAGTTGTTGGAGTCGGAATTGTTTGGCCATGAACGCGGCGCATTCACTGGCGCGCATGAGCGCAGAGCAGGACGCTTTGAAGAGGCTGCAAGTGGCACCTTATTTCTTGACGAAATCGGGGATATGCCATTAAGCCTCCAGACCCGGCTTTTGCGTGTTCTTGCAGAAGGTGATTATTACCGGGTTGGTGGGCGGGATATGTTGAGTGCTGATGTGCGTATTATTGCCGCAACGCATCAGGATCTGCCGGCAAAAATTCGAAATGGGGGATTTCGGGAAGATCTCTATCACCGCCTGAATGTAATTAATATTACCCTTCCGCCCTTGCGGGATCGGGTTGAAGATATTCCCGTGCTGGCACAGCATTTTCTCAATCAGGCGGCAAAAGATATTGGACTGGAAGAGAAACGTCTGCGCCCGGAAACGCTGGAGCTGATGAAGGCCATGCCATGGTCTGGAAACGTGCGACAGTTGCAAAACTTGTGTCAGCACGTCTGCGTTATGGCACCTGGGGAACAGGTCTATCCCGAAGACATAAACATTGAAGTTGACACCCGATACCAGAACGGCCACAACGGCTCCTGGTCAGAAAAACTTCGCCAATGGACGCGTTCGGCGCTGGTGGATGGCCGCTCTGATTTAATGGCAGAAGTCAGGGAACAACTGGAGGAAGTGATGCTCGAGTGCGCTTTGGAGCACACCAATGGCCGTAAAATTGAGGCTGCAAAACTACTCGGTGTCGGCCGTAATACGCTTACGAGAAAGCTTAAGGGCCGGGAAGAAACCGCTGAGTTGTAGTCCTCTTCTTTTGTAATACTGCCAACCGAAACCACATTCGCGAAGGCTAAAAAGCTTCGCGATGGCTAAAAAACTTCGCGATGGCTAAAAAGCTTCGCGATGGCACTTGCTCCGCAAGCGCACCATCGCTCCTACGCTTTGGTATGCATGGTCGCTAACCGAAACCACGTTCGAGATGGTCCATGCGATGCATGCGCACCATCGCTCCTACGCTTTGGTATGCATGGTCGCTAACCGAAACCACGTTCGAGATGGTCCATGCGATGCAAGCGCACCATCGCTCCTACGCTTCGTTATACATTCCGATAGCTGCACGATCTATCAGGAGAGGAGCGGGAGACTGATTTTGAAGGCATACGCATCAGGGATGATGCGGACGAGCCTACATGGATGTATACACGGCGTCCTTCAAAAGTAGTTACCGGTGCTCGACCGATTCCATTTCTGTGCTAACCGAAGCAATTCGAGATGGTCCATGCGATGCATGCGCACCATCGCTCCTACGCTTTGGTCAGCATCGGTGCTAAATTGGTGGTGGCACCTGCAGCCAAAACGTCACCGGACCATCATTCACCAGGCTGACCTTCATGTGCGCACCGAATTTTCCAGTTTCACACGATCCTAATTGAGATTTGGCATTTTCAAATAAATAGTCAAACAGGCGTCGGCCCTCGTCTGGTGTGGCTGCACTGGTAAAGCTGGGGCGCTTACCTTTGTTGGTGTTTGCTGCCAGCGTAAACTGCGGAACCAGAAGCAAGCCTCCTTGAATTTGTGCGATATCAAGGTTCATTTTGCCCTGCTCATCATCAAACATCCGGTAGGATAAAATTCGCTCCAGCAAACGGTTCGCCTGTGCGTTGGTGTCGCCCTTTTCGACTCCAATCAGGGCGAGGATGCCGGCACCAATTGCGCCCGTTATTTCGTCGTCTGACAATTCGTTATTAACAAGTACACTCGCTTCCGATACTCTTTGCAGCAATGCGATCATTCTGGCCTTCACAAATTAACTCTAAACAAGCTTCCTATCTTATCAGGCGTGCCTGTCCTGGTTCGGTAAAGACTTTCTAATGCCGTTCGTTCTCAACGTTTTATTCCGCCTGCTCAGCCTGATTCCTGCACGCGTGATGATTTGGCTTTCCCATCCCCTTGGTCGACTGGTCTGGGCGGTGTCTCCAACCAAAAAAAACAGCACCGAAAAGAACCTCCTGGCCTGTTATCCGGATATGAATGAAAAAGAGCGGATGGAACTTGGGCGTGAGAGCATGCGCCATTACATTTTCACAGTCATGGAAACAGGTAAAGCCTGGCATTGGCCGAGGGATCGCCTTCGCAAACAACTGGAAGAACCCGAAGGTCTGGAACATTTGCTCTCCGCGCTGGCAGAGAACAAAGGTGTGCTGGCCCTGGTCCCTCACTTCGGCGCTTGGGAGTTCAGTGCGCAGGGTTTTGGGGAAACTTCAGTTATGGCGTTGTACAAACCCGGGGAACACGCCGAATTTGATCGGCAATTACTGGAGAAAAGATTACGCCAGGGTACTGAAATGGCCGCAACTACCCGGCCCGGATTGAAGAAGATCTATCAGCAGTTGAACGAAGGTGGACTGGTATTGCAGCTTCCCGATCAGGACCCTTCAGGCGGACAGGGTCGTTTCGTGCCTTTTTTTGGCATCCCGGCCTGGACCGGCGTCCTTGCGCCGAGGTTGGTGCAAAGAACGGATTGCAAGGTCCTTTTTGTCGCCTGTGTGCGAGCCAAAAACGGGCGTTACCGCATGGTATTTCAGCCAGCGGAAGAGGCGATTTATTCAGCTGACACCGATCAAGCACTGGCGGCGTTAAACCGTGGCGTAGAGAAGATTATTGAGCTGGATCGGGCCCAATACCTGTGGGCTTATAAACGCTTCAAAACACGCCCGGAAGGTGAACCCCGCTTCTACTGAAAGTAAAGATACGGTCGCGTTCCCGATGGGCATAGGTTTAGAAATGCGTAGGAGCGATGGTGCTAAACGAAACAATTCGCCTTCTTATCCAGGCTCCCACGCTTTGTTTTACTTAGGCGTCAATCGCGCCAGAACGCTGGTGTTAGCAACACAAGCACAGTGTAAATTTCCAGTCGACCTACCAGCATGGCAAAACTCAGAATCAACTTGGCCGGCGTGTTCAGGCCTGCATAGTTTGAGCCAACTTCAGACAGTCCGGGACCCAGATTCGTGATGCAGGCAGCGACTGCAGAGAACGCTGCGACTGAGTCTATTCCCGTCGCATTGAGCAACACGACCATCAGGACAAAGCTGGCGACATACAAAAAGAAGAACCCCCACACCGCGTCCATAACGCTGCTGGAAGTCCTATGACCCCCAATCTTCACCGGAATGACCGCATGCGGATGTATTAACCGTCGGATTTCGCGAACTGACTGGCGATAAAGCAAGATAATCCGGATCACCTTCATGCCACCGGCGGTGCTACCTGCGCAGCCACCAATAAACGCTGCGCAAATCATCAAAATGGGCACAAAGCCACCCCAAAGGTGGAATTCGGTGGTAGTGAAACCAGTGGTCGTCATCGCTGAAATAACCTGGAAACTTCCATAGCGGACAGATTCCAACCAGCTTGAGTAAGTATCATTGAAATACAGCGAGCAGCTAGCCAGCAATGCCAGGCCGACCAGCAGCAGGATGTAAACCTTCAACTCCGGGTCGAGAAAGTAGGGCTGGGTACTGGCTTTTCGCCAGGCAGTGAAATGCAGCGCAAAATTAATACCGGCAATGGTCATAAACACCATTGCGATGATCTCAATGGTCGGGTTATCAAAATATGCCAGGCTGTTGTCGTGGGTCGAGAATCCACCAATGGCAACAGTGCTGAATGAATGCCCTACGGCATCAAAAAGTGACATGCCACCCATCCAGTAGGCCATTGCACAAACCACCGTTATACCGAGATAAATCAACCAAAGGGCCTTTGCAGTTTCGGTGATACGAGGCGTTAGCTTGCTGTCTTTTAGTGGTCCCGGAGTTTCGGCACGGTACAACTGCATCCCACCTATTCGCAGCATCGGTAAAATGGCAACTGCCAGCACGATAATACCCATTCCACCCAGCCATTGAAGTTGCTGGCGGTAGTAAAGAATTGCCTTTGGCAATGCTTCGATGTCGGTAATGATCGTAGCGCCCGTAGTGGTGAGGCCTGACATAGATTCAAAAAAGGCATCTGTATAACTCAACTGTGGCGTTTGCAGTAATACAAACGGTACTGCACCAACGATTGCCAGCGCCATCCAACAGCCGACTACGATCAGAAATCCATCGCGCAACCTGAGTTCATGATTGAAGTCTTTCACCGGCAGATAAATTAACAGGCCGATTGCAAGCAGGATTGCAGCGCTGATCATAAACAATGGCTCGGTACCATCATGGTAGTGCCAGCCAACCAGGATCGGCGGTAGCATCATCAGGCTCGATAGGGCAATAAGAAACCCGACAACCCGCTGGACGGAGGCGTAACGCATATTAAACGAAAGTTGCGCTAACCTGGAACAGGTTCTCAACAGCGGGAATCTGGGCTTTATCAGGAACAAATAGCAGAACATGATCGTGTTCGCGAATGACCGTGTCGTGATGCGCAATAATGACGTCCTCGCCTCTGACCACAGCAACAATGGTGGTGCCTTTGGGCAAATCCACATCTTCCAATGATCGGCCAACGACCTTAGAGCTGTGATTATCACCCAGGGCAATCGCTTCAATGGCCTCTGCCGCACCACGCCGCAATGAGTGAACCCTGACGATGTTTCCCTTGCGAATGTGAGTGAGTAAGGCACCAATTGTAATTTGTGCCGGCGAGAGCGCGATATCAATTGTGCCGGATTCAACAAGGTCAATGTAGGCCGGCCGATTGATGATCGTAATCACTTTTTCAACACCCATTTTCTTGGCCAGCAGGGAAGAAAGGATATTTGCCTCATCGTCATTGGTCAGCACGCAATAAACATCGGTGGTTTCAATCGCTTCCTCACGCAGCAGGTTTTCATCGGCACAGTCGCCTACCAGCACGATGGCTTTTTCAAGTTCTTCGGCTATGGCCTCTGCCTGCACAGGGTCTCGTTCGATAATCTTCACATGATGATCGCGCTCAAGCAGTTTTGCCAGGCTACTACCGATGAAGCCGCCGCCAGCCAGGATAACCCGTCGAATAGGATTATCGCTGGGCCGCAATTCTTTCATTACGGTATGAATATGCTTGTGTGCTGCGAGGAAGAACACCGTGTCGTTCTCCTCAATTACAGTGTCACCATCAGGGATAATCAATTGACCCTGGCGGTAGACTGCTGCAACCCGGGCATCGGTACCTGGTGGCATATGGTGTCTGATGGTGTACAACTTCTTACCTACCAGCAGGCCGCCGGCATCTGCCTGGGTTGCGACCATTTGAGCGCGTCCATCTGCAAAATCAAGCACTTGTAAAGCGCCTGGATACTCGATCAAGCGGGAAATATATTTAGTAATCAACTGTTCAGGGCTGATGAGAAAATCAATTGGCGAGTGTTCCCGAGCAAATAATTCCTTGTAGTTGGTGTATTCGGCTGAACGAATTCTGGCTATTCGTTTGGGTGTGTTGTACAGCGTGTAAGCCACCTGGCAAGCGGCCATGTTCACTTCATCAGAATTGGTCACGGCAATAACAATATCGGCGTCTTCAATTCCGGCCCTGACCAGTACCTTTGGATGTGGAGCGTGCCCCTGTACCACCCTGATATCAAGGTTATCCTGCAGTTTGTTAAGCAGCGAATTGTCCTGGTCTACTATGGAAATGTCGTTGTCTTCGCCAGCCAGACTCCAGGCGAGAGTTGATCCTACCTGGCCGGCACCTAGAATCACGATCTTCAATTGGGTTCTCCGCCTTTCATCGCTGACTTGGGATCAATTCCCAGCGAGCGTAACTTGCGATACAAATGCGTGCGTTCCATGCCGACAGATTCTGACAGTTTGCCCACGCTGCCGCCTGCTTTTCGCAGTTGATAGCACAGATAATCTCGCTCAAACTGTTCGCGCGCCTCGCGCAAAGGCAGGTCAAAAGAACCGGGTCTTGCAGTACTTTTACCTGAAGTTTCGCTGGCATTGTGCTGCAGAGCTTCTTCAACCTCCTGGACGGTCACATCACCTTCTACGCACAGGATTAACAGCATTTGGACCAGATTTCTCAACTCGCGAATATTTCCTGGCCAGCTATGATTTCGAAGGCGATTTAGGGCGGAAATGGAGAACTGTCGATAAGGTAAAGCCTCGTTATTTGGAAACCACTCTGCATAAAAACGCACCAGTTCAGGTATGTCTTCGGGCCTTGAGCGAAGCGCCGGCACATGTAGAGGAAGCACATTCAGGCGATAGTAAAGCTGCTCTGAGACCGTGCCGTTCTGAACCAGGATTTCAAGATTCTCAGGTGCACTGGCGACAACGCGGCAACTTATTTCCCGCACCTCATCAGAACCTTCAGTGTGATAGCGACCTGCTTCAAACGCCAGGTTTATCATTTCCTGCGCTTCAAGAGAAAGTTGCTGAATTTCCGGAATGAACAAGGTTCCGTTTCTAGCCTCATCGATTAGTCCGGGATTGATCGTGTCCCCGACCATCTCTCCAAAAAGATATTGCTTTGCGTTGCTACCTCGCAATCTGAAATGATCCAAAATCTTAAACTTACCTGCGTGCGCTCCAGACCTGTGAATATAGGCAGCAGTGGTTTCTTTACCGCTTCCGGTTTCTCCGATGATTAATATTGGCGAACTGTGGCGGGCAGCCTGTTCGGCTTTCTGACGCAGGATTTGCATTGACGGGCTATTGCCGATCGGATCCATATGCAGGCCGCCAATTTGTCTCCGGCCGGTCGAGGATTTGCTTTGATGAGCATCAAGAGCGTGTTTGACGGTGGCCAGTAGTTTCGCCAGGGACAACGGCTTTTGAATAAAATCGTGGGCACCCAAACGGGTTGCCTCTACAGCAGTTTCAAGCGTGCCGTGACCCGACATTACAACCACAGGGCATGCAAGCGAACCTCCGCTGGACCATTCTTTGAGCAGGCTTATGCCGTCTATGTCCGGCATCCAGATATCTAAAAGAACCAGGTCGGGCTTTTCATTGGCATATGCCAAACGTGCCGACTGTCCGTCTTTGGCAGAAGATACAGAATATCCTTCATCGGCCAGAATTTCGCTGACCAGATGACGAATGTCAGGCTCGTCGTCTACTACCAGGATTTTTGCTTGGGGCATGTCTCATTGCCTGATTGGGCGATGTGGTAAGGAAACAACAGAATACCGGATTTCAACAAAAGTGGATATAGCATCATCATAATGTGATCAGGCAGTTTTTTAAGCGGTATCCCGCCGCGTTTGATCCTGCGCCCGGCCTTGTTTGATTGGCAGGAGAATTCGGGCAAGCGCGCCTCCGGTTTCAGGATTGCTGATGGTAATCTTCCCGTCGTGATCGGTCACAATTTTTCTGCAAATGGCCAGCCCCAGACCACTACCATTGGGCTTGAAGCTGACATAAGGCTCAAAAGGATTTTCCAGGACAGGCTCAGGGAACCCCGGGCCATTATCCGACACCAGCAATTCCACGAAGGGCTGTCCATTGTTGTCTATAGTGGCTGTACTGATGACCATGCTTAGAGGATTGCCTTCGTTCACCGCCTCTTTGGCATTGCGAATCAGGTTGTGCAGCAGCTGACGAATTTGACCACTGTCTGCAGTGAGGCCCGGGGGTCCGGGACATAGTTCCAGTTTCAGGTCCAGCATCGGATCACCATCACGATAAAGTGCCACTACGACGGTAATCAGTTTCTCCAGGTTGAGATCGGCAAGCTCAAACTCAGGGTCCCGCGCGTAATCTCCAAATGCATCCACCAGTTTTCCTAAAGCTTCGACTTGCGAAACAATAGTAGTCGCTGATCGGTCAAGCATTTCGGCATCTTTGGCTTCCAGCTTGTCCATTAACTTCATGCGTAGCCGCTCGGCTACCAGCCTGATGGGTGTGAGTGGGTTTTTGACTTCATGGGCTAAGCGGCGAGCTACCTCCGCCCAGGCGGCGTCACGTTGCGCCTGGTTGAGGATGGTCACATCGTCGAACACCACAACATGGCCAACATCTTCTGCTGTACCAGACGGCAAGCTCGAGCCACGCACCAGAAGTACCAATGGTGAACCCGCCTGTTCAATCCGGATTTCCTGCTGCCACTCGGATCTGCCACGGCGAAGGCGATTGCTAACTGTTTCTGAAAATGCCTCAAGCTGAGGTGCTTTTACAGACATCTCACTCAAAGTCCGGTTAATGGCATAGCCGGTTGGCAGACTCAAAATTTGCTCGGCTGCCTTATTGGCACGCACAATTTTTCCACTGGAGTCGAATGTCAGCACGCCTGAAGACAGACTGCCCAATACAGTCTCAAGATACTCCCCTTGCTCCTGTAAACTGAGTCTCGCGGACTCCGCTTCCTGACTGGCTTTTAAAAGCGCCTGGGTCATATCGTTGAAGGATTGGGTAAGAAATCCAAGTTCATCTTTTGTTTGAGTTTCCACCGCCTGGCCCAGATCACCACCGGCGACTTTGCGGGTGGCATTGGCCAGATTCGAAATGGGCGCAACCATTCGGCGCGATGCATTCAAGGCTGCCAAAATCGCCAGTAATACAGTAAGCGCCAAAACCAGACTGAGAATCAGCAGAAAACTCTGCTTCAGCCGATCCTTCAGGTAACTGATGTTTTGATACCGCAGGTACTCGTCGCCAATTCTTGCGGTTAGCGCTGTAATGTTTTCAGGTAGGGGAAAAATAGCCTGCAACAAGAGATCCGGATCTCCCGCAGACGCGGCCTGGATTTGTTGAATAACGCGAATTCTCAGGCCACCATTGGCAACAGGTTGAACGGCAGCAAATTCGCCGCGTTCAATTGCCTGCACAAGTGCAAAATCACCAGGATGGTCTGTAGGGTCGGCCAGGGCATCAAAATTGGCCGTGGAAACCACCCGGCCATCGGCGCTGAACACCGTAAGTTCCACTGGTCCGGAGGCACTTACCCGTCGCAAAAGCGCAGTACGCAGGCGCTCTGGATCAGCTTCAAGCCCCTCAATTTGCAGTCCCATACGCTGCATCTGGTTGCGAACTTCAAATTTGCGTACGTCCATGAATTCCTGGCCGAGTGCAAGAGAATCCGCCAATGCGTCTTCGACCTGAACATCGAACCAGCTGTCTACGGTCCGGGTCAGAAACCAGGCTGAAAAGAAGTAAACGATCAGAGCGGGCGGCAAGGAAAGCATCAGGAAGTTTCTTACCCAACGCAAAGACAGTCGGGCACCAGGTGCTTCTTGTTTTACTTTGCGAACCAGCGACCAGGCACGAATGGATATTGTGATAAAAAGTAAAATAA
>JBLHGQ010000091.1:0-11655 GCA_047614505.1 Rhodothermales bacterium | reverse complement strand
TTATTGCCTCATCGGCTTGGCAGACTTAAGCGGCGGGTTTAAACGCCTGCTTTAAATCAAACGGTTCATCGCTGGTAACCACGACCCAGGCGATACGTGCCAGTTTATTGGCCAGTGCCACCACCGCTTTGTTATGGCCACTGCGGGCGATGATGGGTTGTATCCATTGTGCCAATGGTGGGCAGTTCTTCTGCCCGCGCGTAATCGCCGCTCTGGCACCATGGATCATTAAGGTACGCAGGTAACGATCACCGTTCTTGGTCATGCCTTTGAGTTGTATCTGGCCACCAGAACCGTATTGACGTGGTACCAGTCCCAACCAGGCACTGACCTGACGCCCACATTGGAACTGTCGGCCATTGCCAATGGCGGCGATGTAAGCAGATCCAGTGAGTGGCCCGATACCCGGTAATGCTTGCAGCTTGTTATAGGCTGGATATTGTGCAGCCAGCTGTTCAATCTGACCTTGAAAGGTCTTCATAGTCTGGCGTACTTCGATCAAGCATTGGTATTGATCGGCCAGTGCATGGCGAGCGACTGGCGAGAGTTCATTGCTGCCATCTTCGAGCGCCTCGGGCAAACACGTTATTAAGGATCTGATGCCGGTCGGGAAGATCACGCCGTACTCACGTCCGAGGCTGCGGATCTGGTTGGCCAGGGCGGTTGAGTGTTGTACCTGGCGTTGGCGCAGGCGATGCAATAACTGAATGTCCTGTTGTTCGATGGACTTGATCGGCACCGGGTGCAGGTCCGGTCGTTGTGCGGCCTCACAAATGGCCAGAGCATCACGCGCATCGCTCTTGCCGCCGCGTACAAAGGGTGTGACGTGTTGGGCGGGTATCAGCAATACCTTATGCCCCATGGTCTCAATGGCCCGACCCCAGTAATGGGCGCTGGAGCAAGACTCCATAGCAATGATGGTCGGATCAAGTTGAGCAATAGTGGTTCTAAATCGAGCACGACGAACGGAACGGTTAAAAATGACCTTGTTGGCCTGGTTCAAGGCACAGAGTTGAAAGACATTCTTTGCTAAATCAATACCGAGTAGTTTAATCTTCATGTGGACGCCTCCTCTTGCGTTGATGACTGAGTGACACGCAGGCCTTATGGTCTGCCAATGCCAGTGTGGCGCATTACGATGCCGATCCGATAGATGGAGGCGTCCATCTCATCACCCACTTTCTTAACTAGCTGGTGTAGGAAAAAATATGTTCGTGCCTACATATTCCTCCGATACTCCCCACCCACATCATACAGCGCATGGCTCATCGAACCCAATGAGCAATCTTTCCCCGCCTCCATTAGTGCTTCGAAGGTATTTTTCCTCTCGCGGGCTACCCGCTGCAACTTCTCTAGCTCCTGATTTGCCTCAGCCTGATGGGCATCCCTGAACGCCTCAACATTCCCCACCTGTTGATCTTTTTCTTCGGTGGTTGATCGCATCAGTTCCTGCTCTCCACCATGCACGTGCTTGCCCTCCTCCCCAAGGAAGGTATTCACACCAACCAGCGGCAGGCTGCCGTCGTGCTTTTTGTGCTCGTAGTACATGGATTCTTCCTGAATCCTGCTTCTCTGGTACATGGTGTCCATGGCACCGAGTACCCCGCCGCGTTCTGAGATCCGCTCAAATTCCTGGTAGACGGCCCAGTCCACCAGTTCCAGGTAATCGCCGAGCGCATAGGGAATGCCGCTGAGATCATCGCTGTGACCGCTAAATGGGCGCAAGTGTTGATTGCCGGGTTGCTCAATGCGTTGCTGGATAGAAGTAAAGTCGGATTGTTCTGGTGTGTTGGCCATCGCCGCACGAATGGGGTTCAAGTCCACATAGGCCATGCAGGTCAATAAAGCTTTTTCGTCCAGTAGTGCCTGGGATTTGAAGCGCCCTTCCCAGAACCTGCCGGTACAGCGGTCTTCGCGATTGGCCATACGGGCAATATGCTCATTCAGACAACGCATGAACCAGGACAAGCTGAGCAACCGTTCACGCCATTGTTCAATGCAGGTGCTTATTCTGGACAGTTCAGCTACTTCCATGTGAGTGCCTGCCATCCAGCGCTGCACCAGCATCGGTCCCGAGAATAACCGCAGCCACCGCTCTGCAACCTGGCGATCACTCCACTGGGCCGCTTGCTCGGTATTGATGCGGATCACGACGTGATAGTGATTGCTCATCACCGCGTATGCACACAGATCAATGGCAAAGATGTCAGCCAGCCCGGTCATCCGCTTAACGATCCAACCGCGGCGGTGTTCAAAATCAAAGCCAGTAACCGAATCCTTGCCACACAGGAAGGCCCGGCGCACACAGCGGGACACACAGTGGTAGTAAACCGTATCGGAATAGGAAACCAGGCGTTTGCGGGCTTGGGTCATGTCAAGAGATTAGACCCGTTGAATAAAATTCGATATCAACCAAGGGCTTTAGATCTGGTAGGAAATTTGCTGAGTGGTGTGCTGAGTGGTGGGTGTCCTAGCTTTTTGCTAGCTTTTTGGCTTTTTTTGTTTGAGCTTTTGTCCTAGCTTTTGAGCTTTTCTAGCTTTTCGTGCTTTTATCTGGGTTAGTCCACTCTGACCACATATTTCTGGCGTGGCCGGCTAGATTTATGCGTGAATAATCAAACACCAACCACTCAAAATTTTTGTTTTCAACAATAAAAATCAGACGTATAATTCGCTCGAACCAACCCGGTTCACACAAGCGTCCACGTGACGATGGAGATTGAAGTGTCAGCCAAGAAAACAGCACCGAAGGCCTCTGCAATAAAGGCCCCTCCTAAAAAAGCTCCTGCCAAACAGGCTGCAGCGAAAAAGAAATAACGTTTCTATCATTCCTGAAAAGGCCGGATTTATCTCCGGCCTTTTTTTATGCAAAACCTTCATAAATAAATGCCCTTGAAAATCCCTGGGGACAGAGTAAAGGGGCAGAGCAAATCCAACTTTGGAATAACTGAATATTTACAAAACGCAACCCTACAACCTGAAACCTGGTTTGCTCGGTGCCCGGCAGCAGGTCGTTGCTGGGTATCAAATCACTGTCTGAGGAGGTGCAAAAGCTACGAACTGAGGCACCCCGAAAGACTTTTATCTGTCCTATTACTCTGGTCCCTTAATTTACTTTGAACTCAAAGCGTAAATATTGGCTCTCGTGTTCACCAGTCTTCGCGGTCGTGAGAATAGAGATTCTGTACGCACCGGACTGACAGAGCATATTCCTTATTGACCCTGCTCCTCCAGACGCCCTTTCACGTCGGGCGCAGGTCCCTGTGCCAGGCAGTGGCAAAATCCGCCTCATTGGCATGCCAGATATCGGCGCCTTCGCCCTGGCTGTCGAATTTTCCCGCTGGGTCACGATATCCAGCCAGCATGTAATCGAATCCGGTTTTGCCACCCTTTGTCAGCATGTCGCCCTGTTCGGTTCCGCGTCCAAGAATTACACCGCTGAGGGTACATACCTGATCACGGCAGTATCAGGTGATGGATCTGAATACACCATAGCCCAGGCTTGTGTCACCAGTTTCGTAATCGAATAAGTCTAATCTTATCAATTGGAGGGCCGTCTATTGCTGGCGGCCCTTTTTTATTGATTTACTGATTTCCGCTGGTGGCCGCGTTCCGCCCTTTCAAAGCAGCGAAGTGGTGGGTGTCCCGGCTTTTTTTGCCGAAGTGGTGGGTGTCCCGGCTTTTGAAAGTGGTGGGTGTCCCGGCTTTTGGGTGTCCCGGCTTTTGTTTCTTTGCCGAAGTGGTGGGTGTCCCGGCTTTTGGTCAATCAGATCTGCATTGCGGGCGTGATTCAGGGTTTGGCGGAAGGTCTGCAACTGGCCAAACAGTCAAACCTGGATGTGGCCGCAGTCATTCAGGCCATTTCAAAAGGAGCTGCACAATCCTGGCAGATGGAAAATCGTTGGCAAACCATGGTCGATGATCAATTCGATTTCGGCTTTGCAGTGGAGTGGATGCGAAAGGACTTGAATATTGCTCTGGATGAAGCAAATCGGGTGGGCGTAAACCTTGAGATGACCCGGCAGGTCGACCAGTACTACGCAGAAGTGGAAGCGATGGGTGGCAAGCGATTTGACACATCAAGCCTGATCAAGCGCCTGGCACCCTGAGTAGATTCAAGGCCGGGACCCCATGGACAAGGATTTGCCCAACTGGTTCGGCTCCCAGACAAAGGCACAAGGCTTGAGATTGGGTGAGTCTTACCTGGCTGCTTTGATCGATGCTGCGGAGCATATACAAAGAAAATCCTCCAGGAATAAGACCGATAAATATTTTGTTGGAATTTCAGGCGCCCAAGGGAGCGGGAAATCCACCTTTGCGCACCTGCTCGCAGAGCTCCTGAAGCACCAATATGGATACCCATCAATGGTGCTGGCACTGGATGATTTCTACCTGTCGCGGGAAGAGCGTCTGAATCTTGCTGAAACAGTGCATCCTCTGCTCGCCGTGCGCGGAGTACCAGGCACTCATGATATAGATCTTTTGGAGGGCGTCACTCGTGCAATTCGCGCTGGTGAGCGCATTTCAATGCCAGGTTTCAATAAGTCAGAAGACGATCGAGAAGCAGCCAGAAGCACAGAAACGAACCACGTCCGAATCGTGATATGCGAAGGCTGGTTTTGGGGTGCGAAACCTCAGAATGACTCGGAACTCACCGATACCGTAAATGCATTGGAAGCTGAGAGAGATCAGAAATGCTCGTGGCGTCAATATGTGAATAACTCACTTTCCCGTTACCAGGAGGCATTTCAAACCAACTGCCTTATTTACCTGGCCGTTCCTGACTTGAAATCGGTTCTGACCTGGAGATGGCAACAGGAACAAGGCCTGCCGGAGGGCAGCAGGAAAATGACCTATCCGGAAATCCAGGAGTTCCTGATGTATTTCGAACGACTGACACTACAAATGATGCAATCTGTTCCTGATCAGGCAGATATTACTTTGCGTCTCAATGAAGATCATGAGTTTATTGAGTACTTGTGATGAAAAAGTCAAAGTTCATGGAAGATGCACCCCTGATTGAAATTCATAATGCCACGGTCTGGCGCGAGACGACCTGTGTATTTCGGAATCTTTCATTGTGCATTGCCCAAGGTGAACGGGTAGCTGTTTTGGGTCCGAATGGTTCCGGCAAATCCACCTTACTCAGGACAATTACCCGTGATATCTACCCCGTGCATAACAAGGGTTCCTGGATCAAGGTTCTCGGCCATGAACACTTGAATGTGTGGGAGTTGCGTTCGCAAATCGGCATCGTTTCGCATGATCTGCAAACCGATTTTGTGCCGGATGCCAATGTGGAGCAAGTAATCCTGTCGGGCTATTTCTCCAGCAATGGGCTGGACCGGAGACTAATGAACCAGGTAGGAAGCGAGCAGTTCGAACGTGCCGGAAATGTCATGCAACAACTGGATCTCCAGTCACTTGGCAAACGGGAGTTCCGGACACTGTCCACGGGACAACAGCGACGCTGCTTGTTGGGCAGGGCTTTGATCCACGACCCCCACACTCTGGTCTTTGATGAGCCCACCTCCAGTCTGGATATGGCGGGCAGTTTCGAACTTCTGGAGCACGTCAGAAAGTTGGTAAAACTCGGGCGGGGTGTAGTGTGGGTAACACACCATATGAGCGACATCCCACCTGAAATCGAGCGAGTGATCGTGCTCAAACATGGCGCAATAATTGCCGATGGACCTAAACAACAGGTACTAACTCGAAAGGTGCTGAGCAACGCTTTCGACACCAAACTCCGACTTGCTGAGCTTGATGGTTACTACCTCACCTACCCAGCCAACTGAAACAAGATTGCAAAGTTATGGGGTCAGCAAAGTTATGGGGTCAGAGTCAAGTGCCAGAGTCAGGGGGGCTTGCGGCAGGCCTGCCGGAATCACGCGCCCATGATCAGCTTCTCAACGCAGCGATCTGGTCCCTGAACTTCTCGGGAAGTTATGGGGTCAGAGTCAAGTGCCAGAGTCAAGTGTGCTTGCGGCAGGCCTGCCGGTAAGTTATGGGGTCAGAGTCAAGTGCCAGAGTCAGGGGGGCTTTCGGCAGGCCTGCCGGAATCACGCGCCCATGATCAGCTTCTCAACGCAGCGATCTGGTCCCTGAACTTCTCGGTACCAAGCACCAACCCGGTGTTGGTGCAATGGCGTATTTTGGCAATGGTGTCGATGTCCAAGGCCTCCACGACCTGCATGCGCCAAGCATTCTTCCGCTCAGTCGGATCGGGCGCAAGTGACAAGTACAACTCGTGGGGTTGCCAGAACTTGACGGGTGCCCCCTGGACGAGGCAGGAACGAAATCGCCTGGGCAAGTGCCCTCCCCCTCAACACAACATTGAGCCCATTCTGCCCGGTTGTCATAATTGGAAAATCAGCAAAACACCCCGAAATCTGTCAGCCGACTCTGGCACTTGACTCTGACCCCATAATTTTCCTGCACGAGCAAGCTGTGAGCAGATCGTTCTGATTAGCCGCTAAATGGTGATTTCAGGTTGAATGTAATTGCCTGGAAACGTTTATTTGAACTCCACTGGTAGGACAAACCCAGTTGCTCAAACGTCACAAACCAGATCTTAAACCCCTTGCTTCCCCTGCCCAGCGCGAGCCCGAGTTCCCACTGGTCTTTGATGGATTCAACACGGCCGTCATCTATGTGAAAATTCAGGCGGTCAAAAAAATAATTATGGGTGACGTGCCAATTCAGAAACAGATCTTCGCCTCTTGATTGTGAAATGCTTTTTAACGGCTGGCTGAATTCCAGCCCGCTCATCAGAGATCCGAATTCCCCACGGCTTTTAAATTCAGGCCGGTATCCGGCAAAATAAACGGCATTCAAAAGCGCCCATCGGGAATTTTTATTGCCAAGATGATAGCGGCTGCGTATTCCGCCATAGTAGATCCATGCCGAGTCTGAAGAGTTGGTTTCTGTACCCCAGCCAATATTGACATAAGGCTTGAGCTGCCAATTTTCAGTAACTGGAATTTCCAGTTCTATGCCCGGGGTAAAACTGACGGTGGCGTAGTTGTCAAAATTGGCAAAATCGGGAAGGTCTTCCAGATCAGTCAAACCAAACGTCAAGGGGAACTGCAGTCGTATACCCAGCGAGCGTTTACCGTTTTCATCGAGAGAAGAGTCCCGAATCGTCCTGGAAGGCGGTATCCGGAAAATGTACATAGAGCGGTTGTCGTCCACCTGGTACCAACCCGTGCCAAAAAACGCACCCATTGCCCAATGCACCTGCCGGGCCGGGTCCTGGAAATCTTGCACAGTCCCGGTTTGGGCAGAAACCTTTGGGCTCAAGATGCACGCCAATAAAGCCAGCCACAACCAGTGAGGCAGGATATTTCTTTCTGCACGCAGTTTGAAAATCAGCTTCATGTCAAAACCCCGAACACCCACATATATTTCCCACAAGAGTCAGGTAAAGAATATCAACAAAGAGCCGGGCGCCCACGCATTTTTTTACTGCAAAAGCCAGGAAAGTTATGGGGTCAGAGTCAAGTGCCAGAGTCAGGAGGTACTTGCGACAGGCCTGCCGGAATCACGCCCCATGATCAGCTTCTCAACGCAGCGACCTGGTTTCTGAACTTCTCGGTACCAAGCACCAACCCGGTGTTGGTGCAATGGCGTATTTTGGCAATGGTGTCGGTGTCCAAGGCCTGCGCGACCTGCATGCGCCAAGCTTTCTGCCGCTCAGCCGGATCGAGCGCAAGTGACAAGTACAACTCGTGGGGTTGCCAGAACTTGACGGGTGCTCCAAAGGCGTGGGCTCGGTAGCTGGACCACCAATAGTCCCCGGGGTCTCGAACCATTCCAGCCCGTACCGGGTTCAGTTCGATGTACCGCAGGCAGGTCAGGAAGTATCTGTCTTGCTGGACGAGGCAGGAACGAAATCGCCCCTCGAACAGCGTGCCGCTTCGAGCATACGAATAATTGAAGTGACCGACATACCGCCGGCCCATGGATTGCATCAAGCGGGAAACGGCGT
The DNA here is from genome assembly GCA_047614505.1 of Rhodothermales bacterium. GTDB lineage: Bacteria > Pseudomonadota > Gammaproteobacteria > Xanthomonadales > SZUA-36 > JABDJL01. Next base: position 3,665 of record JBLHGQ010000091.1, on the reverse strand, counting down.
TGTCGACTCTCGGTGTCATCAGCAGGTGCACATGGTTGGTCATGAACACCCAACCATGTATATCTACCTGGAATCTCAGCGAGCCTTCACCAAGCCAGTGTGCATAAGCCGCCATATCTGCGTCACTGGTAAACAGCCTTTGGCGGTTGTTTCCCCGTTGGATGACATGGACAGGAAAATCAACGGGACAATACCTGCATCGCCTGGGCATGTGCCCTCCCCCTCAATACAACATTGAGCCCATTGTGCCCGGTTGTCAGAATTCGATAATCAGCAAAACACCCCGAAATCTGTCAGCCGACTCTGGCACTTGACTCTGACCCCATAATTTCAGCCGACTCTGGCGCTTGACTCTGACCCCATAATTTCCCCCGAAATCTGTCAGCCGACTCTGGCACTTGACTCTGACCCCATAATTTCATCACTATCAACAACCACTTGGCAAAACACCTGGAGAACTGAAATGAGATATATATATGCGTTGGTCCTGGCTGCGGGTTTCCACTCTCCCGTTTTACTGGCCCAGGAGGCCGCAGGAGTAATCGCTGTGCCAGAAACTTGCCAGGAAGCCATTACCGGTTTCCAGGACGTATCCGGCATGGGCCGTAAGGATAAGGCGGCGTCAAATATGACTAAAAGACATCAAGAGATGGCGAAGCAAGGCTGGCGTTTTATCGGCCTGGAAGTTTATACAGAAAATGGTGACCTGGAAGGTTTCTTTTTAAGTTACGTGCGCGATGTGGCCTGTCCTTTAATACCTGCGAACTAGACCACCCATCCGACTGGCCGACACGCGGTGAAAGCCGCGTGACCCAGGGATGGAAAAAGTGATGACGCCGGGCCGAATCGTAATCGTTTCAGCGCTGCTCTATGATCTCAATCAACCGCTTCGGTACTCTCTTCAACGCCCAACGAGTCGCTGGTCGGGTCCCAGCTTTTATCCGGGTCAAATACCTGGATTGCTGCCGCTGCAGTCTCGGTATCGGCGCCCAGGTCCTTCTGAAACACGATACCCAACTGGTTGATCTGGAACGTCATGACCCCTGAGTTGCCGTACTTGTTCGGCCATGCAACTACTGCAAAACCACCGGTCAACTGGCCTTGCTCGTCCAGGTAGGTCTTTTCACCGCCGGGGGCGTTTTGGCTCTGAGCCGTCAGCATCCGGTAGTAGTAGCCGTGAAAAGCCTGACTGTAATCCTCCGCGTCGGCCAGAAGGTCACCAATCGGGCTCAGGGCTACGCCTTCGGCTGAGAGCCAGAACAGGCCATCTTGACGGCCTTCGGTGCTCAGAAATTTCTGCGCATAAGCAGGCGGGTTGCCGTCCCGTCCTTCAGCACGATATTCCTCCTGGGCACTGACCAGTTCACGCAAGCTGGCCAGCGTGAACAGCTCATTCCTGCCGATGCGGCGGTTGAGTAATTCCTCCTGACCGGCAGCGGTATCGAAACGCCAGCGCAGACCATCCGCTGTTTTCACCAGTGGAATCGGCAGTGGCCAGGCTTCCTCGCCGATATAGACCACCTTGGTTTTGTCATCGAAGTCTTCGAAGTTGACCTTCGTGAGGATCATTTCTTTGGCTAACCCGGCGTTGCGGCGGTCGGCGTTCTCGTCACCGGTCTGAAACAAGGAGGCGCTGCCTGGCCCGAAGATTTTCTCGGTTTTACCCTCGTCACCGGAGCCGATCAGGTCAGCAACAGCCTGGATCGCTTCCTCGGGGGTGGCGAAGGTGCCTGCTTCGTTGGCAGTGCGATCGCAGCCGGTCATGATTAACAGGAGCCCGGAGACCCCCAAAGCCAATAGTAATCGCGTGCGGAACATCATCTTTCTGATCATCTCGGTTCTCCTACCTGCGTCCGCGACCGCCGGATCTTGCACCACCCATTGATGGGGTACCCCGGCTCATCGATCCACGGCTACTGGCTGCACGGTCCATCTGCGGTCTGCTTGCCCCGCTATAGGCGCTGTTTCTGGTTGGGGCACTCTGCTGGCGGGTGGCGGCAGCGGGCCTGTTGGCTGCTGTGCCCTGCGCACGGTTGGCCGCGGTAGAACTGCCAAGCGTGCCAGCACCCTGCTGGCGGGTGGCAGCCGCAGTGCCTGAGCGATTTGCAGTACCGGTTCCTGACCAGCCGCGTGCCTGCTGGCTGGACACCCGGCTGGTGCCGGTCTTGGCCCCGTACTGGCTGGCTACGTTCTGATTTTTGTACTTGACGCCGTTGCGATGACTGGGGTCGTGCTGCCAGCCCGACTGGCCGCCTGTGCGGTTGATATTGTTGATGTTGGCGTTGATATTGGTGTTTCTGTTGAAGTTATTGTAGCGATTGACATTGATATTGACGTCATGGTGCCCCCAGCCCCAATGGCAATTACCCCAGAACGCCGCTCCCACCGCCAGGCCGACACCAAACGTGACCCAACCGTAACCCGGGGGCGGTGGATAGTAGAATGGTGGATAGTAGTAATGAGGATAGCCCCAGCCTGCGTATACGACAGTAGGAGAGTAGGTCGGGACGTAGACGATTTCGGGGGAAGCAGACTCAATGACGATGATTTTCTCCTTCTCCACCGTAATCACCTGCTGTTCGGTAGTTTTCAGATTCCCGGCATCGTGCGCTTTGCCCCGCATGATCTGAACAGTGTCAAGCAGCTGGTCCTTTTGTTCGAGAAAGGCGTCACCCAGGTCCTGCGTCCAGTCGAGGTTGTCGCTCATTTTTGTGAGCACTTCGGGCAGGGTGCAAAGTGATTTGACACTGGGGTCCCAATCCTTTTCCTTCATCGCCTCATCCAGCGCAGTGCCTTCCAGGCCCGGGTTTTTACCCAGCCAACGCTCGGCTTCCACGATCTCCAGCGGATAGGTGGAGGCCATCAGTACCTGCGTGAGCAAGGAGTCCGGGTACAGCGCGATCGGGGCCACCAACTGCTCCAGTTGCTCCGTAGAGAAACTGGCACTGGCGGTCTCCGGAACGGCAGATGCGGCAGCGGCCGGCTCCTGCGCAGTGACCGGAACGCAGCACAGCGCCATGATGGGTGGCAGCAGAATTGCTAAGAGGGTCGAACGGGATTTATTTGGCATAAAGGTTCTCCTGACCATCCATAATACTTCACCTGAAGGTTCCGTTCCAGACAGCAACCAGGCACAAATATCAGTCTCTGGCGTATCCGGGTTTTCAGTTTCCGCTGCCGTCAAACCAACGGTAGTATGCGTTGCTGCCATCAGCCTGAAGCACGCTGCGCATATCACGCACCCAAAGCTCGCGGTTGCCCGCACTGCCATTCAGCGCAGCCTGATAAAACAGCATCAGCCGTTGGCGCTCCTGCGCCACGGCCCGCACAAAAGCATCATCCGCACCGCTCAATGGCGGGCTGGTGCGAAGGCCGATCAATGCGGGCAGTACGCGGTGAATCTCGTCGTATCGAACCCAGTCCGCGTATTCAATCCGGGGCCGATCGTCAGTGACCGGTAGCGCGTCAGCGGCGTAGGTCTCCAGTCCTGCACGATCCGTCACCCAGGTTCCCAGCAATGCCTCGGGCGTGGCAATACCCACCTCGCGCAGGGCGGCAATCACTTGCGGTTGGTTGAATCGCTCACTGATACGCGGCACGTCAAGCTCAAGCGGCTCAAGTGAACCCACCAGCAACATCTCGTGCAGTTCCGTGGTCCACAGCGA
>JBLHGQ010000090.1:0-11670 GCA_047614505.1 Rhodothermales bacterium | reverse complement strand
GAATTGTGGTGTGTTGGGCAGGTGGGACTGCGTTCAACGCCTTTCCCGGCGATGGGTTCGGTGGTTCAGGGCACGCCAGGGTCAAATCCGAGGGTAGTGAGCAATCGCTGATACTTGCCTGAATTCCGAAAAAGGTGGGTTATACTTCCTATCCACCGACTGGATCATTAAACCCGTTGATGTTCGTCAGCTGAAACAATCCCTGCAACATGCGCTGGAGAGCTCGCAGAGCCAGTTGGCAAAAAAAGGTTGACGATTTTTCAGGAGATGTTTTTCCCCGATCACCAGCAATGACATTTTCACTCTTGATGACTTTTCTGATAATCCTGCAATATGGGAACCACCAGGGTAAATTCTTCTACCAGGCGTGAAACCAGCTTAGGAATTGAGAGAAAATCTTTTTCGAAATGCCGCAGTTCCAACTCATAACAGGTGTGCGCCATTTTATGAATACCAAGACTTGCACTACTGGATTTCAGGGCATGTGCGGCGAAGGCGATCTTGTCCATGTCTTCTTTATCTATCGCAGAGCGCATGTCATTGATGTACAGACGGGCTTGCTCGAGATATACCTAGACCAATTTCTTCATGAACTGAGGATTCTGATAAATAGCTTCTACCGACTGAAAATCCACATCCTTCATTTCACTATTATCGGAAATATCGGCGGGGCCTTTTTCCTTGGCGGGTGTAGCCGCAGACTCATCTTCCGCTAGAAGCCATTTTTCCAGCAATTGTTGCAACTGACGGAACTTGAACGGCTTGCTCAAATAATCATCCATGCCTATTTCAAGACATTTCTTTTTGTCGCCCATAATCGCGTTTGCTGTTAAGGCGACGATTGGCACACGTTTTCCATCAGACGCTTCGCTCTCTATCCGGCGTATTTCCTGGGTTGCCTGAAAGCCATCCATGCCACCCATATGGCAATCCATCAAGATCAACGAAATAGATTCATTGTTGAATTTTTCGACGGCTACGGCACCATCTTCAGCGACGCTGTAACCGTAATTCATTTGTTCGAGCATGTACGAAACCAGCTCCAGATTTATCTGGTTATCTTCTGCAACCAGGATATGAGGTGGTTTTTTGGTCATTCCTGAATCCCTGGAATATTATGAAACCGATTTCAACTTGTAGGTAAGGGCGCAGATCAGTCCTTGACCCCCTGCCAATACATTCAAGAAAACAGAATCTTCTTCGAAGGAGCCAAACTAACCGGCAATTTTTTCAATGTCAATAACGAAGGTGTCTCATTTCATTGCTCCAGTGAACCCATGCTTAACAAGATTACGGGCTTCTGGTCTGGTCGAAAAACAGCAGGGTGCGGCCTTCATTACCGTTAAGCGAAAAGGTTTTCAGACCTTTGCGGCTGGTTCAAAGGCGAGAGTGTTCGCCCTTCATTTAGGGCATTTCAGGTCCGGACTTTTGCTTGCCAGCTGTATTTAATGACTGGTTCAGTTTTCATATTCATACAGTAATGACCTGTTACTTTTTACAGTACCTTCTTACACCAATTCACAGCAGTATATATGCCTAGTCTGAATTTGTACTGACTAAAGACCGGAATTACTCGGCAGGAAGCCGCAGAAACTACAGGGCAAGGAAGTCCTGGAAGCTGCGGCTTTATGTTGTGGTGACTCCGGTTTCTTCTTTTGGATCGTCAGGCTGGATTTCTTCATAACCCCCAGGATCGCTGGGTGGAAGGGGAAAAGGAATTAACCATCAACAGGGTCTTTTTGACCTTGAACGGTCACCCGACCGTGTTGATGAAGGAAAGGGACATTATGTTGTTATCTAAAATTAGAGCTACCACGTGGATTGTAGCCATCGCGTTGGTCTTCTTTCTCACCGCGTGCCAACAGCCTGATACCAAGCGTAATACTTCAGTGGATGCTGCGTCTTATATTGTACAGGCGGCCAGTCTGGACCAGGCCCTGGTGGCCACAACGGATATAGGTGGTGAGATTACCCATAAATTGAGAATCATCAACGCAGTGGGTGCGAACCTGACTCCATCCCAGGTGGAGATTCTGCGTCAGATGGAAGGTATTAAAGTTCTCGATAACGGCAGGGTGGAAGTCTCCAGCACATCCGAATTTACCTATGGCGACGGGGTTTGCGACAAGATTCAAATGAGCCTGGGGGGATTACCAAGCGGCCAAAATAACTATGCCACTACATTAAAACTTATGCCGCAAGGTTGCTGACCAAATTCACAATCGGTATTGTCTGCCGAAAATAAAATAGAATTTATTGATTGGGGTTTGATTAAACGAGTATTGGGTAGGCCGATAAGTTACTGCTTGAGGTTGAAGGTTATGGGTTTTAAATTCAAAGCTATTGATGAAATCACATTACATGTGATCACTAAAACATTTAAAAAAATAAAACATAATATTATGAAAAAATATATATCATTATCCTTTACAGCTATTGCACTACTGTTGTTTTCAACTGTAAGTTTTAGTCAAAATGACACGCTTAACTTAGGAATACTGACCTCTTTTGAGGCTTATACCGTAGCAGGAGCGGTTTCAAATGTAGGCGGAACCGTTACAGGCGATATTGGCACCAATTTAGGAATTATTAGCGGATTTGGCCCGCCTAGTGTCGGTAACCACTACAATGCCGATGCTGTAACTGATCAGGCTAGGTACGATTTACTTAGGTTGTATATTCACCTTAATGCACTTCCTGTTAACTTTCCTGATCCTCTTGTTCCCGGTTCCGTTGCGCATGCCCCCGCTTTTGGAGGTGGTGAAGTGCTTTCCCCAGGGGTTTATAGCATAGGTAGCGCAGGATCTATAGGAGCAGCGCTTACTCTTGATGGCGGCGGCGACCCGGATGCTTTCTTTGTAATAAAAATGAACGGAGCAATGACAGTAGGGGCCGGTTCAACGGTTACTTTAACTAATGGAGCGAGATCTTGTAATGTTTTTTGGCTTATTAACGGAGCTATTACTGTTGCGGCAGGTTCTGATGTAAAAGGAACTTTATTTTCAAAGGCAGGAGCTGTTGGTCTTGGCGCAGATGTTCTTCTTGAAGGAAGAATGCTGAGTATGGGCGGACTAATAGGTATGGGAGCTGGTTCTGTTGCCATTGCGCCTCCTTGTGCTACCACCATTCCAATATTTTGTGAAGCAGACTGTACCCCTGCTGCCGCTGTTGATGTTTTAGGGGTTCTTTCAGACTTTACACTTTTTACTAGTGTGGGCACTGTAGGGAATACGGGTATATCTGGAATTCAGGGAGATATTGGTACCAATTCGGGAGCTATAACGGGTTACACACTTGTAACTCATTCTGGAACTGAACATATTGCAAATGCTGTTACAGCACAAGGGGCAATAGATTTAGGTCTCGCTTATGATGCACTTTTGGCTTTACCCTCCACGGGAGCAGGTTCGGCAGCTTATCTTAACGAAACAATTACGCCTGGGGTTTATGATATAGCGGCAGCTGGGGCCTTAGGAGGGACTATTATTCTTGATGCGGGCAATGATCCCGATGCAATATTTGTTTTTAGGGTTGCTGGGGCCTTTAGTGTAGCGGCATCTTCAAAAATAATTTTAATTAATGGAGCAAAGCGGTGTAATGTTTTTTGGATTGGCGGAGCTAACGTTGCCACTGGTGCCGTTAATATAGGAGCTTCCTCAGAACTGAGCGGGTATTTCATTGCCAATAATGCGGCCTCTAACTCAGGCGGCGGTGTGTTTCTAGCGGGTGGACAGTTTTCTAACTTCGGAGCAGTTAATACTGACACAGCTGTAATTTATGATAATCCAGATGTTGACGATGTCGAGTTCGAGATCTACCAGCTGAATTCCACCCACACCGAGTTTGTTGAGGCAGACGTGGTACACAACGGTGGCACGCAGGGATCAGGCGTAACCGTGGCAATAGTGGACACCGGGTATTGGCCTCATCCTGCTCTGGATTACAACTCAGACAATCAGCACCGGGGCATTGTGCAATATGACGCGATTCTTGATCAGATCGACTCATACGGTAGCCCCACAGTCGACACCGACGACAACGGACACGGAACTTACGTGACCAGCATTCTATTAAGCAGTGAGTCATCAGGCAGTGGGAGCAGTCATGGTGTTGCGCCAATGGCGAATCTCGTGTCGATCAAAGCTTTCGGTGCCGATGGTGGTGGTACTTACCTGGATGTGATCCGGGGTATCGATTTCGCCGTGAACAATATGTCGCAATACGGAATCAAGGTCCTGAATCTCTCTTTCAGCGCTCCGGCACAATCGCTTTATTGGGAGGATCCGCTGGGTCAGGCGGTAATGGCGGCTTGGGAAGCAGGTCTTGTCGTAGTGGCATCGGCGGGTAACCATGGACCGGATCCGATGACGATTGGCGTACCGGGCGCCGTGCCCTACGTGATTACCGTCGGTTCGATGAGCGATGGCTTCACCAGTGAAGATCCGAGTGACGACTATCTGAGTTCCTACTCTGGAGTAGGGCCTACCATGGACGGTTTTATCAAGCCGGATATGGTCGCACCTGGTGGTCATTTGCTGGGTCTTATGCCATCGGACGCCACAATTGCGCTGCAGCATCCTGAGTTTCATGACGGTCTCGATTACTACCTGATGTCCGGTACCTCGCAGGCGGCGGCTGTTGCCAGTGGTGTTGCAATTCTGATGCTTGACGAAAATCCAACCTTGTCACCGGATGATGTGAAGTGTCGGCTGATGTCGACCACGAAACCCGCGAAAGGGGACGGCAGCGACCATCTTGCTTACAGTGTGTTCCAGCAGGGAGCGGGCCTCATCAATGCCAACAGAGCGGTCAATTCAAACGTCAACCTCGGTTGTGGTAACAGGGGTCTGGATATCTCTGCGGACCTGTTCCAGGACCTGCATTTCGTGGGCCCGGCCCGGTATGACCCGGCGACTGGCTTTTACATCGAAGGCGCATCATCAACCTATGACTGGGATACGAACTACTCCTGGGATGGCTTCTCGTGGGTTGACGGCAACCCATTCATCGACGGCAACCCGTTTATCGATGGTAATCCATTCATCGACGGCAACCCGTTTATCGATGGTAATCCGTTCATAGACGGCAATCCGTTCATAGACGGCAACCCGTTCATAGACGGCAACCCATTTATTGACGGCAATCCGTTCATCGATGCCAATTTATCGGTCACACCGGCCTCGATAAACATCTGGGTAGAGCAGGAATAGCGGCAGGATATCGCAATATTTATCGAGATATGTGTAGAGCACTGGACAAACACATGATTCACTTCAAATCATTATCAGGCAATAAGATGAAAGCATTTAACCGGATGCTGTTGGGTTTGATCGCCGGGTTGCTGCTGACAAGCCAGGTCCTCGCCCAGACCCCCAGCATTCGATTTTCATCGCTCTCTCTTGAAGACGGTCTTTCCCAGACTACAATAACCGCGGTGGCACAGGATCAATCCGGCTTTATGTGGTTTGGAACGCAGGACGGTCTTAACCGATATGACGGCTACAAATTTGTCCATCTGAAGCACGACCCGCAAGATCCAACCTCGTTGAGAAGCGATTCAATTCTCGCCCTGCATCTCGATCCGGATGGGAATCTATGGGTGGGAACAGAAGGTGGTGGGTTAAGTCGTTGGGACGCTGTAGCTGAATCGTTTGTACATTACACACAACAAGACGGTGCCCCAGAGGGTTTCGGCCGTGAACGAATCCGGGTTATTACGCGCGATAAGAACGGTATTTTATGGCTGGGCTCACATGAATCCGGACTTTATAGCTTTAATGAAAAAACCGCTCAATGGCAACAATTCCTGACCGACCCGGAAGATGCCAAGTCGCTTTCTGACAATCGTATTCGGGCAATCCATGAGGATCGCACCGGTCGGTTGTGGATCGGCACGCTGGGCGGTTTAAACCTCTACGATCGAACCAATGGCAGTTTCGCCCACTTCAGGTCCGACCCTGACGAGTCTTCCAGCCTTTCCGATGACAAGGTCCGCTCGATATTCGAAGACAGCCAGCGTCGCTTGTGGATTGGAACCCTGGGTGGTGGTCTCAACCGGCTTGATCGCTCGACCGGTAGCTTCGAACATTTCAGGCACGACGAGAATGATGTTTCCAGCCTGAGTGAAGACCTGGCGCGGACTATCCTGGAAGACAATGAGGGGAGAATATGGGTTGGAACTGATCGCGGTCTCAATCTTCTTCAATCAGACGGCTCATTCGTTCGTTACGGGCATGACCCCAAAGAACCGTCAAGCCTCAGTGCTGATCGTGTAACTACGCTTTTCCAGGATCGGGCCGACATGCTCTGGGTTGGCACTCAGGGTGGTGGTCTTGACCGATGGCATCCGCTGGAATGGTCTTTCGGCCATTACAAAGGAGCCCATTCCGGTCTCACCAATAATGTTGTACATGCATTCGCTGAAGATGAAAGCGGGCGGCTTTACGTTGGAACATTGGGTGGTGGTCTTAATCTAATAGATCGCAGTAATGGCACCAGCCAGGTCTTTCGCAAAGACCCACAGGATTCAGGCAGTCTAAGCGACGATCGGGTGACCTCGCTGCTGGTTGATAGTGAAGGTACCCTTTGGGTAGGGACACTTGCCGCCGGGCTCAATCGCAAGATTTCAGGAAGCGACCACTTCGAACATTTCCGCGCCGATCAAGCCAGTCAGGTTAGCTTGCCCAGTGACGTCGTCATGACGGTCTTTGAAGATCGCATGGGCGTCATTTGGGTAGGAACCTTCGGTGGCGGACTCAGTCGATTTGATCGCAACACCGGCACGTTTTCCAACTATCAACACGATGATGGAAATCCATTTTCTATCAGTGGAAACAGCGTCAGTGCCATCACCGAAGATCCCTCAGGCGCCTTGTGGGTTGGGACTCTTGGAGCCGGACTCAATTTCTTTGACCGTGACGGTGCACAATTCCGTCGTTTCCTGCATGATCCGGCTCGAAATACCAGTCTTAGCAGTGATGAAATAATTTCACTCCACCTGGAGCCAAGCGGTGTACTTTGGATTGGAACCCAGGGCGGCGGGCTTAATCGGCTTGAGCGCCTGGAGTCCGAAGCGGAAGCCACGGAGTTCAAACGCTATTCGGAACACGAAGGACTTCCCAATGATGTGGTTTATGGCATTTTGCCTGACCTGAGGGGAGATTTCTGGATTTCCACAATCCGTGGCCTGGCTCACTTCGACACCAGTGAAGAAAAATTCGAGTCTTTCTATGCTTCCGACGGCTTGCAAGCCGATGAATTCAATCTGGGGGCTCACTACCGCAGTCGGTCCGGTGAACTGTTCTTCGGCGGCGTGAATGGCTTCAATGCTTTCTTCCCGAACCGAATCGAACGTAATAATTCTGTTCCAACATTGGCCTTAACCTCTTTCCTTAAACTGAATCAGCCTGCCTTGACTAAAAATCCTCTGAACCAGTTGGAGCGATTGAACCTGAGTTACAAGGATTATGTGGTTTCCTTTGAATTTGCGGCACTTGACTTCCGCGCGCCCAAACATAATAGCTATGCCTACAAGCTGGAAGGGCTGGACAAGAGCTGGATCGAGTTGGGAAATCGAAATCAAATTACATTCACCAACCTTGAACCCGGACCATATACCTTGCGTGTCCGAGGCTCGAATAGCGACGGAATCTGGAACGAAGATGGAATAAGCCTGCCCATTACGGTTTCCACTCCACCCTGGATGCAATGGTGGGCTTATGCTCTTTACGCTCTGGCGGCCGCCATAATCGTGCTGAAATTCGTGAGTGTTCAGCGTGAAAAAGAACGGACACGGGAAACCCTGCGTCTGGCAACCGAGTCGGCCCAGGCTGCCAATGAGGCCAAGAGCGAATTTCTTGCCAACATGAGTCATGAGATCCGCACACCCATGAATGGTGTACTCGGGATGGCCACCCTGATGACGTATTCTGAGCTGACCAGGGAACAGCGCGAACAACTGGAAATCATCCGTAAGAGTGGCGATTCGCTACTCGAGGTTATCAACCAGATTCTGGATTTCTCAAAAGTCGAGTCCCGTCGGGTCGAGATCGCACACGAGACCTTCGATCTGCGTACCTGTATTGAAGACGTACTTGATCTTCTGGCGCCAAATGCAGCCTTGAAAGGCCTTGATCTTGCTTACTGGCTTGAAGCGGAAACTCCGGAAGAGATTATCGGTGACCGGCTCAGAACCCGGCAAACACTGATCAACCTCATAAGTAATGCACTAAAGTTCACTGAAGACGGTGAGGTCATGGTAAAGGTCTCAGCAAGCCGGCGATCCAACAACATGCAGGAAATTCATTTCGTGGTCGAAGACAGTGGCCCCGGAATCCCGGCCGATCGTCTCGATCGTCTGTTTAAGCCGTTCAGTCAGGTCGATACCTCAGCCAGTCGGCGCTTTGAGGGCACCGGGCTTGGCCTGGCGATATCCAAGCGCCTGGCAGAATTGATGGGTGGAAAAATATGGGTGGAAAGCACTGTTGGACAAGGGTCCAATTTCCACTTCACAATTTTGGCTGAATCCGGACAGGGTGCAGATCGTGGCTTCCTCGTGCAAGAGGATGCCAGCCTGAAAGGTAAGAGTTTGTTAATCATTGACGATTCTGCGGCGATGCAGAACCTCCTCAGTCGCCAATGCGGCCTTTGGGGTATGCGTATACAGACTGGGGGCACTGCAGCCAAGGGGCTGGAGAAGCTTTGGGCCAGCGGCGGCTTCGATATTGTTTTGATAGATCCATTGGGGTTGTCCTCAGCCGGTAGTGGATGGGTCAGTGATATGAGCAAGATCTGTTCCAGCAAGCAGATTCCCGTAGTGACACTATCAGCCAGGACCGACGATGACCACAGCCTGCAGGAATCGCTGGGAGCGATTGCGTCTCTCTCAAAACCAGTCCAGCCGGAGCTTCTGCTCGAAGCCTTGCGCTCAGTGGTAGCGCCAATGGAACAGAAAGAATCCATGGAAAAGGAAATGATCCGGCCGTTGAAACGGAACAAATCGTTACGCCCGCTCAATATTCTGCTGGTTGACGACAATCTCATCAACCGGCGAGTAGCCATGCTCCTTTTGCAGAGCATCGGTTATGAAGCGGATTCGGTGGAAAGCGGACAAGAGGCTCTTGAAGCGGTCAGGAAAACGTCCTACGACGTTATTTTCATGGACGTACAAATGCCTGGTATGGACGGATTCGAAACCAGCCGCGCCATCTGGCGGGAATTTGAAGAAGAGAATCGACCCTACATCATCGCGATGACTGCATCAGCGATGCTGGGAGACCGGGAGCGATGCCTCGCTGCCGGCATGGACAGTTACGTCAGCAAGCCAGTGGACATTGGGGAACTCGGCTCAATTCTTGCCGAAGTGCCACTACGCAAGGGGCAGTCAGCGGTGGGAAACTGCGAGACTGGCGGGGAAATCCAACACGACTGATATGGCTTTTATATATAGGGCAATGACGGGCTCAAATGTTACTCGGCAAGCAGCTCGAAAAGCCGTAGTGAATCTACAGAAACGCGGCCTTCTCACTAACTGATTTAGGAAGACTTGTCGGTATGGATGTAAACCAATACTGTAAACCGATGTTGTAAACCAATATTAACATCAATAAATATAATAGATTTATATGGTTAAATGCTATTTAGTGTGATGTAATCTACCTACCCAAGTTACACTTGGGAGGCCATGCTGGGGGTCCACGAGCTATCTGGTTTTCGCTACTTTTATTTGCAGGCAGCGCGCACTCGAATCACTTTTTGCTTAAAGCGTAACAATTTTAAATCCTGGTTACCGCCATACCCGATTCAAACATCATCTGGCACCCCCTTCAAATCACTCGTGCGCTGGTTTCAGTGTGCAGATGAAGCTACAGCTCTACCCCACACGTGGGTAATTTGAATGCGCTGGCGGCATACAAATAGCACTTAGATCAATTTGCAATGTGAGTGAAAGTTTCTACGACACACTCTTCTATCTGGGGCAAAGTGCAAATAGGATGAATATAGCCTCTATTAAATATTGATTTCATACCCTATATAGAGTATTGTCTCGCGTCAATTACCTTGTCCGGTTTGACGACAATTATGATGGCCGGTTGAGTGGTTAAAAAATACTACGTTTTCTTCTGATGTTTTTTCCTGTAACTTTCTCCATCGATTTCAACAATCGTGGCATGGTGGATAATCCGGTCGATGGCGGCTACCGTCATCAAGGTGTCGGGGAAGATCTGGTCCCAGTGGCTAAAAGGCTGATTTGAGGTAACAATCAGGCTGCCGCTTTCATAGCGATGGGCGATAAATTCAAACAGGACTTGCGTCTCTGAGTCGGTTTTTTTGACATAGCCAATATCATCAATGATCAGCACCCGATATTTATCCAGTTTGCTCATCACAGCCATCAAGTCCAGCTCCTGCCTGGCCTGCTGTAATAGCTGTACCAGTGCCGTGGCCTGTAACCACTTCACCCGTACACCCTGCTCGATGAGATGCATACCCAGGGCGGCGGCAATATGGGACTTTCCAACACCAGAAGGACCTATCAGTAAAACGTTGTCGGCCTGTAGTGCCCACGCAGTATTATCACGAAGCCCAATAACTTTTTTCTGAATGGCGAGCGGCAACTCATTGATAGCCAGGGTGGCAAAGCTTTTACCACGCGGCAGTTTTGCTTCTTTGGTCCAGTTGTGGATCCTGCTCTGAAAACGCTGCGCGACCTCTTGCTCGCAGAGTTGGGAAAGGTACTGGTCGTACCCCCACGATTGCTCAGTGGCTTGTTCCTGGTAGTTTTTGTAGTGTTGACCAAAGGCCGGTAGCCGAAGTGCTTTCAGCATGATAGGGAGTGCTTCAGCCACAACTCACCTCCTGCATTTTCCACTGGCCTGTCAGCAACTGATCATAGTCAGTTATCTGATGTTGACGTACCGGAATAGGTGGTGGCTCGGTGTGTTGTAAATATCTGCCTTGCAAGGATTTTAAACCGGGTAACTGGCCTTGCTCTGCCTGCTGCATCAACTCATCAGCCAGACTGCCTTCACAGTCATAATCTGCGGCGATGCGTAACACTGCAACCATCCACTTGCAGGCTTCCTGCGGGCTGAACTGCTGTTCTGCCAGATTCCATAACTGGCGATACTGAGGGCTGGGTAATAGATCATCCCTTAACTGTGAAAAGCGAAAGGCTTGTGGCTTGGCGGCCAGCGAATGAATGATGTGCCGGTAATCAATACGCCGCGCTCTTCCTGTCGGTGTCGTTGGATACACCCTGGGTAGGGTGATAACACGGGCCTGCCCTACAAAGCACTCCAAACGGTCATGGAACAGGTGAATCCTGACACTTTCGCCGGTCAACCGGGAAGGCACTGTGTATAAGCCCCGTTTCACCACCATGGTACTGCTGGTGGTCACTTTTACGGTCAGCTCGGTGTAATCAATAAACCGATGCGAGGGCAAAGCCTTCAAGACTTGCTGTTCTTCAGCCAGGCGGCCTTTGCAGCGCTTATTCAACTTAACCACGATGCGATCAATAAAATCACGATAGGCACGAATGCCCATTCTGCTCGATACCCTCAGCCGGCGTGTGGTACGGATACTGGAAAAGCGCGGCCTGTTGACCCCAGAACCGGGCCTTGACTTCGAAATGGGCTCCAGCCTGGACCAGTTACAGGCTGCTTCGAT
>JBLHGQ010000089.1:0-11706 GCA_047614505.1 Rhodothermales bacterium | reverse complement strand
ATGGATTTCTCCATAATTTTGGCATGGTCAATGTGAACTCTTGGGTCTCTTTGTCCATAGGCCATGAAAACCGGAACCTGGATCTTGTCAGCGTGGTTACTGGGTGACCATTGCTCAAGGAACTCACGATCCTTTTTAGGATCACCGACCAATTCCTTCATCTGGCCAAGGCCTGCAGCCCACGAGTCTGGTGCGGTTTTAAATAACAAAGCCAGGTCAGTAACACCAACGTAATTGATGCCGCATTTGTACAGTTCCGGTGAGTAAGTAAGGCCGGCCATAGTTGCGTAGCCACCATAACTGCCACCATAGATGCATACTCTGTCAGCATCTGAGACACCTTTATCTACGGCCCATTTCAAGGCGTCAGTAATGTCTGTTTGCATTTTCTGGCCCCACTGTTTACGACTTGCCAGCCAGTGCTCCATACCAAAACCGACAGAACCACGGAAATTAACCTGTAAAACCGCGTACCCACGATTTGCCAGGAACTGAATAGCAGGGTTATAACCCCAGCCATCACGTGCCCAAGGCCCACCGTGTGGATGCACGATGGTCGGTAAATTTTTGCCGTCGCTACCAGCGGGAACGGTGAGGTAAGCTTGCAACATAAGACCGTCACGAGCTTCGAACTCGAAAGACTTGATTTCAGCCATTTCCGCGGGCTTAACCCAGGGACGGGATTCAGCAAGAAATTCAAGCGTCGCTTTTTCGAAGTTATAAAGATAATAGGTCGGTGGTGTCTGAGAGGAAGAGGCTACAACCACACCAGTGGTTTCATCTTCGTCAGTGGATGTCATTGAATTGATCGTGTCCGGAAGGGCCTGATCGATACCAGCCATTATCTTCTTCCAGCGCTCGTCTATATAAACGGTTTCAGGAATTCCAACCTGGTATCCAATAGCAACAATATCCCGGGTTTTGTTTGAGGTGGAAGCAGCGGTGACGTCTACACGTGGATGCTCAAAAACCAGATCTCCAAATTCACGGGTCTTAAAGTTATATTCGTAGATCGCAGCTTTGTCCCGGAAACTACCATCGGGCTTAATATAGGATGAAACATATCCGTTGATTCCGTCACCTTTGACAGCAACCGGAGAGAAGGAATGCTCGTCGTAACGTGCGCGAGTCAGTTCTTCAAATTCTCCTTCATCGTTAAGCATCAGAAACCCGCCATAAAGGTCATCCTGGTAGCCAGCACCGATAACCTTTCCATCGTAGTCAACAAACCAGCCTTGAACGTTACCCGTATTACGCTGAACCATTCGCAGTCGGCCGGTATTGATATCCATCTTATAAACATCAGGATATTCAGCTCGCCTTTTATTACTGGCGACTAATACATGCTTCGGATCATCCTTCAATCGATTCAGTACGTTTGCAGTTCGAATAACTGCGGCACCATTAAGGATTTGAAGATCTACCGGCTCAATGAGAACGCGGAATTTTGAACCGTCTGAGTTCACACCAAAAATCCCGAAGGACTCGCTGCCATCTTTATCCATAAAGAATAATAGACGGTCGTTTGTGGCCCACATAAAGCCGCTAACGTCCTGCGCTGTTTGTGAAGTCACAACCCGGCCTGCCTTGGTTTCCATATCCATAATGACGATATTCATACGGTCGTCAACCGGAATGAGGCCAGCCAGCTCTTTTCCGTTTGGAGATAACTGGAATCCAGCATACTGTGGTTTCTTAAAGAAGTGATCCAGACCTTTCTTGTCGGCAGCGACCGTTTGGCCGGCAAACAAAAGACTGAACACACATATGATTATTATTCCTCTTAACTTCATGATTTTCCCTCTAAATATAGTTTCCGAAAACCGGAAAATTACTAAAATTGTTATCCTTTCTATACTAACAAACACCCGTAATTACGTCAGTGCCGGAAGTCCTGTGCCTAAACAATTGTCAGGGAATAATTCCCTTTTTGGTGTTAGCCAACCCAAGCTCTCTTAGCTGCTCATCTGAAATGACCGATGGTGATTCTGTCAACAGGCACTGAGCCGTTGTCGTTTTAGGAAATGCAATAACATCGCGGATTGAAGGCTCGCCAGACATCAGTGCAGCAATCCTGTCGAGGCCAAATGCGATGCCACCATGCGGCGGACATCCGTATTTGAGCGCTTCAAGCAGGAAACCGAATTTTTCATTGGCCTGTTGTTCATCAATATTTAAAAGTTGAAATACCGCTTTTTGCATTTCCGCTGTATGAATACGTATTGAGCCGCCACCAATTTCGGCGCCATTGAGCACCATGTCGTAGCCTTTGGAAAGTGCTTTTTCAGGAGCGTTCAGTAGCCCCGCAGGGTCAGGTTCAGTCGGTGCTGTAAAGGGATGGTGGACAGCATTAAGTCGTCCGGATTCTGAGTCAACTTCGAACATCGGAAATTCAGTGACCCACAGTGGCGTCCAGGCTTGCTTCACCAGCCCGAGATCATGGGCGATTCGAACGATCAAGTGACCCATAAAGGTACTACTGTCTAGCCAGTTGCCAGCTCCAAAAAACAACAGGTCACCACTTTCAACCCCGGTAGCGGTAGAAATTGAGGACCATGATGCTTCATCCAGAAACTTGGCAATTGGTGATTGCAGACCTTCAAGGCCTGCAGATGCATCATTCACTTTTATCCAGGCAAGACCTCTGGCGCCATAGCGCGCGACAAATGCGGTGTAATCATCAATCTGCTTGCGGGAAAACTGTGCACCGCCCGGAACTCGCAATGCGGCGACTCTTTGTTCTTCATCGTTTGCGGGCCCCGAAAAAACCTTGAATTCAAGATTAGCAACGTGTTGATCCACATCGACAAGCTGCATCGGGATGCGAAGGTCCGGTTTGTCGGAACCATAAATTTGCATCGCCTCCTTCCAGCTCAAACGCGGAAATGGCATCTCCAGCTCAACATCAAGAACTGTCTTAAATACATCGCGAATCAATGATTCAGCAAGTTCCTGCACATGCGTTTCTTCCACGAAAGACATCTCTATGTCCAACTGTGTGAATTCCGGCTGACGGTCAGCTCGCAAGTCCTCATCGCGGAAGCAACGCGCGATTTGATAGTAACGGTCCATTCCGGACATCATCAGCAACTGTTTGAATAGCTGTGGCGATTGAGGCAAGGCAAAAAACTGCCCCTGGTGCACGCGGCTAGGCACCAGATAATCACGCGCGCCCTCCGGTGTTGCGCGGGTCAAAATCGGTGTTTCAAACTCTGTGAAATCACTTGCGTCGAGGTAATGGCGGATCGCACGGTTCATTGCTGCACGAATGCGCAGGTTCTTTTGCATCCGTGGCCTGCGTAAATCCAGGTAACGGTAACGAAGCCTGACTTCTTCACCATCATCATCTGTCATCAACAAAGGAATGGGTGCTGAGGCATTGAACAGGGTCACTTCCTGAGCAACCACTTCGACCTTGCCGGTAACCATGGAATCATTCCACTGGCTTTCGGGGCGCATACGTACCTGGCCAATAACTTGCACGCAATATTCATTGCGCAGGCGTTCGGCATCTGAAAATGCCGGGCTATCAGGCTCTACTACAATTTGAATGATACCGCTGTGATCGCGAATACTAAGAAAAATCAAACCACCCAGATCACGGCGGCCGTCCACCCACCCACACAGGGTGACTGTTTCTCCGGCGAGGTTCTCGCTTATTTTTCCGCATAACTGTGAACGCATATCTGGTCTCCCACCTGTGGTGGTTGGTGATGCAAGGTGAAGTTGTCAGGCCGTGCTGCTGGTTTCTTTAGCCGGTTTTGACTCTTTTTTAGTTTCTTTCTTTACGGTTTCAACTTTTCCCGAATCAGCAGGCTTTGATTTTTCAGGTCCGGAGTCGGAAGTTTTCGTCTCCGGACTTGAGGATGCTTTTGCTTCATTGCCCGAATCTGCAAGGTTTCGTTTATCGCCCTGCTTAAAATCAGTTTCGTACCAACCACCGCCCTTCAAACGGAAAGCAGCAGCAGATACCTGTTTGCGTAGTTCAGGTTTCTCACATGCAGGACAATCCTTGAGCGGTTCGTCACTCAATTTTTGGATTCTTTCCAGCTTGTGTCCACAATCATTGCAGCGGTATTCGTAAATCGGCATATCGTTTCAATCCGGCTCTTGCCAAGCCGCCTATTATATAACGCCTGAAGGCCTTGAGAGCATTAGATGGGGACGGTTTTAGCGCATTTCCATAAGCGCGATGCCAATTGTAATTGAGGTTCCAGAAATCTGCCGGTCTGATATAGTGATTGTCCGAATTTGTGACAGACATGAGAGCACCAAATGAACCTTAAATACCCTGCCCTTGGCCTGCTACTTGCTGGTCTTTTTGTTACCGCATGTGGTGAAAAACAATCCAATGAAGTTAGCCAGGAGGTTAATGCTGAGCAAGCTGACCAAAGCCCGCAAAAAGCTGACAATTCCCGTTTCGATATCTACGCAAATGTCAGCCTGGCGGCAGATCTGAGCCATCTCAGCGAAAACCAGCGACAGATGCTCAGCCTGTTAATTGATGCTGCGGAAATCAC
The DNA here is from genome assembly GCA_047614505.1 of Rhodothermales bacterium. Classification (GTDB taxonomy): domain Bacteria; phylum Pseudomonadota; class Gammaproteobacteria; order Xanthomonadales; family SZUA-36; genus JABDJL01. The sequence goes on along the minus strand of JBLHGQ010000089.1, from coordinate 7,186 downwards.
CAATGATATTTTCTGGCTGCAGGTTTGGGGTGATCGTGATGAATTGCTTGATAGCATCGAAGACCCAAAAGCCAGGCAGTTTGCTTTTTACAACTACGGCCCCTGGGATCGCCTTGCTGCCGACCAGCCTTTCCTTGAAAGCCACGGCCCGCGTCCATTGGGCGCAAGATTTTATCCTGAAGATATGAGCAAGGAAGAATTTGAAGCCTGGGACCAGCCAGGAAAAGACGGTCTGTACTCTTTGGTCCAGCGAGATGCGAGTGGCCAGTTACAGTTGATTCCTTACAGCATCGCTTTTGCAGACCAGATAGCTGAATTGACGGATCTACTCTATCAGGCTGCAGATCTTGCTGAAGATGCACAATTCGGAGAGTACCTGCGTTTACGCGCGCTGGCTCTGCTTAGTGACGAATACCAGGCCTCAGACATGGCCTGGATGGACATGAAGAACAATCCTATTGAGCTTGTGATCGGTCCGGTCGAGGTCTATCAGGATGCCTTGTACAACTACCGCGCAGCATTTGAAACATTTGTTTTAGTCAAAGACATGGCCTGGAGTGAGCGCCTGGCACGCTTTGCCCAGTACATGCCGGAACTGCAGCGTGGCCTGCCTGTTCCAGATGAATACAAGGCGGAATCGGCTGGCTCTGACGCTGACCTTAACGCCTACGACCTTGTTTATTGCGCCGGAGACTGTAATTCAGGATCGAAAACAATTGCGATAAACCTGCCAAATGATGAAGAAGTGCAACTGGCCAAAGGCACACGTAGATTGCAGCTTAAGAATTCCATTTTGGCCAAATTCAACCAGATTCTGGTGCCAATTGCGGATGAATTGATTGCAGATGATCAACGCCAGCACATCACATTTGATTCCTTCTTCGGCAATATCATGTTTCACGAAGTTGCCCATGGCCTGGGCATCAAGTACACGCTTGATGGCGAAGGCACGGTCAGTGCTGCCTTGATGGAACTGAGTTCCTCATTGGAAGAAGGCAAGGCGGACATTCTCGGCCTGTACATGGTCCAGCGATTGCGTGAAATGGGTGAAATTACCGAAGGTGAACTGATGGACGATTATGTCAGTTTCATGGCAGGAATCTTCCGTTCAGTACGGTTTGGTGCCTCCAGTGCGCATGGCCGCGCCAATATGATCCGTTTCAACTTCTTCTCTGAAGCCGGCGCATTTAGTCGCGACGATGAAACAGGAAAGTATCGCGTTCATGTGCCGGAATTCGAAAAGGCAGTGGAAGACCTCAGTCGCACATTGTTAATGCTGCAAGGCGATGGCAATTACGATGAGGTTGCGGCATTCGTTGCAAAAAATGGCAATGTTGGAGCACAGCTTCAGGCAGACCTGGATCGTTTGACGGCCAAAGAAATTCCTGTCGATATCGTTTACCAGCAAGGCAAGGAAGTGCTTGGGCTTTGATTTTGAATGAAACGAATTATTGTCAAAATCGGCAGCCAGGTGCTGTGCCAGACTGATGGCCTGCTAAACACTGAAACGTTGGCGGAGCTGGTATCACAGGTCGCCGAACTGCATAAAAAAGGTTGGCAGGTTTTGCTGGTTTCATCGGGCGCAGTCGCTGCCGGTCAAGGCGAAATCAATTCAGACAGACTACATCGCCAGGACCCGGTTACCCGCAAACAGGTTCTGGCAGCACTGGGCCAGGTGCGATTAATGCAGACCTATCATCTGCAGTTCAAGCAGCATGGATTGGCAGTTGCCCAGATCCTGGCAAGCAAGAGTGACTTCCAGACACGTAACCATTATTTGAATATGCGACGGTGCATTGAGGGCGTCCTTGATGCGGGGATTGTGCCGGTTGTGAACGAAAATGACGTCGTTTCGATCACAGAACTGATGTTTACCGATAACGACGAACTTGCCGGATTGTTGGCTGGCATCGTCAAGGCTGATCTGATGTGCATACTCAGTTCTGTAGATGGCGTTTTAAACGGCGCATTGAACATTAACGGAATCGACACTGAGCCTCGTGTAATTCCATCCTGGGACGAAAAAATACATAAGATTGATTCGGTGGTTAGTTCCGGAACCAACAAACTCGGACGTGGCGGCATGTACAGCAAGATTAAAGTGGCCTGCAAGACGGCTGCATTGGGGACCGAAGTGGTTATTGCTAATGGTAGTGCCAAAAATGTCCTGTTGCGGGTGGCAGAAAAGGAACTCATTGGGACACGATTTCCGGCAGCCAAATCCAGCACATCAGCCAGAAGGTGGTTGGCCAGTTCAGATGACCACGCAGTCGGCAGCATCATTATCAATGAAGGTGCGGTACAGGCCTTGACAGATAAAAGCAGGTTGGCGAGTCTGTTGCTGGTCGGCGTCGAAGCCTTTGAAGGAGAATTCAAGCGCGGTGATGTTGTCAGGGTAACTGACCGCGATGGTGCAGTATTAGCTCTTGGGCGTGCCGACTATGATAGTACTGTTGCCCGGAATTTGATTGGCCAGAGAGATCATAAACCTTTGATTCACTATAATTATTTATACTTGAGTGGCTCAACATGAATGAGCAGAAATCCAATAAGGACCTACTCGCGGCAGATCAGCTGAGGGCCGATTTACTTAGGGTAAAAGCAGCGGCACCACAACTTGCCTCACATTCTGATGAAACAATTTCTCAAATATTGCTGGACCTTGCCGAACAAACGTTGAAATTCGAGGCTGAGATTCTTGCGGCCAATCAGCTGGATCTGGCACGCATGGATAAAGCAGACCCCAAATATGACCGCTTGCTCTTGAATCATGAGCGTCTGGCAGCGATTGCAGGTGATTTGTGTAACGTCTCTGCATTGGTTTCTCCGGTGGGACAAGTGCTGGAACAGCGAACCCTCGAAAGTGGGATGGATCTGAAGAAAGTCAGGGTCCCAATTGGAGTTGTTGCCGTCATATTTGAGTCGCGACCCAATGTGACTTTCGATGTGGCTGCTTTATGCCTTAAGACCCGCAATGCCTGTGTGCTCAAAGGCAGTTCAGATGCACACGATAGCAATCTAATCATCGTGAAACTCATACATTCGGCGCTCGAAAAGCACGGGCTCGATGCTTCAACAGTCTTTTTGGCCCCCGCGGGCCGTGAGTGCCTACCTCAGATTCTGCAGGCAGTAGGGGTTATTGACCTGGCCATCCCCCGGGGTTCAAGAGGCCTGATCGACTTTGTGCGTGATCACGCCCGTATTCCGGTCATCGAAACCGGAGCCGGCATTGTGCATACCTATGTCGATAGCAGTGCCGACCTGAAAAAAGCCAAAGCCATTATTACGAATGCCAAAACGCGTCGGGTCAGCGTTTGCAATGCACTTGATACTTTGCTGGTGCATCAGGATCTGCTCGGCGAGCTTGCCGAAATGTTGCGGGACCTGGGAGAGCAGTTTCAGGTTGAAGTATTTGCTGACGATGCATCATTCGCCGTGCTGGATGGCAACTATTCGGCGATCCTGAAACAGGCTGAAGAAAAGCACTTCGGCGAAGAGTTTCTGGCCTACAGAATGTCTATTAAGACCGTCAGCGGCCTGGATGATGCTTTGGAACACATCCAAAAATACAGCTCAAAACATTCAGAGGCCATAGTGGCTGAGAATTCGGCGGTTATTGAACAGTTTCTAAACCGGGTTGATGCAGCATCGGTGTTTGCCAATGCCTCTACCGCCTTTGCCGATGGTGCTCAATTCGGAATGGGTGCAGAAATCGGAATAAGCACTCAGAAACTGCACGCCCGCGGGCCAATGGCACTTCCAGAATTGACCAGTTACAAGTGGATCGTGCGGGGCGATGGCCAGATTCGGCCCTGAATGCAGAGTCCCCTAGGGGGCTGCCAGTGATTCACAAATCCCAACGTTGCTTTCTACTACGCGCCTGATATTAAACTCCCCCGATTCCCCCACTGAGGGAAAATCAAAATTGACCTTTCCGGCCTTACAGCCACTGAATTCCAGCCTGATCGTGCCATACTCAGTGTCCTGAACAGGGTTAGGAACTGCGGAATGGAAAGCGCCGCCGGTGGTTAATTCAGCTTTCATCTCAACGATATTGCCAGTAATGGTTCCAACTGCTGTAACCCAACGCTGGTCAGGCGCACCAAATGCCGCTATGGCATTTGACGATGGTGGTACTGAATCAAATGTAAACCACGACATAAATACAATATTGAGATCCGGGTAAACCGTAATAAACAAACCCTGTAATTCGGCATCGTCATTTACCCAGGCATCATTCAGACCGGCATTGAGTGAAAACGCGCTGCCGTGATCTTCCTCGTGCGGCAGGGTTGAAATGGAGCGGACATTTCCCCGGTAGGTACCGTGGGTACAAATTGTACTGCCACCTCCAAGAACCTGGCAAACAACACCTCCATTGGGAACGCGCCATCTCACAAAACACTGGGCCTGGTCGAAAGACGAAAGGTCCGTCACATCCGGATATTTCAGGTGAGTATCAAAAGCAGTTCCATCATTGCGTGTGAGTACGATACTAAAGTCTTCAATCACAAAGCCTTCAATTACTACTTTGTTTTCCGTGCTTAATGCCTCATCCATCAATTCGTCACGAACAACTCCCTGTCCATCAAGAATTGTAGATCTCATGCTGGTGGCATGTTCGGTGTGCATTGCCCCTGAGATTTCATAAACATCTATCTCAAAAGTGCCATTGTTTTCAAACTTGGCTTCGCTCCAGATGCTGGTAGCTATTTCACCAACCGGTTCCGTTTCCACGACATGCCGGCGGATCGTGTAATTAAATTCCAATGAATCGGTGGGTAGCGGTCCTGCGCCCACAAATGCGAGACACTCATAAACCTGAATTGGAGAGGCCTGAAGCGACCCATTGGAAAGCCCTAAAAAGCAGCCCAGCACAAAGCTAAAGAATTGTAAGGGCCTGCACAATGTTCCGAATGATTTTACTGACATGAATTGCTCATTTTTTAGTCTGCAAGCATCTTAAGCAAATCGTACATAAAGTCTACTGATTGATGAAATTCATTGATGCCTACTTTTTCATTTAGTCCATGAGCACCGGAACCACCGGGCAAGCCAAACAAGCCGCTAACGCCAAAAACAGGCATGCCTGCGTTTCGAAAATAAAGGCCATCAGTTGCACCGGTGGACATAGCGGGAATCACCGGAATATTGCCAAACCGGGACTCTACTAATGACTCCAACTGTTCCAGCAATGGGTCCGGTAAATCTGACACATCACTGGCCAGGCCGTCCCATTGGATACCAATTTCCACCCCCAGACCATCGACCAGACCGGCGATCACACTTTCAATTTCCTTTGGTTTGGTTCCCGGTTGTATCCTGCAATTCACAATGACACTGGCTTCACGCGGTAAAGCATTTTCTGCATGACCACCACTGAGCAATGTTGGTACACAAGTGGTGCGTAGCAATGCATTGAAATACGGATCTGATTCGGAAAGTCTTTGTACGAGGTCTTCATCAGTATTACCGTCGGCAAGTTCCAACATATCTTTTGCCACATCATCCGGATGAAGCACCGCTGACCGGCGGAATGTTAGTTTCGTCATGCGATTCAACTTCACCGGGAACCTGTGATCGGTCAACTTCGTGATGGCCAAGGCAAGATCTCTGATGGCATTATCCGGCCTGGGAACTGAGCTGTGGCCACCCTTGTTGCTCGTTTTTAGCTCATAAGTCTGATAAATCTTCTCGCTGGTTTGGACCCAAAATGCCAGTGGCTTACTTTTTTCATCATATTCACCTCCACCAGCATCAGTATTAATGGCGAATTCTGCGTCAACCAAATGCCGGCCTTCATTGGCAAGCCAATTGGCGAAGTCTCCTGACGTTTCTTCATTTCCACTGATAGCAGCAATAACGTCTCTTGAGGGCGTCCATCCTTCACGCTTAAGTCGTATGAAGTTGCTAATGATCGTAGAGGCCCCGGCTTTGTTATCCGAGGTTCCACGGCCGATGTAAAACCCATCCTTTTTTCCAAGAACAAAAGGTGGGAATTCCCATTGCGATGGAACTGCCGGTACAACATCGATATGTGCGAGTACCAGCAAGGGCTTTTTCTCGCCGAGTCCACGAAAACGAATCACCAATCCATAACTATCCGGCAAAGGGTTAAGAACCTTCACATCATCACTGGCAAAGCCGGCGTTGTGCAAAATAGTTTCGATTGCCCTAAGCGCTGCTTCAATCTGCTCCGGCTGATCGATTGAACTCTCAAAGCTCACCATTTCGCGCAAAATATCTTCAGAAAGTTGCTCATCTTTAGTGAGCTCACTAAACGGAGATTCCTGCGCTAATAACGGGCTGCAGACCAGCAGAAAGAGGATAAACAGTACCAAAATTGGTCGCTTTTTGAATTTTGGCATTTCTGGACCCCAGAGCAATTGAACGATTTTCGACTTTCTCGAAAGGCGATAACTTATCACAATTGCAAATAGTGTTTCATAAGCATGACTGCGCGCGAAAGTTAACAATTTTTTCCCTTGTAAATAACATCTGTTACATACCTCTAAATGTAAAATGCGCTTCTTCATCCCGTCCTGGCAGGCTCTATGATCATTCGACCGCCCGTTCCATCCAAATGGCAACCTGATCATGTGTTTTTCATCAGCCATTTTTACCTTCCGCTTTTGATCTCGATCTTGCTTCTGGTGATGATGGAAATAAGCTCAATTGATCTGTGGCTGGCAGACCGCTGGTATGCCATCGAAGGTGGAGACTGGAGCCTGCGAAACCATTGGTTAACCTACGATGTTATTCATCATCACGGCAAACAGATGATCATTGCCTTTGCCCTTGGGCTTATTGCTGTTCTTCTGACGAGCTTCAAGGTCGGTCACTTAAGAATCTGGCGCCAACCGGTTGCCTATGTTCTGACCAGCATTGTACTTTTGCCGTCACTGGCCGCGAGCCTGAAAAAAATTAATACCGTTGTCTGTCCGGCCGAATTGATGCGTTACGGTGGTGAATTAGCCTACAGACACAATTTTGAATATGAATTTACACTCGATGCTGCCGGTCATTGCTTTCCTTCCGGGCACGCCTCTGGCGGCTTCGCACTGATCGCCCTGTATTTCGCTTCGCTGGGATATTCAAACCGCCCTTGGCGCTTTGCCTTGCCGGGCATATTCATTGGCATCATTTTCGCACTCGGCCAACAGGCCCGGGGCCAACACTTTCTTTC
>JBLHGQ010000088.1:0-11748 GCA_047614505.1 Rhodothermales bacterium | reverse complement strand
GGTCAGGTTCGGGGTTTGCGCAGATTTCTATGGCCGTTTTTGCGGAACAGGGTAGGGAAACGCCTGTTGCAAAAAGCAAGGCACCATCCTGAGTTTCTACCCAGGCCAACTTTGTCCAGGGGTTTCTAGATAAAGTTGAGCCGGACTGTAATTTTTTTAGCAAACCGGTAGCGTTCAAATCAGGGTCGGGGGAGACCGGTTCTTGAGCAAGCCTGAATCTTGTGATGAAGGCGCCCAGGAATTCTGTGAACGTTGCCGGATCATTGATTGAATCAAGTAACAGTTTTTGCATTCCATCTACTGCAAGTGAGTCGATTTCGCCCGGCTTGTGAACGGCTTGCAAATGAGGGTCAGTGTATCTCGCTCCACCGCCGGGTTGGTTGGCCAGTGCTTCACCCAGTGAAACCAGCAGATCTTCAGCCGATGGTGCCCTTAGGCCAATAGACCAGGTCATGCATTCTTCCAGTGCAATGCCGTGGTGCGCCACATTGGGCGGCAGGTAAAGCATATCACCGGGATTGAGAATCCATTCCTGCTCAGGTTCGAACTCATTGAGTACATTCAAAGGGCAGTCTTCCAGCAAGACGTCACTAAATTGCGTTGCAATCTGCCAAAGTCGCCGTCCTTGTCCCTGGTAGAGAAATACATCGTACTGATCTACATGCGGTCCAACGGATCCGCCGGTAACGGCATAGCTCACCATCACATCATCCAGGCGCCAGCTGGGTATGAAGTTGAATTGATCTAACAGCTCCTGCAGGGGTGAATAGTGCTTTTCGACATCCTGTACCAGCAGCGTCCAGTTGTTTGGCGCCAATTGGGAAAAGATTTCCTCCTCAAACGGGCCATGCTCCAATGTCCATTTACGCTCTGTGTAACTACCGCTAACCAGACGAGACTCGGCCATTTCTTCACAGGCCAAACCTGCAAGATCATCAGCATCAAGCGGAGGTATAAAGCCGGGCAGGGCGCCGCGTATCAGGCAGGGTTTCTTTTGCCAATACTCGTCGAGAAACTGTTGTACGGTAAGTTCGCCTAAGGGGCCGGTCATTTGACTTGCATAGCGCTAACAGTCCCTAGTTCCCACTATCGCGGGCCATCTGTGCCGCATTTCCGATATAAGTTGCAGGCGTCAACGCCAGCAATGCAATTTTGGCATCTTCCGGAATCTCAAGGCCTGCAATGAACTCTTGAAGGATATCGCGCGTGATGGTCTTGCCGCGGGTCAGAGACTTGAGCTGCTCATAAGGGTTCTCAATACCATAGCGGCGCATTACAGTTTGCACCGGTTCAGCAAGAACTTCCCAGGCGTTGTTCAGATCTGAAGCAATTTTTACCGGATTAGCTTCAAGTTTGCTTAAGCCCTTAAGGAGAGAATTCGCCGCAATGACCGAATGCGCAAAGGCAGTTCCGGTGGTGCGAAGTGCGGTCGAATCACTAAGGTCACGCTGCCAGCGAGAGATTGTGAGTTTATCGGCCAATTGCACAAGCAGGGCATTTGCTGTTCCCAGATTGCCCTCGGCATTTTCAAAATCAATGGGGTTTACCTTATGTGGCATGGTTGAGGAACCCACCTCGCCTTCAACGGTTTTTTGCCCGAAATACCCGATGGAAATATAACCCCATGTATCGCGGCATAGGTCTAGCATAATGTTGTGATAGCGGCTCATTGCATGAAATAACTCAGCCAGCCAGTCGTGGGGCTCAATCTGGGTCGTATAAGCATTAAACTCCAGGCCAAGTGAGTTGATGAAGCTGCGCGATAGTTGTGGCCAGTTCATTTCGGCATTGGCACTGATATGGGCATTGAAATTACCTACTGCACCATTGAATTTCCCCAAAGCTACCTGTGTAGCAATTTGCCCGGACTGCCTGCGCAAGCGATTCGCAAAATTTGCCATTTCCTTACCCAGGGTTGTGGGTGAGGCGGTCTGACCATGGGTACGCGAAAGCATTGGCAAATCTGCATGTTCGGATGCAAGTTCATTCAAGGCGCTATCGATTTGTGAATAAAGCGGAATCATCACGCTGTCTCGCGCATCACGTATCAGCATGGCGTAGGCCAAATTGTTGATATCTTCAGAAGTGCAGGCAAAATGAATAAAGCCGGAAAGAGCCTTGAGCTCAGCATGCTCCTCGAATTGCTCTTTCAGAAAGTACTCGACGGCCTTTACATCATGGTTGGTGACCGCCTCTATATCTTTCACCCGTTGGGCATTGGCAAGGCTGAATCCTTTGAGAAGGTCTTCGATAAAAGTATTTGCCGCAGCGCTCAGGGCCGGAAATTCGGACATTTCAGTCTGCCCGGACAATGCCTGAAACCAGCGCAGTTCCACGGTTACACGGTACCGAATTAAACCGAATTCAGAGAAAAACGCTTTCAAGGGCTCGGTTCGGGCCGCATACCTTCCATCAACGGCAGAGATGGCGGTCAGACTTGAAAATTCCATGTATTTAAACCTGATGTATTTTAAATGTGTTGTTGAGGCAGTGTCGGTATCTACTCAGTGACGCGATATGATATCAAGAGCCACTGTCACCTGCTTCAGTATTGTGTTCACGATAGGCGGTGATCAGGAAACGTTTCAAGACCAGGTCCCCGAATAAAAACCGCCCAAATCTTTTGACGGCATTTTTGCCGGGTGCCAGGGCGGTGACATTTATGTTGGTAAAGCCTGCACCCTGGAACATTAATTCGATATCTTTACGCGCGAAAAACCGTAAGTGAGTTCTGTCGAGCACACCTGAATCCTTATATTCAAAGCGTTTAGTGAAAAGTAGTTTGGACACAAAAGACAGGGTTCTGATATTGGGAATGCTGCAAATAAATTTACCGCCAGGCTGCAGGCGCGAATGCAGGTTTTGCAAGCTTGCCCATGGGTCGATCAGGTGTTCAAGTACATCGCCTGCGATAATGTGGCTGAAACCATCTTTCGGTAATTCCTCAACAACCACGGCAATATCGCCGCAAAAAACCCGGTCCAGTGCCGGATTATCCATAGCCTTTTGCGCAACCTCGGGAACAACTTCAACACCCCATACTTCCCTTGCTTGTTTTACACGTTTTATCGCAGTGGAGGTATTGCCAAATCCACACCCAAGTTCCAGCACCCGAACGGCATCAGGGTCAACCTGCGCTACAAGCTCGTGTCGCTCGATAGCATAATACTGCTCAGAATCTGACATCGGGTTTTACCTGTCTGCTTGTGCCATGGGAGTATAATCTAAAGCCACGAATACAGTCTTTTTGCCGGTCTCCAAGGAATGTGTAATGACTACTGAATCCCCCAGCCGAATTGAGCGCGACAGTATGGGCGAGTTAGAAGTGCCCGCCAATGCACTTTGGGGTGCGCAAACGCAGCGGGCAGTCAATAATTTTCCCATCAGTGGTTTGACGATGCCACGGGCATTTATCCGTTCAATTGGCCTGATCAAAGGCGCAGCGGCTGCGGTGAATCTTGATCTGGGTCTACTGGATAGTGAAAAGGCTGCGGAAATCATTATTGCAGCCGCTCAGGTGGCGAATGGAGAAGTGGATGATCACTTCCCGATTGATGTGTTTCAGACCGGTTCGGGAACGAGCTCAAATATGAATGCCAACGAGGTGATTGCTCACCTTGTGAACCAGCAGGGTGGAGTGCAGATTCACCCCAATGATGACGTTAATATGTGTCAGAGCAGCAATGATGTCATACCTACTTCGATTCAGGTTGCCGCCTGTCTGGTTGCTACCGAAGAATTGTTGCCGGCTCTAAAGCACCTGCGTGAAGTATTGGATACCAAGGCTGAGACCCTTTCTGAAACTGTAAAAACCGGGCGGACTCATCTGATGGATGCTATGCCGGTAACCTTTGGTCAAGAGCTGGGTTCGTGGTCATCACAGATATCTTCAAATATCAAGCGCATCAAAAGCGCACTTAAGCGGATGCGGAAACTGCCGCAAGGCGGAACTGCGGTGGGTACGGGTATCAATGCACATGAGGATTTTGGCCCCGCCGTGAGTGCGGCGCTTGCTGAACTCACGGGAATTAAGTTCAAGTCCGCGGAAGATTTATTTGAGGGTATTGGTGCGCAGGATGCAGCAGTTGAGTTATCCGGGCAGCTTAAAACGTTGGCTTGTAGCCTGATGAAAATTTCCAATGACCTACGATTGATGAATTCAGGGCCACTGGCTGGAATTGGCGAAATCTCATTGCCGGCATTGCAGCCGGGTTCATCCATCATGCCCGGCAAAGTTAACCCGGTGATCCCGGAAGCGGTCTGCATGGTTTGTGCACAAGTAGTTGGCAACGATGCAGCCATTACAGTGGGTGGGATGTCAGGCAATTTTCAGCTCAATGTGATGTTGCCAATGATTGCGCATAACCTTTTGCAAAGTCTCGAATTGCTCAGCAATGCCAGTCGACTGCTGGCTGATTCAGCCATCGCAGGATTTACCGTCAACACAGGTCGCATTGATGATGCTTTGGAGCGTAACCCGATACTCGTCACCGCGCTTAATTCAGTGATCGGCTATGACCAGGGCGCGGCTATCGCCAAAAAAGCATACAAGGAAGGGCGGGCAGTCAAAGACGTGGCGCGTGAAATGACCGGGCTTTCAGACAAAGAACTTGACCGCCTGCTCGATCCTCTAAACCTCACCAAAGGCGGAATTAAGTCGTAATTACTTGAACTGTTGGAGGAGGTTTTTGTGAAGTACCTTATACTTTTCTTGTTAATTACCGCTCTTTGGTCCCCAAATAGCCTGGCGCAGTCGGATGCAGACGAAGCAAAGATTCTTGCAACGTTTGAATCCTGGAATCGAGGCTGGGTTGAAGCTGACGCTGACCTGGCTGTTCAGGATTACGCAGATGACGCGGACTGGACAAATGCATTCGGTGATCGATTCGAAGGTAAAGCTGCTTTACGCAAAGGATTGTCGTTTATTTTTGGTCTAGGATTCGTGATGTCGGGCGACTCTGCCGGAAACGAATACAACGACGTGACGTTTCTCTCATCGGATGTTGCAATAGTTCGGAGCAAACTGGTCCGTTCAGGACAGAAGACTTCTTCCGGGGAAATGATGCCTGATCGACACATCAACCACTTGAGGGTTTATCAAAAGCGCGATGAGCGTTGGCTTATCGTCAGCCACATGATTTCGCAGGCAATGGCAAAGCGGTAGAAAGCAATGTTTTTTCCATCGGTGTTGCTCGCTCTTAAACTGCACGTTTATTTTGCCAGCGCATCAAAAACATCGACAGGACCACACCAAGGGCCACTACTGCAATAATGATTGTGGCAAGTGCATTGATATCTGGCTGCACGCCCAATTTGACCTGGGAATAGATATAAATTGGCAGGGTATTTGCACCCGGGCCGGTGACGAAGCTGGAAATGACCAGATCGTCGAAGCTCAGCGTGAAAGCCAACAACCAGCCTGCCAGCATCGCTGGTGCGAGCAATGGCACGGTAATGTCCAAAAGCACATTAAGCGGACGGGCACCCAGATCCTGGGCGGCTTCCTCCAGACTTTCGTCCTGACCGGCCAGCCGCCCCTGAATGATGACTGCCACGAATGCCATGCTGAAGGTGATATGGGCAATAGTAATCGTGGTTGCGCCACGCCCATCGGGCCAGCCGATTAATTCCTGCATAGCAATAAACAGGACCAGCAATGAAAGCCCGGTGATCACTTCCGGCATAACCAGTGGTGCCGCGATCATGCCGCTGAACAACTGGCGGCCCCGGAACTTGCGAAGACGTGCCAGTGCCAGTCCGGCACAGGTTCCCAAAACGGTCGCAAAAGTAGCGCTGACCAGGGCAATACGAATGCTGAGAAACAGAGACTCTCTGATTTGGCGATCCTCAAACATTTGCCGGTACCAGCGCAAAGAAACACCGTCCCAGTGACTGGCCAATGACGAATCGTTAAATGAATAGGCGATGATGGTAAAGATCGGGATATACAAAATGGCATAACCGAAAACCAACACCCACGCCAGAAACGACCATTTCTTCATGAGGTCATTTCCTTGTCCTGGTAACGGCGCAGTATGGCGATCGGCAATAGCAATAACACTAAAAGCACCACGGCAATCGCACTGGATAATGGCCAATCGCGGTTAATAAAGAATTCCTCGTATAGCACACGGCCAATCATTGGGCTTTCCGCCCCGCCCAGCAGGCTGGGAATGACAAACTCGCCCATCGCCGGAATAAACACCAGCATGCAACCGGCGATAATCCCGGGCAAAGACAAGGGCAGGGTGATATCAATAAACGACCGGATCGGCCCGGCACCCAGGTCTGAGGCGGCATCGAGCAGGCTGACATCAAGTTTTTCCAGCGTTGCATACAGCGGCAGGATCATAAATGGCAAATAGCTGTAGACAATGCCGGTGTAGATCGCAAAATCTGTGTACATCATGCGCAGAGGATCATCGATGACACCGAGCGCCATTAAGGCCTTGTTGACCAAACCATGGGTATTCAAAAGCCCGGTGAGGGCATAAATGCGCAACAGGAATGAGGTCCAGAACGGGATGATGACCAGCATCAGCAACAAGCCCTGCTTATCGCGAGGAGCCCGGGCAATTGCATAGGCCATCGGGTATCCAATGCCTAGCACCAGAACGGTTGATATTGCAGCGGTCTTGACGGAGTTCCAGTAAGTAAACAGGTAAAGACGGTCCTGGAACACGAACATGTAATTCTCAAAAGTGATATTAATCCAGCTGGCAGCGTCTTCGGCCCAGTTGAACCATGGCATATACGGCGGCGCAGCAAGGACGATCTCTGACAAGCTGATTTTCACAACAAAAGCGAATGGGGCCAGAAAAAACAGCAACAGCCACAGGTAGGGCAGGCCGAGCAAAGTCCGGTTCACGCCCCGGGTTGAGAAGCGCCCGGCAATCCAGTCTTTGATGCTAAGTCTCATGACTTTGTTGGGGGTCATTCCTCAAGCACCACCGTACTTGTTGTGTCCCAGTGAATATAGACAGCATCATTCCAGTCGATGCTACGCTCAGCGGTGCGAACCCGGTTTTGCGCACTGACCTGGACTAGCTCTCCGCTATCTAACTTGACCCGATAAAGAGAAAGGTTTCCAAAGTAGCCCTGATCGTCAACGGTCCCGGTCAATATGGTTTTACTCTCAGGATCGGGCCTTTCACGTGAAATCCAGATTTTCTCTGGCCGAACTGCCAGCCAAACCGTATCGCCTGTGCTAATTCCGGGCCGCACCGGGGCCATAAGGTCCTGATCCAATGAAGCAACCCTGACGGTCATCAGTTCATTATTGATTTCCTTTACCTGGCCTTCGAAGCTGTTAATGGTGCCAATAAAGTCTGCTGTGAAGCGGTTTTGGGGGTACTCATAAATCTCGCTGGGTGTGCCAATCTGGGTAAAGCTCCCTTGATTCATCACAGCAATTCTCGAAGACAGCATCATGGCTTCTTCCTGGTCATGAGTGACCAGCACAAAAGTAATGCCTGTTTGGTGCTGAATATTAGCCAGCTCAAACTGTGTGTTTTCGCGAAGCTTTTTGTCCAGAGCAGCGAGCGGCTCATCCAGAAGCAATACTTTGGGTCGTTTTACAAGAGCGCGCGCCAGAGCCACCCTCTGGCTTTGGCCGCCGGAAAGCTGGCGAGGTTTACGGGCACTTAACTCGCTCATTTGAACCAGTTCCAGCACTTTTTCAACGCGTTCATTGATCTCAGTCTTATCCAAGTTGTCCTGCTTCAGGCCGTAAGCGATGTTGTTTGCTACCGTCATGTGCGGGAACAGCGCATAGGATTGAAACATCATGTTCACCGGGCGCCGGTGCGCGGGGATGGCGGTCATGTCTTCGCCGTCGATGAGAATCCGGCCATTGGTGGGCTGCACAAAACCGGCCAACATACGCAGCAGGGTGGTTTTGCCGCAGCCCGAACCGCCCAGGATGGAAAAGAATTCGCCTTCGCGAATTTCAAGGTCGACTTCATCGACTGCCACAAACTCGTCGAAATGCTTTGAGATTGCTTCAATTTGGATAAATGGTTTCATTCAAATCCTGCCTTGAACCGTGCAAATAATCGATTTACGCGACGTTGATCTTTCAATGTGTGAGCCTTGCGCTGGAATACCCTTTGCATCATTTCCGGTGGATGAAGCACGGCAGGGTCTTCACTGACTTGAGGAATCAGAAATGGCCAGGAAGCACGGTTGGCATTCGGGTATCTTTGATCATTGGAAACCTCAGCCATAACCTCAGGGCGCAGGAGGTAGTCGAGGAACAGGTGAGCAAGGTCGGGATTGGGGGCATCAGAGACAATGGTCCAGGTGTCCATCCATAAATTGGTACCCTCGCTGGGCACGGTATATGCGAGATTGATTTCAAGGTTTTCTTCTTCGACCCGTTTAAGACCGTAGGCAAAGTCCCCGTTCCAGGTCATCGCCACGCATACTTCGCCCGCAGGAAGATCAATGGCTACGCGATTGCTCTCAAAATACCGGATATAAGGACGAACACTCTTTAGGGTCTGTTCGACTGCAGCGAATGCCTCCTCACCGGTCTCATCGATGTGGTATCCCAGATACCTTAAAACCTGTCGAACCACGGTGCCCGCATCATCAAGGAAAGACACGCCACAATCTGCGAAATGTTTGATGACCTCAGGATCATAAAGCATGGCAGAGCTGCCAACCGGTGCATTGGGCAGGCGCTCTTCGATCATGTCCACATTGTAGGCGAAGCCACTGCTGCCCCAGAAATAAGGCACAGAGTGGCGGTTGTCCGGGTCGGAAAAGGCCAGGCGTGCCATCAGTTCCGAGTCCAGGTTTGTCCAGTTAGATAGTTTATTCTTGTCCAATGGCCCAAAAACGCCAATAGGCAAAAACCGTTGAATATCCGGGTCCGCGATCCCGACCAGATCATAGCCTGAGCGCCCGGCGAGCAATTTGGCACCGAGCATATTATCGGATTCGTACATGTTGTAAATGACCCTAACGCCGTATTCGTTCTCAAAACCTTCCAGCAGTGACTGGGGAACATAATCGGCCCAGTTGTATAGATTGAGGGTTTTGGATTCGTCAGCGTGCGCAGGTGCAGCCAACGTTAAGCTGACAATCGCAATGTGAATAAGAAGGTTGTAGGCCAGAATTCTTATCGGTCAGTCCAGGATTGGAATTGTGCATGTTACAACGAGTGTAGGAGCTTGGGCCACAAAGCGAATTGTTTAATCTGTCCCAGGCTACCTTAGCTCAGATACCTTATTGATCAATTTCCGAACTGCAAGCCCCGGTTTTTCTGCAGGAGCTCTATACTGGCGATGCCGGTGCAATACAGGTTCGAAATTTTCTGCTGGTAGGGAGCGAGAGACTCACGAGCAGAGTCAACCGGTCCATTAGGCCAGGGTGACAATTGAGCACCGCTATTCAAGGCATCAATTTCCAACCGCAGTTGCACTGCCAATTCAGGGTAGGTCGGTTGCGGGCTCGCAGCTTCGAGTGCGGCTAATTGCTTACTTAGTATTTCTGCGTATTCTTTGCGGGTTCTCGGGCTAATATATGCTTCTTCCATTGCTGAATACAGTGACTCTGACTCACCAGCAAGTTGCACGCCGTAAGCAGTCAAGTAGATGTGCATGTATTCCCCCAGACCCATATTTTCGGCCAGGAGCGCCGAATTGCGAGTTTCAGAAAACTCCAGCATTCTGGGTCCGGCACTGAACATGCTTTTGAAACTATCCATGCCCATGGAAGTCGCGTCACTTGCAGATAATTCCGGATCTGTTTCGAGGTTTTCAAAATCAATTATGCTACTCAGGGTCGACTGAATGGCAAGGCAGTTAGGTTGCACAGCTTCGCGCACACCAATAAACGCTTCAAGCCGTTGTGCCGGGATGACACCGTCGATGGGCGGAGTGTACAGATCCGCCGGGCCAAATTTATCAATCAAAACTTGTTCCAGGCGTTTGGCCACCCGTACCTCGGCAGTCAGGAAGTAAATCCCTGAGACTATGATAAAAAAGAGCAATACAGCAGTTATGAGACACCCGCTTCGTTTGCTTTTGCCAATATTGCGTGAGGTTTCTTTTAATTTAGTCATCTGCAAAAATGAGAAAACGTCTTTTGCCATTTAGTGCAACGTTGCGCATCACGATCCTCATACTCTTGAATGGCAGAGGGAAGAGTCAGTTTAAATTCGTTCTCACGATCCTCGCCCAAAGTATTGAAAACCCACAATTTATTTTGTAATAAAAATCCGCTTTCGGTCAATAACAGGATCTCGGTTAAATTACTTCAACCCCAACCCAATTGCTGCATACTAATAGAGTCATTCCAAATTTTGGTCATGTGGCTTACGCGTCCACCGTCAAATTCCATATGGTAAACGTAGTCAGCAGCAATCACCTTTCCAGTTGGAGGTACCGGACCCCCTGGTCCAGTTTGTGTGCCATGAAATACGGCAAATGCTGCTACAGACTTGTCCGCCTCATCAGCAGAGAAAAACTTCAACTCATAATGTCCATCGGGGATTGGCGTTAACAGGCCCTTCATCCACTCACAATAACCCTCTAGCGTGCTCACCTCAGCTAAGGCACCTGCTTGCGCTGAAAATGTCGCGTCGGAATTACAAAATGCTTTGCAGGTATCCCACCCTTTTCCTGTCTCGCACGCGTCAAAAAACTGTCTTGCACTTCCGAGTATTGCGCTCATTTTGATTCTCCTTATGGTTGACTACTCAAATGTCAGCCTGTTTTTATCATAGGCCGTTTTTACATACGGATACTAGCTCATAATCGCTTATAGGCGAATTCAAACCTTAGAATTATTCAAATTCTTGAAAAAACCCGGCACGAGGCCGGGTTTGAATGCTCTTTGGGAGAGTATTGAAAACTAGTTATCGGTTGCCCGGTGGCGCATCCACAGTGCGCCTGCCAGACAGACTACTGCGATACCAGCGCCGGCCAACATTTGAAGCGAAAATAAGCGATCAAATATATTGGCGACCGTCATTGCATGGTCGAAATCATCAAATATCGGAATGCCCAGCCCCGCGACAATATTATTGTTTCGCTCATCGAGATACATGATCATCGGGCTGTTGGAATACCACTGTCCTATAATGCCGAACAGGTTGCCTTTGAACGTGAATGTCTCAAGAAATTTGATCCAAATCTGGAGTACCGCAAGCACGACCGGTGGCAAGATTGCAAACAGCAGCGGCACACGTGGAGCAAATGAAGATACCAGCATCAACCAGCCATATAAGGGCAGTGCCCAGAATGACATGGCAAGATAAGTAAGCAATGTGAAACCCCATGCTTTAACCGGATTGAATACGCTGAAAAATAGCGTCCATGGATTCTCCCCTACCGACAGAACCATAATTGAGCCGATCAGCCCCATGGCCAATTGCGACAGTATAAAGATCGTAAAGAATGTCAGCGGCGCTAAAAACATTGCAGTAAGTAACTTGGAAAGCAGAGTCAGAGTGTCTGATGCTGGTAATGATTTCCAGAACAGGATACTGCGATCTTTACGATCGTCATACAGTGATCCAAGCAGATAGAAGAACACCACAATTGAGAGCACCAAAGTAAATAGCCATGGACTGAATAAGGTCGCGTTGTAGAAAACGATCGCGCGCTTAGACTCAGGTTGCTCGGCAAGTAGTTGGACTGCCTCGGTAAAGGTATAAAGGTCATTGTCAAAATGAACGGTGGTCCAGATTGCCATCAGCATGCCAACGATATACAAGCCAAAAATTACAATCGGGGTGGT
>JBLHGQ010000087.1:0-11778 GCA_047614505.1 Rhodothermales bacterium | reverse complement strand
CGCTTTTGTAAATGCCATGGCTCACGTAATTGTGACGGAAGTCTTGCAGGATCATGAATATATAAGCGAGCGCTGTGAAATTCCAGCATATGAGAAATGGTGCTCCTTTATCAGCCTTGAGGAAAACTCTCCTGAAGCGCTTGAAAGTGCCACCGGTATTCCGGCTCAAGAACTACGTGCCGCAGCCCGCCTTTTTGCGGGCGGACGAAATGGCGCAATTTATTATGGTCTTGGGGTTAGTGAGCATACACAGGGTTCTACCATGGTCATGGGCATTGCTAATCTGGCGATGTTGACCGGCAATCTCGGTCGCGAGGGTGTTGGTGTGAGCCCATTACGGGGCCAGAACAATGTTCAGGGTTCATGTGATATGGGCTCTTTCCCGCACGAACTGCCTGGTTACCGGCATGTTTCTGACCCGGGTGTGCGAAACCTTTTTGAGCAGGAGTGGAATGTTCAATTAAAAGCCGAACCGGGCCTGCGTATTCCTAATATGTTTGATGGTGCGATATCCGGGCACTTTATGGGCCTATATTGCCAGGGTGAGGATGTGGCCCAGTCAGACCCGAACACCCATCACGTAGAAAGTGCTTTGAAAGCCATGAAGTGCATTATCGTTCAGGATATTTTCCTGAATGAAACTGCACGTTTTGCGCATGTGTTTTTGCCGGGTTCTTCCTTCCTTGAAAAGAACGGTACATTCACAAATGCAGAACGAAGGATTTCGCCGGTACGACAGGTTATAGAGCCTCTGGCCCAATATCAGGACTGGGAAGTCACCATGTTGTTGTCCAACGAAATGGGCTACCCGATGAATTATAAGCATCCATCAGAAATCATGGATGAGATTGCCCGGTTGACACCAACATTTACCGGCGTGAGTTACGAGAAAATTGATCGTCTGGGTAGCATTCAGTGGCCATGTAATGAAGAGGCACCAGACGGTACGCCGACCATGCACGTTGATGAGTTCGTTCGTGGAAAGGGTTATTTTGCCATTACCGGATTTGTTCCGACCGATGAACGCACCACCCGTAAGTACCCCTTGTTATTAACCACCGGAAGAATCCTTTCGCAATATAACGTTGGTGCTCAAACCCGCAGAACCCACAATTCACTTTGGGCGGATCAGGATTTGCTCGAAATTCATCCTTTTGATGCTGAACATCGTGGCATTAATGAAGGTGACTGGGTAGGTGTGGCCAGCAGGGCAGGTGATACGGTACTGCATGCGGTGATCACTGACCGGGTACAACCGGGTGTGGTCTACACAACATTTCACTTTCCATTGACCGGTGCGAACGTGGTGACCACGGAGAATTCAGATTGGGCTACCAATTGTCCTGAGTACAAGGTTACCGCCGTTGAGTGCACCAAGGTCACCCAGCCATCTGAATGGCAGAAAGATTACGGTGCCTTCACCGAGAAACAGGAAGAATTTCTGGCCCACGCCCGGACTAAACGGGAAAGGGTCTGAATCAGGACAATCAAGCCGGTCCATGAGTAATTCCCGAGTCGTACCCGTCGCCAAATGGTGTGAGGGTGAGCAACAAGGCAAAGAAGATCACATTGCCACCGAGTTGCCGGTGGCAATGACCTATAACCGGCTGTCACATGTCGTAATGATGGCGACCCCCTCCGACCTTGAAGATTTTGCCCTGGGCTTTAGCCTGACTGAAGGCATTATCGACGAGGTATCTGATTTGATATCGACCCGTGTCATTCCACGCGAGCAGGGCCTTGAAGTCGCGATGACGGTTTCTGAGCACTGTTACGATCGCCTTAGCACTCAACGACGTAACCTGACCGGGCGAACGGGTTGTGGTTTATGTGGTGCTGAGACTTTGGAACAGGCTATGCGTTATCCGGAGCCAGTTGGCGAGGGCCTGAAAGTATCTCCCGAAATACTCCAAAAAGCCTTGCAGGCAATGCCAACTCAGCAGCCGTTAGCCTCCTTGACCGGTGCCACTCATTGCGCTGCATGGTGCGGGTTGGAAGGTGAGATTATTACTCTTCGAGAAGACGTGGGCCGACACAACGCATTGGACAAGTTGATTGGTTACCTCAAGCGCAATGAATTCAGACCACAAAAAGGATTCCTGGTGGTTTCCAGCCGTGCCAGTTACGAAATGGTGTTCAAAGCTGCCGCTGTGGGTATCCAGTTACTGGCGGCAGTGTCCGCACCGACCACTCTGGCAGTGGATTTTGCAATGCACTGCGGGATTACGTTAGTAGGGTTTGCACGGCCGGGCCGGCACAATGTTTATACGGGGCCGGAGAGGCTGGGGTAACCGTCTTGCGACAGGAATCAGCAGTGATATGCTATAAACAAGATGTGGACACAAAAGAGCAAGAAGTGGCAGGAGCATCATGAGTTTTTCTGAACTTAATCCCTGGGGATTTACTTCCATTGCCGCAGCGTTGGTGTCCTTACTATTTGCTTATTTCCTGTGGAAAAAGGCAACCCCGACCACGGTCACGAGACGATTTATTGTTTTGCTGTTGATCGAAGTAGTAACCGTACTAACCAGCTCTTCAGGTCTTCCACTGTTATTTAATTTCAACATACCGCAAGACACGCAATATGTTTTGAACATGATTCATCATCTGGGTGATTTTCTTTTACTGGTTTTGTATCCCATTTTCGTGGCTTATGCATTGCCCATTAAATTTCTGAAACCACTGACGACGCCTAAAGGGCGATATACGCTTTATATCATTGGGTTTTTGGTGACTTCCTTGTTCATGTGGGTTCATTCGGGGCTTAATTCAGAGATTGCTGAATCCGATATGAAAATTGATATGCTGCTGTACAAGGCGATGGTCGTCATGTTTATCGCTATCTTTGTTATTTCATTGGCTGGAGTGAAAATGGCGAAGACAAAGTTGGCAAAGGAAAAAGCGCTCGCTTTCGTACTTGCATTCGGTTTTCGTGATTTAGCCTGGGCCGTGGTATTACTATCTGTGGTCACCGGCTGGGTTGAGAAAGCGCCTAACCTTATCGACCAGCTCTACGTTGGCCCCACGCTCATATACATACCCATAATAGCGTATGGAATATTAAAACTGCAGATGCTGGATATCGAAATTCGGCTAAAATCGACGGTCAAGAACAGTGTCCGTGCGGGCATATTTGTTGCCTTGTTTTATGTGATTTCTGAAGGAGCCGATACTTTGGTGTCGAGTCAGATCGGTGGGCTCATTGGTTTTGCCGCTTCAGCGTTACTGACCCTGTTCCTCACACCCTTACAAAGCTGGGCAGATAGATTTTCTTCGAGCATGGTGAGTACGGACATTAACAATGTCGATTATGCCGATACACGCAGTCTGCAGATGTACAGCGCAGCCGTGGAAGAAACATTGGCTTATGGCGAGATTACCAAGGGTCATATTTCGCTTCTGGACAGACTAAAAGAAAGCCTGCAAGTGTCCCAGGAAGACGCAACACGACTTGAACTGGATCTGGATTTCAATCGCGCTCTTGTGCAGTGATGGGGTAACATTCATTGCCAATGAAGTTTTTTATTCTGACCCCAAATATTTAATGCGCCCGTAGCTCAGCTGGATAGAGTACCTGGCTTCGAACCAGGTGGTCGGGAGTTCGAATCTCTCCGGGCGCGCCATTTAATTCTTGGAAAAATCAGCGAACTTCACTGAATCTAGTGGTCAGAGTCATATTCCACATTAATTTGTTCTGGCACTTTACTCTGATCCTGTTGATTAGGGCTGGGAGGCGAGATTCTTACCCATCGAGAAGACGTGGGCAGGCATAATATGTTTACCGCGCTGAAAAGGCTGGCTTAAACAACGCCATGAATGAAATTTTGAAATTCGACAATGAACTTAACCAGGCTCTGGGCTATTTGAGAAATAATCAGCCCCAACAGGCTGCCGCGATTTATCAAAATATTCTGGCTCGCGATCCAAATCAGTATGATGCTAATTACTCCCTGGGCATGATGTATCGCAGCCATGGTCGTAATGATCTGGCAATCGAACTAATCCTCAAGAGTGTAGAAATTCGACCGGACATTATCGAAAGTGCGCTCAGCCTTGGCATGATTCAACATGAAGAAGGCTTGCTGGAGGACGCTCAGACCAGCCTGAATAAAGTTGTGGCCGCAGAGCCCGGTAATGTCATCGCACATTCTACCCTCGGCCTGATATTGACTGACCGGGGTGAACTGGACATGGCATTTGAATCATTCCAAAACGCTATGCGACTGGAGCCGGATCATCCTATTTCCCATGCCAGAATGGGTATGCTTGAGCAGGCTCGAGGGAATAAACAAGCGGCGTTTGAGTGTCTGAGTAAGTCAATCGAATTGGCACCCGATAATGTAAACGCTCACCGGAGTCTGGCTTTTTTGCAGAAACAGACTGAATATAACGACAACATCCGATGGATGGAAGCTGAGTTTGAGTCAGCGGCGTTACCGGACTATGAACAGTTGCTTCTTGGATACGCGCTGGGAAAAGTTTTCGATGACCTGAAGCAATATGACAAGTCGTTCGGTTTTCTTCAAAAAGCTCATTACTTACAAAACAAACTTTTTGGTTTTTCCATTGAGCAACAAAGCGCCGAATTTGCGGCATTTAAAACCGAGTTTAATCACTCGTTTTTGAAGCTTTGCGAAGATTTTACAGTAGACGATTCAAGTCCGGTGTTTGTTTTGGGCATGCCCAGATCCGGAACCAGCCTGGTAGAACAAATTCTCGCCTCCCACCCACTGGCCTTTGGTGCCGGTGAGGTTGAGTACATGCATTATTTTGACCGTGCAGTCGAGGGTGTTACCGGCCAGTCTTTTCCGCTGAATGCTGGAACGGTTTCTCCTGAGCTTATACGCGAAGTTAGCCAGGCCTATATCAAGAAGCTCAGGTTCAATGCTGGTTCTGCTGAAAAGGTCATTGATAAATTGCCCAGCAATTACTTGCGGGTTGGTTTGATAGCCGCCGCGATGCCACATGCAAAAATTATCCTTTGCGAGCGTGATCCACTGGACCTGTGCACGTCAATTTACCAAAATCTCTTTGGCCGGGAGCATACCTATGCCTGGAACCTGTCTACCTTGGGTGATTATTACTCGCTTTACCAGGATCTGATGGATTGGTGGGAAGAGCTTGTCCCCGGTCGTATGTACCGGCTTAGTTATGAAAAGTTAATTACCGATACTGAAAACGAGGTCCGAAAACTGCTCGATCATTGTGAGCTTCCTTTTCACGAAAACTGTCTGGCGTTTCACAAAACAAATCGCAGGGTCAAAACGCCCAGCGAACAGCAGGTTCGCCAGCCCATTTTCCAAAGTTCAATCGGGCGCTGGAAAAATTACCAGCAACATCTTGGGCCTCTTATCGAATCCCTGGAACGTGGAAGCCGTAAGAACGGGCGATCGGACATAGGATCAGAGTGAAATACAAACCATGAGCAACAATACATTAACGGGTAGTTGCCTTTGCGGTGCTGTGAAATATTCCGTCACAGGAGAGGAGAAACGCTTCTACCATTGCCACTGCAGCCGTTGTCGCAAGGTGACCGGCACCGGTCATGCCAGCAATCTGTTTGTCGAAGGCCAGCTCACATGGCTGGCGGGTGAAGAGCTTCTTTCCAGCTATATGCCGCCCGGGGCGCAGCGGTTCAAAAACAGTTTCTGCAAGGTATGTGGCAGCCGCATGCCCCGTTTTGACGAGGCCTCCGGAACGGTTTTTATCCCCGCAGGTTCGTTGGATGATGAGCCGTCCATGCAACCCCAGGCGAGTATTTTTTGTGGTTCCCGTACAGGCTGGTCGTGTACTGACAATGAAATCCCCGGGTTCGAGGAGTACCGGACTGATTTGTAAGTCACAATGAGGCCTTAATCTATGAATTTCCCACTCATATCCGCCGAGGCAGACTTTGCTCTTTTGGGCGTTTTACTTGGCTGCGTTGCTTTCGGCTTTTGGGCTGAGCGAAAGACCCGTTGGGGCCGTCGAGCAACGGGCATCCTGATTACGATGACTGCCGCGATGATATTGGCAAACCTCAAAATCATCCCGACTGATGCGCCAACTTACCACCTCATTTGGGAAATGTTGCTTCCTGTTGCTCTTCCTTTGCTGCTTTTTCGGGCAGATTTAAGAAAGGCCCTTAAAGAAGCGGGCCCGACACTTCTTGCCTTTGGATTTGGGATTATTGGTATTCTGGCAGGCACTCTGGTTGCTGTATATCTGGTGCCCTTGGGCGAGTTGACCGCCCCAATGGCCGGAATGTTCAGTGCTACTTATATCGGCGGCGGAGCAAATTTTGCCGCGGTCGCAGCAACGATCGATTTTCAACAGGGTGGGCCGTATATTGCTGCCATTGGCGCAGATAACATTGCCACCAATCTTGTTACTTTGTTTTTGATCGCCTTACCGGGCATTACGCTTGTTTCCAAATATTTTGAGAATAAACATGCTGCTGGCGGAGATGCCAGCGCTATCCATATGGATGACTCCATATACCGGATGAAAAACGTGGATCTGGTTGGCCTGGCCATGGCGCTGGCCGCAGCTTTTGCTATGGCGGCCTTAGGAATGCTTTCCGCGGATTTAATAGGAAAACCGAATTTAGCGATTTTGTTCACGACAGCCTATGCCTTGGCTTTGGCCAACCTTGCCCCGGCGTTTATTAAACGGCTCTCGGGTGATTTTGAAGCTGGGATTTTTCTGATATTTATTTTTCTGGCGGCACTTGCTGCTTCGGCAGATATTTGGGTTTTATTTGAAATTGGCCCGCTTTTGTTTCTGTTTGCCAGTGTCATGCTGATTGTGCATTTGATTATCATTCTGGGTTTGGGGAAATGGGCAAAACTTGATATTTCAGAAATTATTATTGGCTCAACCGCTTGCGTAGGTGGAGTCACTTCTGCAACAGCAATTGCCTCCGCTAAAGGTTGGCCAAATTTGATGACGCCCGGAATTATTGCAGGGACCATTGGAAATTCCTTTGGCACCTTTATCGGTGTTTGGGTTTGGTCTTTATTCCCGTAAAAAATATATAGGAAAATAAGTGCCTGATAGTTTGAATCATTGCTGAAATTCCAGCCGACAGCGATTACTATTCAATCCCCTGTTCGTCTTACCGGAAAAATGACGTTATGGCTGACACTGAATTAGAACACTTAAGAAAAATGGCAAACCAGATCTCGGTCAATTTCAGTTATCACGACGACCAGGTTTTCCGCGTAGGCGATCACATCACCCGGTTTTGGGCGCCGTCCATGCGAAAATTGTTTTGGGATTACATCTCATCCGGTGGCCAAGGCGTTGACGACCCGGTTCGTGCTGCGATGAAGGATATTTCCAGCGATTGAGCGATTCAGATCAATAACTCTAGTTCAAAATTTCGGAATCAACCAATTTGATCAATTCGGATTGCTTCTCGAGGAAGAATTTACCTTCATTTCTGAAAAACTCCATACGTATCAGATATTGCCCAAGCAGGTTTTCTGTCACTGGGTCGGTAAGTATGAGGTTCGGATCAAATGGAAACTTGGATTGAATGTCGGCTGACATGACGGGATTCGTTGCAGTAACGTGCATTATTGGAGTTGTTTTATTCAAGTGATCCATAAAGTTGGTATGGGCCTCACGAAGCATTGCGTATTGTTGCTCGAGATCATTTCCATCGTTGAACCATTCAGACAATCCCACACGAATGCCTGCATGAGTTTCTTCTGCTACCAGACCAGTGGCCATGAATTCGGAACCTGCACTTTGCAGCAAGGTGAAGAAGCCAATAGATACCATGTCCACCCACTGCTCGGAAAATACTTCTAAGGATATATTTTCTGGCTCAGGCCCCATCCAGCTTTGAAATTTTGAAGTTGCATGAACAGCGGTAGTTAATGTTTTTAACTTGAACTCAATGATTTCAGCATTTGATTCAAGCTCTGCCTTTACACGCACAAGTTGTTCCGCCGCCAATTTCTGTTGCTGATTCTGGTCCCACCATGCATCAATGGCAAACGCCAGCAGTATGCTAAGAATGATGACAGCAGCTTCAATCGCAAGTCGGCCCCATTGGATTTCAGTTTTTATGATTTTCATTGCGGTTCCTTGGCACGGCTTGTAAATACAATGTCATAATAATTCATATGAGCCACGCCACTTCACAAATCGCAGGTGTCATTCTTGCCGGAGGACAGTCAAGCCGGCTTGGCCCGGGCAGCAAAGCCATGATTCAACTGGGTGATCAGCCCATGATCCATCATGTTATTGCCCGGCTGAAATCGCAGGTCAGTCCCCTGTTGGTCAGCACCCAGGATGCGGAGTCGGAAATCGATACATTGGGTCTGGATATTGTCGAAGATGCAGTGAAAAGGCACCGTGGACCGCTGACAGGACTGTATTCGGCAATGCGCAATGTTTTTGAGAGCAGTGATCTCGAGTGGATGCTGCTCACGCCCTGCGATGCACCCTTTATTCCTCTGAATCTCGCTGAACTACTGTTTAGCGAGGCTATTACTTCAGAAAAACCAGTTAGCGTGGCCTGCTATGAACTCGTACCACAACCGACATTTTCGCTATGGCATCGAAGCGTATTTCCCCATGTAAAATCGGTCGTTACGACCGAAGGTAAGGGCGGGTTGATGTATATGCTGGACCGTTTGCCCTATTGCACGACCGAATGGCCAAACGCTCGAGTTGCGCCCTTTTTTAATGTAAACACCCGCGCTGATCTGCAGATGGCAGAACGTCTGCTTGACTCTGACACGGCCGCGGATTGAAGATAGGCGGTTCAGATGAAGGCAACTCAATGGCACATAAAATTCTGAATTTCATCCCTTTGAATATCGTTGTACTGACGGTCTCGGATACCCGCACCGCAGAAAATGATACTTCCGGTGATGCGCTAGAAGAATTGGCGACAAAAGCCGGTCATAAAGTAGTGATGCGTCATATCTGCAAAGATGACATTTATGCCATGCGGTCTGCCGTCTCAGCCTGGATTGCTGCGCCCGATATTCATGTTGTTATCTGCACTGGCGGCACAGGCATGACCGACCGCGATTCAACACCAGAGGCATTGATTCCATTATTCGACCGGGAGGTTACCGGGTTTGGTGAACTGTTCCGGCAAATTTCATACGAAGAAATTGGCTCATCTACTGTTCAGTCCCGTGCATGTGCCGGTCTGGCCAATAAAACTCTGATTTTTTGTGTTCCAGGCTCAACTGGGGCCTGCCGCACTGCGTGGACAGGTATTCTTGAAGAACAACTCAATGCAACCCATAAACCATGCAACTTTGTCGGCCAGACCGGTGCTGGACGATAGGCAAAATGCAATCGGTTGACGAAGCAGTTGCGCAATTACTGAAACAAAGCAGGGAATTGGTAACGGTTGAAGACACTGCTCTGAGCCAGACCTTAGGCAGGGTGCTGGCGGAACATATCGTTGCCGGAATTGATGTCCCGCCAGCTGATAACAGCGCAATGGACGGCTATGCTTTGCGCCATGCTGACTGGACCAGTGCTGAAGTTCCGATCGAGGTCAGTATGAGAATTCCCGCGGGAGTTTCTCCCTCACCACTTTTGGCAGGAACGGCCGCAAGAATATTCACCGGTGCGGAAATACCTGTGGGCGCCGATACGGTTGTGATGCAGGAAAACTGTGAAACAAATGCCAATCAGGTATTTATTCACACACTTCCTGATCAGAGCACGAACATCAGGCGACGAGCTCAGGATGTTGCCATCGGGCAGGCGGTGTTTAGCCCGGGTTCCAGAATTCGTCCACAGGATATCGGCCTGATTGCGTCACTGGGCATTGCTTCGGTAAGAACCTTCCGACCACTCAAGGTCGCCGTCATTTCAAATGGCGATGAATTACGAGAGCCCGGTGAGCAGCTTATGCCGGGCCAGATCTATAACTCCAATCGTTATTTGCTCTGTGGCCTGATGAAGGGCTGGGGTTTTGAAGTTGTGGACATGGGTATTGCACCGGATGATCCCGAATCCATTCGCGAGCTGTTGTGCAGTGCCGCGCAGCAGGCAGATGTCATTGTGTCCTCTGGCGGAGTGTCGGTCGGTGAAGAAGACCATATCAAGAATGTAGTAAGTGAACTTGGTGGTATCGATTTATGGAAGGTTTCCATTAAACCCGGCAAACCATTTGCATTTGGAAATGTAGATGGCGTTCCTTTCCTTGGTCTGCCAGGCAATCCCTCATCAGTGCTGGTGACCTGCCTGATTATCGCCAGACCGTTTCTGATGGCCAGCCAGGGGATTAGCGACACAGAAGTGATTCCACTGCGCAAACCGGCACTTTTTAGTCGCAAGCAAGCCACCCGAACAGAGTATTTGAGGGTAAAATCCTCCGCGATCGGGCTGGAGTGTTTTCCTCAGCAAAGTAGCGGTGTTTTATTATCAACTGTTTGGGGTGACGGCCTTGGCGTACATCGCGAAGGGGAGGTTATTTCAGCAGGGGATGAAATCGATTATTTACCCTATCAATTTTTATTATAGAATAGCCCGCTAGATTTTTTAAAAACCTATTAAAACAAGGATATATGACATGTTGTCTGACCATGATATTGCCCACCAGGCTGACGTAAGCCCAATTTCAGAAGTTGCAGCTGCCCTCGGTGTTGATCGTCAACATCTGATTCCTTTTGGTGATGAGGTCACAAAAGTAAGCCTGGATGCACTCTCGCAGCCACGAAAACGACCTGGAAATGGCAAACTGGTTTTGGTCTCGGCAACCACGCCTACAGCGGCCGGCGAAGGCAAGACAACAACCTCAATTGGTCTGGCGCAAGGTTTGAAGCACATTGGGGAGTCGGTTTGTCTGGCGCTTCGAGAACCATCCTTGGGTCCTTGTATGGGTATAAAAGGGGGCGCAACCGGTGGAGGCTATGCTCAAGTCGTCCCTGCTGATCGAATAAATCTGCACTTAACAGGTGATTTTCATGCGATCACCACTACCAATAACCTCATTTCGGCGATGCTGGATAACCATATTTTCCACGGCAATGATCTCAACATTGATCCACGAACCATCGTGTGGCGGCGTTGTATGGATATGAATGACCGCAGCCTGAGAAACATGGTCATTGGCCTGGGTGGAAAAGTGCAGGGCGTGCCGCGTGAAGATGGTTTCGACATTACCGCGGCATCAGAAGTCATGGCAATCCTGTGCCTGGCTAATAGCCTTGAAGACCTGAAAAACAGGCTGGATAATATCCTGCTTGGTTTTACATATGACGTAAAGCCGGTGTATGTGAAATCACTTGAAATCTCAGGTGCCATGATGGCCATGTTGCGTGATGCCGTGCATCCCAATTTGCTGCAGACAGTTGAAGGTGTCCCGGCGTTTATACATGGTGGTCCGTTTGCGAATATTGCTCATGGCTGCAATACCGTATTCGCTACCCGCATGGCTCAACATTTTGCGGACTGGACAATTACCGAGGCGGGTTTTGGATTCGACCTGGGTGCTGAAAAGTTTTTTGATATCAAGTGCCGTTCTGCCGGTCTGGACCCCGATGCGCTGGTGTTGGTTACCACCATCCGTGCCCTGAAGTTACACGGTGGCAAAGACAAGACCCGCCTGGAAGAACCCGATACCGATGCAGTGCGGGGCGGGCTGGAAAACCTCGATAAGCATATTGAGAGTGCAGCCAACTTCAAGAAGATACCGGTAGTTGCACTGAACCGCTTCGCTGCAGATACGGATGAGGAAATTGCCCTGGTCGCGGAACGTGTCGCTAAACATGGTGTGACATTTGCAGAATCACGCCACTTTTCTGAAGGTGGTCC
>JBLHGQ010000086.1:0-11887 GCA_047614505.1 Rhodothermales bacterium | reverse complement strand
AAACCTGCAGATCAATGGCGATAATGTACGGCTGGCGGTACGCATGATCGAAGTGGCTACAGGCAAAAGCCTTTGGTCGGAAACTTTTGATGGAGAACTCAGTGATTTTGAGTTCCAGGACCTGGTCACTAATACCATTATTGAAAAAGTGTCCGGTATTTTTGGGCGGCAAGCCCCTGCTGTGAAACCAGTAGCCACCAGAGAAGTGCTGGCTCGTGAACATTATCTGCGGGGGCTGTATTACTTTGAGCATCGCGGTGAAGAAAACATGCATCGCGCAGCTGACTTGTTCCAGCAGGCCATTGATGTAGACCCCTTGTATGCGGACGCATGGGCAGGCCTGGGCCATGCACTGTTTTTAGGTGGCAGTGACGATTCTGGCGTCATTGAAGCCGAAGACAGGCGGGTGGATGCTGCTGTCGAAAGGGCATTGGAATATGACCCGGAGAATCCCCGTGCATTTACCGTTAAGGCGTACTTCGCAGCTTTTCGGGATTGGGATCTCAGAACAGCTGTTGCCATGAGCCAACGTGCTGTTTCCCTTGCGCCTGGTAGTGGAGATGCCCGTCATTTTCACGCAGCTTTGCTTGGACTCTCAGGAAAGCCCGAATCTGCCCTTCCACATCAACGCATTGCCGCCTCACTTAATCCTTTATACCCACCGTTATTGGAAGGGGTCGGAAATATTTTAAGGCATCTGTGGCGCTTTGAAGAGGCTGCGGAAGTATACGAGCAATCCATCAGAAATGGCTTTGACCGTGTTTATGGAAGCCTCTACTTCTGCTATGGACATCTTGGCCGCATCGAAGAAGCCGCTAACGCGATCATGCAGCACAATGACCCACATGTTTTGGATACTCAGGACCATATGTATCTCGCCTTCTTCTCAGGCGATCAGGAGGAAGCGACCCGAATCTACAAGGAACATTTTCTGGATCATCGTCCTCCTTCGTCCGAGGGTAATTTGGGAGCAGCACAAGAAGCGGAAGTCGCCGGCGATCTGGATTATTTCTTCGAAACCATCACGGCCTCTGCAGAAATGAAGAATTTCAATTTAATTCGCAGCTTACGCAGTAAAGTCAGGGAAGATATCTATGCAGATCCCCGATGGGTAGAATTTATCAATCACCCAAACACGAAGCCCATTTATGACCTGTACATTGAGGCAGGTGAAGTTGCGTGGCTACCAATTATGAATGCGGCGATAGCTGAGCGGGAAAAGTCCAACTAATCGGTAGTCAATGCTCGCTGATATGATGCAAATACGATACTAATAACTAAAAGAATTGGTGGATTATTTAGTTAGGCTTTCGGCCAGGAGCGGACGTTTACGTGTCCGATATGGGCGGTCAGATTTGGACTTACTCTGGCACTTTAATCTGGACTTTACTCTGACCCAAAAAACTCGTCACCGAGGCAACAAGTACCTTGACAGTTACCAGGAATTGAACGGGCACACCATGCGTTCGTCAGCGCAGCAGGTTGCGGTCTCGTAACACAGGTCGTCCTTGCATTGGCAATCTGGCGGCACGCCCGATGTCAATTTAGCTTCGTTGTAGCAGGCCAACTCTGATTGAAGGTCGTAATAGATGTTTAAACTATTGTCGCAGCTCTCAAGAGAAACACAGGTGCGCGTCAACAGATCTGCAACCATTCCGACGCAACGATCAACGCACAGGCCCTGGGGGTCAAGGAAGCCCAAGCAGACTTCGGCATCATCGCAAGGACCGGCCAGGTCCCCATGGCCGTAGTGATCGGGCAGCGCTGATTCGCTGACCACGATGGTTTGGTAGTTGTCCGGATTAAGCGGGGGCAGATGACAAATGGCTACCTTGGCGCTGGGCTTCTTGGCCTGGGCGCTGGGCGCGATGAGCAAGCTGAAAGCTGCGATGGTTAAGATGGTTGCGAAGACGAGGCGGGCAAATTGCCGCATCAAGCCTGGAGATATATCAGAGGTCATGGGGTCTGTTCCTGTGCCTTGGTTGACCGCCCATCTCGTGACGCACGGTTTGCTGCAAATAACCATTCTGGTTGATGCGCGCCGGCAGTTCGGAACAGAGACCGATCAAATCTGGAGAGGATCAGTGTGTTGAGAAGTTTGCAAGTAGGCAAAGGTGACCCGGACATACGCCGAGCCCCAAAACGGCTCTGACTATGCCCGTGTATTTGCATCAATGCAATTGATAATTGTAATTGTTCAAATAATGAACAAGAAGCTCCGGGGTCAGAGTCAAGTGCCACAGTCAGCATGAATTTTAGGGGGGGGGTAATAACTCCTGATGGTTCAAAGTCCGCTCCTGGCCGGAAGCAGACTTCGTATCTGTATTGGGGTAAGACTAGCGAACTATTTTTTGTAGGAAATTGCTGGATAGAAACGTTTCCGCGGAAACGTTTGTTGACTGGAAAACATTTAGATCGTACCCCTATGAGACCAGCAGCGTGGTTATTTGGACGTTCTGAATGGCAACATAAGGTGATGCAGATAACCGCCTTCGATTTTATTGTTTGCCAGACCATAGGTTTCCGGCCATTTTCCTTTTGGGCTGTAGTAGGTACCAAACACCAAATCAAGAAAAGGTAAGGAAATCGCAAAGTTTTGATCCACATGTTCTGGGTCGCTCGTGTGATGCCAGTGGTGGTACTTGGGTGTAGTGACAACTTTTTGCAGCCATGGAAACTCAAATTCCAGGTTGCAGTGAATAAACACCGATTGCAGTGCCAAAATCGGCAGGTAGAGGTTGATCGCTTCCGTTGAAAACCCCAGAACGACCATGGGTATCAGACTCAGTGATCTTGTTATCAGAATATCTCCAAAATGTAATCGCGAACCCGCCAGCCAGTCCATCTTTTCCACTGAATGATGCACCTGGTGAAAGCGCCACAGTATTGGAATGCGATGGAAAGCCCGATGTACCCAATACTGAACGAAGTCGGTAAATATCATAATCAGCAGGACTTGAATCAATAATTGCTGACCTGAAAAGAAGTCCTGAACCGATTGTGGAGAAAACTTCATCTCCAACATACGGGATGGCAGGAACATAAGGAAAACCAGGCCGCCATTAAAAATGTGGTTGGCCACATAGTGGCTCAAATCTACCTGCCAGCCCCGACGCAGGATTCTTTGATCTTTCTTGAGGCGAAAAAACAATTCCAGATTGATAAACAAAGTAGCAATAATAACCAGGTCCAGTAACACCCAGTCCAGGCTGATATAAAAATCAGATTCACGCACACCTGTTCCCAGAGAAACATCTGCCCCACCGGCCATCCACGCCAGTAAAACCCCAACAAGACCCAATACTGCCAACCGTTTTTTTGAGGACCAGAACAATGCAACAAGAGCCAGTAATGTTGCCAGTAACATTCCAGAAAACAGGATTGACCTCACGTGCTGCTCGTCGTAAACATCACGCAAGGCAGGCGTAGTCAGGTATTGGGGGAAATGAAAAGCCGCAACGGCCAGAACACTAATGACACCAAGAAAAGCGGCGATATAAGCCATGCCATTTAAAAATGATTGGCGAATCAGCATTACTTTCCTTTTATGTTTGCGAATAGGTGTTCCATGCCTCGCCAAAATCGTATCGAATCCAGCACGGGGTTCAACCAACCGGTGAACACACAGAATGATTCTGTATTATCAGCATGATGTTTTTGATGTGAAACAGGGTGAATCATTAAACGGCCCATCTGCAGGTATTTCGTCAAATGACCCGGTTCTGGTCTGTGTGCAAGTTTGTGAGTTTGCGGAACCAGCATACTGAGCAGTCCAATCCAAAGCAGCACCGAAGAAATAATAACGTTACCCTGAAGCACCAGTGCAAGAGTGAGCAGCGGCAAACTAACCATAGTGGCTGGTCGCGAGGCCGACGCAAAAAAACCAACATCAACGGTTCTGCGCGGACGAACATGATGGTCGAGAAAATCAATGGCAATTCGCCCCAGAAATGTTCCGGATGGCTTAATCTGCGTATCAAAGAACCAGTGCACAAAGCCTGATAAAAAGTCTATCGCCAAAATAACCACAGGCAGAATGAGAAACAAAATCGAATTTGACCTGCCAATAGAAAATATTGCCAGCAGGCCATAAGCAAGAGCAATAATCACTGCCGTTTTCTGTAACAGGCTTCCCCCACCCCGGGCAACGTTTACGCCGGCTTCCTCGAGTTCCAGAATATGCTTCAGACCCGTTGTATGGTCTTCACTTTGAGTGGATTTCAGGTCCATAACACCAGCCTAAAGTGTCTTGGACAATTTTTATAGTACCGGGGCAGAGGCAATCAACGTTCGGGTGTAGTCTTTTTGTGGATTACCAAGCACCTGCTCAATAGAGCCAGCTTCGACCACTCTTCCTGACTGAAAAACAGCAACATGATCACAAAACGATCGCACCAAAGCCAAATCGTGCGAAATAAATATGACTGAAAGCTTCGCTTTTTCACGCAATTGCCTGAGTAGGTCCATGATCTGCGCCTGAATGGTGACATCCAGTGCGGAGGTAATCTCATCCGCGATTAGAATTTCAGGGTTCATCGCCAGAGCCCTTGCGATACCAACTCTCTGGCACTGCCCACCCGATAATTGTCCGGGTTTACGATTCGACAAACTTGCATCCAGTTCAACCAGGTCCATCAACTCATCGACACGGTCACTAATTTTGTGATTTTCAACCAACTTGTGCACCTGCAATGGCTCTGCAATTGTGCGAAAAACACTCAACCTGGGGTTGAGTGAATCAAAGGGGTTCTGAAATGCCATTTGAACCTTGCGTCTGAAATCTTCCTGACCGTTACTTCTGTCAGTCAGAATCGAATGACCGTTCAAGTTAACTTCACCTGAAACCGGATTGACCAGCCCCATAATGACGCGCGCCAGGGTACTTTTACCGGAACCACTCTCCCCTACAATGCCCAGCGATTCACCTCGATGCAGTTTGATTGAAACTTGACTCAAGGCCTTTAGAACTGCTTTTTTCTGTAATAAAGCAGTACGGGGTAATTCGAAGTTGACGCACAACTGATTGACTTCAAGCAGTGGCATTTTCGCCTGATCTGGTTTTTCCGGCAGAGCGCCGGTGTATTGCGCGTTGACCAGCTTACCAGGCTGGGAATCAAGTAGTTTCCGAGTGTACGCATGCTTTGGTGAGCTGATGATATCGCTGGTCATTCCCTGCTCAACCACTTCACCATTTCGCATAACAACAATCCGGTCACAAATTTGAGCAATGACGGCCAGGTCATGCGAAACCAAAATCATGGATAGATTTCTGGATGTATTCAGTTCTTTGAGCAACTCGAGAATATGGGCCTGAACCGTGACATCAAGTGCGGTAGTTGGCTCATCTGCCAACAGTAATTGAGGCTGGCAAGCCATTGCAGATGCAATCATGGCGCGCTGCTTCATGCCGCCTGAAAGCTGGTGTGGAAAGTTCTCGGCTCTTTGTTCAGGGCGATCCATTTTCACGTCCCGCAGGCTTGATATCGCGGCCTGTCTGGCATCTTTCGCAGTGACCTGTTCATGGTGAACCAATGGTTCACTAACCTGCCTGCCGATACTCATTAAAGGATCAAGGTGCGAAGAAGGGTTCTGGAATATCATAGAAATCTTGCGCCCCCTCAGGTCTCGCAAAGATTCTTCATTCATGCCAACAAGCTCTTGATTTTGAAAGCAAACACTTCCAGAAATAGAAGCAGTGGTCGGCAGCAAACCCAGAATGGCTTTGCAGGTTACGGACTTTCCGGAGCCGCTCTCCCCTACAATGCCAACGATCTCTCCCGGGCCCACTTCAAAAGAAACATTCCGGACAGCCTCGGTGCTTCCGGCTGCGGACTCAAAATTGACACACAGATCCCGCACACTTAACAGCTGTTGGCTGTCCTGTTTTGCCAAATCCTGATTTACTGCAGGCATCAGTTTGAAACCCTCAACATGCGGGCTAAGCCATCACCGATCAAAGAAAGGCCGACACCCAGGCTAATCGCTGCAAGACCCGGAAATACGCAAATCCACCATGCTTCAATCACATAGGCCTGGCCATCAGAGATCATGACCCCCCATTCTGCAGTGGGTGGTTGGACGCCGAGACCGATAAAGCCAAGACTCGCACCCGCCAGAATCACCAGTACGGCATCGGTCATGGCGTAAACAGCTACCGGAGAAATCGCATTGGGCAATACGTGCCGGAAAATGATGTACAGGGGCTTGTAACCCAGGGTACGGGCAGCCTGGATGTACTCGGCTTCCTTGATGACCATGACCTCAGCGCGAATCAGGCGTGCATAGGACACCCAGGCAACCAATGCCAATGCAATAATGAAGTTTCCCACCCCCGGCCCCAATATCGCAACGATTGCCAGCACCAGAATCAGAAAGGGAAATGCCAGGGTAATATCGACTACCCGCATTAAAGCCGCATCAGTCCTGCCACCAAAATAGCCGGCAAACAGGCCAATAATTACGCCAATGATCAATGGGGCTACAACTCCGGCAAAGCCTATCCACAGGTCAATCCGACTTGCGTAGATCACCCTGCTAAGCAGGTCGCGTCCTGCATGGTCGGTACCCAGTATCCACTGCGCTCCAGGCGGCTGAAGTACGTTGTGAAGGTCAATTGCATTAGGGTCGGCAGGCGCCAGCCAGGGTGCAAAAATCGCCACCAGTATCCATAAAGCAACAATCGCGATTCCGGCTTTTAATGTGCCCGGCAGTAGTGCGATCCGCCGGCCAGTAGATATCTTGAATTCAGATGTGGCCGTATTCACAGCTCCACCCTTGGATCGATCAATGAAGAAATCAAATCGGTGAATAGCGTGATCATCACTGTGGCAAAGGCATAGAAAAGCGTCAGCCCCTGAATTACGGAGTAGTCACGCCCAAGAATGGCATTAAACATCAATGTGCCAAGGCCAGGAATGGCGTAAACCAGTTCAACAATCACCGTACCCCCGATCAGGTAGGTCACCATGACGCCAAACAGGTTCAGAGTTGGTAGTGAAGCATTCTTCAGTATGTGACTACGGAAAATATAAGCCTCTGGCAGTCCTTTGGCACGGCTGGCAACGACATAGTCGGCTTCCATTTCTTCCAGGATTGCGGCGCGTAAATTCCTCAGTAACACTGGAATAAGGTAAATGGAAATACTGAAAGCTGGCAGAAAAAGGTGATGCAAATGGCCACTAAAGCCGACCCCGTAACCACTCACCGGGAAAAGCCCAAGCTGCACGCTGAAGAGTCTGAGCATCAGGATTGCCAACCAGAACACCGGCATCGTCATTCCCAGTACTGAAAAAACCCGGATAGTCTGATCCAGCCATGACCCTTGTCGCCTTGCAGCGGTCACCCCCAAAATGAGAGTCGCAGGAATTGTCAGGATAATCACATAAAGCGCAAGGAAACCAGAGACCGGAAGTACATCAGTAATCAGTCCACTAACCGGGACACGGTAGCGAATTGACTCACCAAGGTCACCCTGGGCCAGCCTTCCCATATAGCTGAAATACTGTTTAACTTTGGGCTGATTTAACCCCAAACGTTCACGAACTGCCTCCACAGCTTCGGGACTTGCCTTGTTACCCAGCATCAATCTCGCAGGGTCGCCAGGGGTTAACTGGACCAGCATAAAACTGACAAAAGTAATTCCAATCAACACCGGAATCAGCTGTAGTAAACGCTGAAATATCCACCGCAGCCGGTTCACAAAATCATATCCGTTCCAAAGCCAACTTATTCAACATGCCTGGCATTCTCCAGCGTCCATTGCGTCGCAGGCGTAAGCCTCAGGCCCTCAATTTTTTTGCTGTAACCGTTCTGCCAGGTAGGATAAAACAAGGGGATTTGCGCCACTTCTGTGGTGGAAATTTCCTGAATCCGATGATAAATCTCCCGCCGTTCATCCTCATCCATGGTGCGCGAGCCCTCCGCGACTAAACGATCCACTTCATCATTCTGGTATTCAGTAAAATATGACCGGTTGCCGCACGATCCGCACACTGCCCACCTCACCGCCTGATCGGGATCTTCATTTTCGTTGTACCACCAGTTAATCGAGGCATCATATTCACCTGTCTCGAGTCGTTGCTCATCCAATGCCTGATCGACTTTTTCTATCCTTGTCTTTAACCCGATTTTTTGCCATTGGGATTGTAGAACCAGGGCAATCAGTTCAGTGGGTGGATCGGGCGCAACTATATTGATCAATACTTCATGATCACCGATATTTGCCTCTCGCATCAGTTGCTTCGCCCTTTCTATGTCGAAAGGCCAGGGGTCAAACTCGCTATGGTGAAAATTGAGCAACTTTGGGATGGTCGTGTTGGCCACCACTGCATTGCCGTGTGTCACCACTTTTGTGATGAGTTTTCGATCAATCGCCAAAACAGCCGCCTGCCTTACCCGTATATCATCAAACGGTGGTCGTCCATGATTCAATAGAATCATCCAGATTAATATTGCAGGTTCATGAGGAATATTGATCAGACCGGATGATTTGAGTCTGGCAGCCTCAGCCCAGGAAACTGCTCTGATTGCATCAATCTCACCGGTGAGCAACATTGAAGCGCGGGTATTGGAGTCCACTACTTCAATCAGTTCAGCGCCATCATTAAGAGGGTAACCCTCACGCCAGTAATGGGGGTTTGGCTCCAGAATAATCCGGTCATTATGTTTCCACTGAACTACCCGGTAGGGCCCTGACGTCACCGGATCAGCGGCAAACGCCTGGACATCACCTCGTTTTTCTACATCTGCCTTCGAAACAATGCCAAGAAAGCACATTTCCAGCCCTAGAATAAAAGCAGCGGCTGGTTGATGAAGCTGAATCTGAACCGTTCTTGCATCAAGCACCGAAATGTTCGCAATATCGGTAACTGCAGCTGAATATGCAGCTTCCGGGTGGTCACGCATTCGCAGCAGGGAAAATGCTACATCGTGCGCCGTGATGGCGCTTCCATCCGAAAAATGCGCACTTCGAAGGTAAAACGTGTACTGCAGACCGTCGTCCGACATTTCCCATCGTTCTGCAAGCCCTGGCAGAAGTTCGCCATTGTCACCTCTACGAAACAGTCGGCTATACAACTGCCCGAAAGTTTCTATGCTTCCGGTCCAGATGGACTTGATGGGGTCAAGCGTTAAGGTTCGATACACCGATGCAATTCGGATAATGTCCTTTCCGGAATTACTTTGCGGTGAGACATCTTCAGCGTTCACTGTGGTGGAGAAAAGCAAAAACAAACAGATGATTTGGCGGACCAGGTTATTCAGTGCAGATGCTCCTGAAATTCAATGCAAAAATGAATAATGCGTGACAGAATTGAGTATACCTTCAAGCACAACATTCACGAGAACCTTAAAAGGAATTTTTATTAATGAGTAACGAGCTTTGCTACATGCCGGCAACAAAGGCTATCGAAATGTTTAATTCCCGGAGCTTGTCTCCGGTGGAGTTACTTGAAGCGCAAATCGCCCAAAGTGAACTGGTTGAACCGCATATCAATGCTTTCAGCGACACTTTTTTTGATCAGGCGATGGAGCAGGCGAAGGATGCAGAGGCCCGCTATGGCAAAGGCTCACCATCAGGAATACTGGATGGCTTAACGGTTGCGATCAAAGATGAAGTAGAGGTTGAAGGACAGCGTAATACCGAAGGTTCCCTGATTCATGAACACCGTATGGCGGATGAAGATGCCGTGCTGACTGCCAGGTTAAGAGCAGAGGGCGCGATATTTCATGCAAGGACGACTTGCCCGGAATTTTGTTCTCTCTGGAATACGCACAGCCGTCTTTTTGGAGTGACCAGAAATCCCTGGAACCTCGACATCACGCCGGGTGGTTCATCTGGAGGTTCGGGGGCGTCTCTGGCGGCGGGTACTTCAACACTGGCGACAGGCTCTGATATCGGAGGCTCCATCCGCTTCCCTGCTTCCCAATGTGGACTGGTAGGTTTCAAGCCGCCATTCGGTAGAATTCCCGATTCATATTCACCGTTTAATCTGGAATCCTATTGCGCCAATGGGCCAATGGCCAGAACCGTCGCAGATGCTGCATTAATGCAGAATGTGATGAGCGGTCCTTATGCCGGCGATGCTGTTTCCCAGTTACCTCGGGTGGAGATTCCACAGCGGTTCGACCAGCATCTTAAAGGTAAAAAAATCGCCTTTACCATGGATTACGGTCACCTTGATATTGAACCTGATGTGATCAGGAACACATTAGAAACACTTGACCATTTAAGATCTTTGGGCGCAGTTGTTGAAGAAGTTGAGTTGGCTTGGACTAATAAAATTCAAGCCGCATATAACGGTCACATGGACGTTCTTTATTACGCCCATATGGCGCACTACCTGAGTGAGCATCGGGAATTGATGTGTGACTACAATGTAGTCATGACTGAACAGGCCGTTGAGCGACAAAAAGATTTGTCAGCTTTTTACAATGCAACGATTGTAGAGGGTGAAATGTACGCAGAATTTGGTGCCCTTATGGAAAAATATGATGTCCTGGTCTCCCCTACAATCGGCTCCAACAGATTACGCGCTGACTTTAATCCTGCGCACGAAGTTTATGTCGTTAACGGCATCACTCAGGAATATGACCTTGGCCTGTCCTGCTGCTTTATATTCAATATGATGGGGCGATGTCCATCAATGTCGGTACCTTCAGGTATTGGGGATAACCACGTGCCTACCGGTCTGCATATCGCAGCAAAAGCTTACGACGATATTGCGGTATTCGAGGTTGCAGCGGCGCTTGAAGGCAGTGTTTCATTGGGCTCACCACCGATGGATGGTTTTTGAGCA
The DNA here is from genome assembly GCA_047614505.1 of Rhodothermales bacterium. Lineage (GTDB taxonomy): Bacteria > Pseudomonadota > Gammaproteobacteria > Xanthomonadales > SZUA-36 > JABDJL01. The sequence goes on along the minus strand of JBLHGQ010000086.1, from coordinate 1,091 downwards.
ATCCATAGCAGTTTGATGGCTTGATATAGCAGAATCCACAGCCCCAGCATAAGTGCAACACCTGAGATGGCAAAGACCATCAGGTAAGGTCTGATTTCCATCATCATTTGTTGGAATGCTCCACCTTCAAACATTCCTTTGGCTACACCGGCCATCACTAAGGCAGCAAAGAACACAGCTAGAGAAACGTTCGTAAGCCAGAACCCCTTGCTGATCTTCTTAGAGCAAGTAGCCCTGATATCGAGCGGCAGTTCCTCGCGGATCACATAAAAAACCGACCCAAGCAGGATCATTGTATTGATACCAATAGTGGTTCCCATGGAATGTGCAACAGTGATATGAGTGCCATGAGTGAACAGGTTAAATACCGGAACTGAAATAATGAGTGCCAGGATCACGTTAATGAAAACCCAGAAATCTGCTGCAACAAAGAAGCGGTAAGCATTGCAATGCAGGTTTTTCTGATAACTATCCAGACTTGACCGCCAGTCCCACAATATTTTACCCAGGATCAATAATTCGCTCATGCTGACGATGTAGGCCAGATGACGAATCCAGGGCGCCGAAGGAACCAGATAGGTATGGTGAGCCCAGCCAAACATCAGCCCGGACAGACCCATGAAATACATCACAAAAGCCAAATTAGAGCGTCCGATCTCCTTATCACCGGCAATTTTTCCAGCGACAAAAATCGCGGTACCGTAAATCATCATGTTCCATGAACCGGTCAACGCACCATACGACTTCCACTGCACAGTAATTTCCCTGACCATGTTTTCGCGGAAGAAAGGAAGCAACCACAAATGTGCTTCCAGAAACGTAAACATGAAGAACAAGATGCCGGTGCCCCACATCCAGTAATACACCGGCCAACGGCCAGCATGTTGAAATGCTGTTTTGAAATAATTCAGTCCAAAAAGCACCCAGGAAGCAATGATCGGGACACTGAGTGCAGCAGGATATTCGAAGTATTCACGGCCTCCGAACTTGCCCGCGAGATAACTGGCCAAAATTAACAATCCGGTAATCAGGAAAATCCAGAAATGCCAGACCGGAAGCCGATCTGACCAAAGGGGCCGGTCACATTTGTT
>JBLHGQ010000085.1:0-11904 GCA_047614505.1 Rhodothermales bacterium | reverse complement strand
TTTCAATAGCATTCCTGGAGTCTTACCAACAAGGCCGGGAATATTTACCGGAACAACCGAGCTTGGATTCAAGCCACCGGCATTGCCATACGATGCTGCCCGCCCGGCAATTTGAGGGTCAATAATGGTGGTTTTAATGCCTTTCCTTGCCAGGTTTAGTGCACTGGCAACGCCAATAATCCCGCCGCCGACAATGCCTACGGTATCAGTCATTGTAGCGTTCATCAGGCTTTCTCCGGTCGGGTTACCGATATTAATTAACACTGTATATCAAACCACTGAGTGTGGTTGAATATCAGCTCCCTTGCGCCCGGATATGGCAAGGGGCAGCTTGAGGAGCATATGCTAACCACAATCGTCATCATCGTTACGCTCATCTTCTGTACCCTGTTTTTCATCGTTTCATGGCGTGTTAAAGACTCAGCGGGCAGCAGTTTTGCAATGTATGCGATTGGTGGTGGTGCCTTGCCGCTTTACCTGGTTCTTTTCAGCGATATCGCGACCATTATGGGCGCAGGAAATTTCATCGGCCACGCTACATCGGGCTTTACCAAAGGTGTAAGCCATATTCCATTCATCATCGGTGAGCAGGGCTCAAAGATCGTATTTGCCTTGTTGTTTGCAGGATTTGCAGGAAAGTTTACCTACATTACCGTGTCCGACCTTATGTATGACCTGTTGCACAGAGACAAGGTAAGCCAGGCCATTACGGGCCTGCTAACCGGCGCTATCATGCTGGCCTGGCTGGGTGGCCAGGCCATGGGGCTTGGTTATATTTTCCAGCAGTTCACCGGCATCAATCCGATACCTGTGATCATTTTCTTCAACGCAGTGTTCATTATCTATACCTATATGGGCGGTATCTTATCGGTGGTGTGGACCGATTTTATCCAGGGTATTTTCGTACTGGTTTTTGGCTTCGTCTTCTACTATTTCGCGCTTGCGCCCGTGCATTGGAATATCGGCGAACTCGGTACCCAACTAACAGCAGCCGCGGGACCTGAGTTCTGGGACTTTAGCAGTGTTCCGATCGGAACGATCATCACAAATTTCGTCACAGGCTGCTTTGGAGTCCTGGCAGCTCAAGTGTACTGGCAGCGCTGCTTCGCATCCAAAGATGCAAAAACAGCACGCAATGCGATGTTGATCAGCGGGGTGCTGGTGATCATTATGGTTACCCTGACCGCATTTGTTGGAATGACGGCAAAGGCCCTGAACCCGGATCTTGATCCGGCACTGGCTATGCCCTGGTTGATGATGAATTACGTGCCGTTGTGGGCAGTGGCCGTTGTCTATGCTCTGGTATTGGCGGCAGCCATGTCATCGGCTGACTCGATGTTAAATGCCTGTGCGGTGATTGTGGTCAATGACGTCATTAGGCCGTTCAAGGCCGAGACCCCCGACCATCTGCTGGTTACCTGGACAAAAAGGGCGACCATCATTATCGGCATTTTCGCTGGCGGGCTCGCATTGTATGCAGATTCCATCATTGGCCTTTTCTCAAAGGCCTATACGATGGCCGGCGGGGGTGTGGTTCCGGTTCTGATTGTCGGCTTATTGTGGAAAACATCTCGCGACCCATTTCATGCCGGCAAGAAAAACTCCCGGCTCACACCCTGGGGCGTGCGCACTGCAGTCGTTTCCGGTGCGCTGGTGTCTTTACTGTTCAGTATTATCTGGGGAATTCTGATCGCCACAGCATTGGCAGTTATTGTTTCATTGCTTGGAAATAACACTAAAACTTCCGACGCCGTTGTTTAGCGCCGTTAGGCTTTGCTATTTTGGATCTGTCTTGTAGGCCTTTCGTTTACTAGTCATTAGGATGCTCCTGAGGGATCATTGTCCCTCAATAAAAGTATCCGTCAAACTATGGCAGGTCCACTCTGACCCCAAAATTTACTGACCCCAAAATTTATTTATTCGGGTTCTGCGGCGCCTACTTCGTGTGCGTCGACAGGTTCCTCGAATGCGATGAATATAAGACAGGTCTCTTCACTGACGCAGGTTCCGCTGTGCTTTCGATTGGGCGGACCCCAGGCGTAATCGCCGGGTTTAAGTGTTGCGCTATCCTGACCCTCGTATCTCAATTTGAAAGCGCCTTTCAACATGATGATGCGCTCTGGCGAAGTGTGCCAGTGCTCGACGAAGGACTCGCCGGCGGGATATTCGAAGAGCACGTCCACATTGGGCTGTGCCGGGTCACCGTGCAGAACAGCAATTCGGCAATCGGGGTGAAAAAATGGCGGACAGGCCACCCATTCCAGAGAAGGATCGTCCGGGTTTATAGCCAGGGCCAACTCACCAGCCAGGCTTTCCGCAGCCGTGAACAGTAGCAATAAGGCCAGCACGTAAGCCCGATAAAATCGCTTAAACATTGTCATTGGTTTTCTCCTTGATACTCGAATTTCGATACCTACAGTATAATAGCTATGCAGAGAAGTTATGGGGTCAGAGTCAAGTGCCAGAGTCAGGGGGTGCTTGCGGCAGGCCTGCCGGAATCACGCGCCCATGATCAACTTTTCAATGCAGCGACCTGATCCCTGAACTTCTCGGTACCAAGCACCAACCCGGTGTTGGTGCAATGGCGTATTTTGGCGATGGTGTCGATGTCCAGGGCCTGCGCGACCTGCGTGCGCCAGGCATTCTTCCGCTCAGCCGGATCGGGCGCAAGTGACAAGTACAACTCGTGGGGTTGCCAGAACTTGACGGGTGCTCCAAAGGCGTGGGCTCGGTAGCTGGACCACCGATAGTCCCCGGGGTCTCGAACCATTCCAGCCCGTACCGGGTTCAATTCAATGTACCGCAGGCAAGTCAGGAAGTATCTGTCTTCCTGGACGAGACAGGAACGAAATCGCCCCTCGAAAAGGGTGCCGCTTCGAGCATACGAGTAATTGAAGTGACCGACATATCGTCGGCCCATGGATTGCATCAAACAGGAAACGGCGTTGTCGACTCTCGGTGTCATCAACAGATGCACATGGTTGGTCATGAACACCCAACCATGTATATCTACCTGGAATCTCAGCGAGCCTTCACCAAGCCAGTGTGCATAAGCCGCCATATCAGCGTCATTGGTGAACAGCCTTTGGCGGTTGTTTCCCCGTTGGATGACATGGACAGGAAAATCAACGGGACAATACCTGCTTCGTCTGGGCAAGTGCCCTCCCCCTCAACACAATATTGAGCCCATTCTGCCTCGCTACCAAAATTTAAAAATCAGAAAAACACCCCAAAACACGTCAGCCGACTCTGGCACTTGACTCTGACCCCAAATATTCCCAAATATTCCGCATTTGCTGAACAAAAGGGGACAAACCAGCGCGGAGAATCTTCCGCCTTTAAAAATCGCATTGGCAAATATTCAAGCTCGGCAAGGTAACTCAGGACATTGAAGCTCCATCGAAAATTCGGCATTGCGCCAACACCGGCCTGGTACTTGGCACCGAATCATTCAGAGTACAGGTGCACAAGCTTCGGAACTGAAAATCAACGAGGAGGTAGTTTGAGACTTTTTGACGTTGGTTAATAACCTACATAAATTTACAGTTATAAAAATGATAGAACAGTGCCAACATTAACGGTCACGGGTCCGTCAGTGATCGGGTTGAAGTAAAGCCTGCTGTTCTCGACACAAGCAAGCCCGGAAATGGTGCTCGTTAATGTCATGAAAGCGTTATTCCAGAAAAAGGCTTACCTCTACGGGATCATCGGTTTCCTTATTTACTTTACCTGGATCATGGGGCCCTACATACGCTCTGTCATTGTCAGGGATGCCGCGGTTACTTCCTGGTCAAGATTGGCCATTGCACCCATTGATGGCGTGATTACTTCCGAATTGCCCATGGTCAATTCCATCGTCGGTGAAGGCGGTTTCCTGTTCACTATTCAAAATGAATTCCTGTTTGCGGAGAACGCGGCCGTGCGCGAGGCGACATTACGCCTGGATCTGGCGGAAATCCGGGTTCATGAACTCAAGCTCCAGATTGAGGAACTTTCAGCGCTGGAGAAGACAAGAACCCAAATGAAATCCGCCTATGCGCGGGTGTTCGAAGCGGAACTGGATTCTGAGATCGAGAATCTGGCACACAGCATCGAGATTGTAAGCAACCGTATTGTGATATTGCAGCGCCTCGTCGACCGCCAGGAACAGTTGGCTGACAAGAAGGCCCTGAGCCAATCAACGCTGGATGAAACCCGCCTTCGAATAAGCGACCTTTTACAGGAACAGGCTGATTTTTCTGCACAACTGGAATTCGCGATTCTTCGCCGGGACTCGGCTCGGCAAGGTGTCTATGTGACATCCGAGGGTAATGACCCTGATTGGGTTCGAAAGTCACAATTGGCGCTGCAAATCGAAACCTATAACTCGCGGCACCATCTGCGAGAGGCAGAAATAGAATTGATTGATGCCAGAGCACTCCTGGAGTCTGAGCAGGCGGTTCTGGACCGGCTCGCGAAAGCGGACGTGAAGGCATCGGCAGGAAGCTATATCGAACGGGTTGAAACCGTTTCCGGGGCCACCGTACGGGCCGGGGAAACAGTCATTGAGTGGGTGGAATGTGACCTTCTGCTGGTGGATGTACCGGTGTCAGACGCCGAGGTTGCGCTTCTCGAACCCGGAATGGAAGCCAAAGTGGTTCTTGAGGGTGAATCACACAACAGGACAGGTAAGGTCTTACTGACGCGGGGCTCGTCTGCAGTCATTGGCCGGGAAAGTCTGGCCGCGGTAGCAAAGGGCCGTAGCTCCGGGGAAGCTCAAGTGCTGGTTGACCTCGATGATGCGTCCACCCAGGCAGAAACCTGTCCCGTGGGTCGAGCCGCATTTGTGGAATTTCCGGGCGTCGGAGTCCTTAGTGTCATCCTCGCTCGACTTCGTTTGTAGTCGGACCATGACCAATTTGGGACCTACCCCCAGCCAGAAAGGCCGCCACAAGGAACGGGCTTTAATAGCAACCGCCATTGCGGATTTCTGCATCCTGACTGTAATGGTCCTGGTTGCCATACTGACCGGTACTTTGACGATGCTGAGTGAGAGCCTGCGTGCGGGCTTCATGCTCGTGATTGAAATTTATTCAATCTGGCTGTTGTGGTCACTGCATCGTGACAAATTGAACGCGTTCCAGTTTGGTATTGGAAAACTCGAACAATTTGTCTGGTTGATCATAGGTGTCGGTTTCCTGGTGAGTGCGATCTGGTTGGCGGACGCAATAATCTCAGCGCTGGTTTCACAAAAGCACTCAGCATCACCCCTGGGGCTTGCAATTGCAGCTATCGTCAATGCGGTTAACCTGCTGGTGAACTACCTGTCCTGGCACGCGATGCGAGACGCCAGCGAAGAAAACGAGACCGAAATTTACCGTGCCCAGTTGCGTGCACGAACCATCAAGCTGAACTCGTCCTCGATTCTGCAGGTCAATTTGACGATTGCAGCCCTAAGCCGCGACGAGTTTATTGCCCTTTTATTCGACTGCATCGGGGCTACCCTGGTCTTGACACTAATGGTCTGGCGTGGTGTTTCAATGCTGATTTCCAGTTTACCCGGCTTGCTTGATGCACCCGTGACCCGGCAGTTACAGGAGAAGGTGGTTTCCGCGGTGAAAGCATCCTTACCAGATGGCATGTTGCTGGCGGGAATACGCACGCGTCGATCAGGGCAGTTTCCGCACATCGAAATCACATTGGGCGTTTCCGGGGAAATGTCTGTGGAACAGGTAAAAGACTACTCACAATCCGTACGCACGGCCGTGTCCGAGACGGCAGGCCGCCTGGACCTGTCCATTACGCTGAACTAGGTAGAGCGTGCTAGAGAAGTAATGGGCATGTATCAAGTGAGCTTTGGCTGGTCTCCGGTCCAGTCCGTTTCGTTGTAAAACGGTTCCGGGTGCTCGTCGAAGTCCTCAAAGCGACAAATATTCTGTTCGGTTCCCAAAGGCGTCGAGACACCCTCGCGAAATGCCCACTCACCTCTTTGTGAGGAGCTGCTGGCGCGCACATAGCTGTTGAGAATGAGCGGGCGATTTCTGTCGGAGGTATTGGCACCCGAACCGTGGACCATCAACAGTCCCCAAATCACCAGATCTACCGGCTCCAGTTCACACACAACCGCCTCCTTTGGGTCGAGACCTGCCGCCAGGAGGTCCGCGTCGGCCTCGGTGTCGGAATCGGCGTTTTGTCCTTGCATGATGTAGTCGTGCTTGTCTGACAGTCCCAAATAGCCGAGTTTATGGCTGCCTGGAAAGACCTTGAGCCCGCCGTTACCAGCATCGATCTTTTTAATTGCCAGGCCGGTAGTGAAATAGGAGTTGCTCAAATCTTCGAATAAATCGGCGCGCTCGCGAAAGCGCATATCCTGGTGCAACCGATAGTGTGTGTACTTTGCACCGGGGTGTTTCCAGTGAATCTGATTGGCAATCTGCTTGATGGAGCTTCCGATTAGTGGTTCGAGTATTTCCAAGCGAAGAGCATGGACATCCACGACTCAGCCTTTTTCCAGACAAAGAAGAGCATGGACATCCACGACTCAGCCTTTTTCCAGACAAAGAGCATGGATGGACATCCACGACTCAGCCTTTTTCCTACAAGTATTATTGGGGAATTCCGATTTCATCCTGTAATCGGCCCTTATAAGCTCTCTCCATGCCAACCGCCAGAAACCGATTGGTGTCATTAGATGACACACCTTATTACCACTGTATTTCCAGATGCGTTCGGCGGGCCTTTTTGTGTGGCCGGGATCCGGTCACAGATTATAACTTCGAACACCGAAAGCAGTGGATTGTAGATCGCATCAGCTTACTTGGTTCTGTTTTCGCTATTGATTTGTTTGCCTATGCCGTGATGAGTAATCACTATCACATTGTGGTCAGGATTAATGTGTGTGAGGCCGGGAACTGGTCAGATCGAGAGGTCGCAAGTAGATGGACACAACTCTTTAATAAGTCGAGTTTGGTCCACCGCTATCTCGGCAATTCAAGCCTCACCGAGACAGAGCAGAATCGTATGGCGCAGTTGATCTCAATGTGGCGCTCCCGCTTGCAGGATTTATCCTGGTTTATGCGTTGTTTGAATGAGCCGATTGCGCGGATGGCCAATCATGAAGACCGTTGCAGTGGCCGGTTCTGGGAAGGGCGATTCAAATCTCAGGCCTTATTGGATGAACGTGCATTACTGGCTTGTATGGCTTATGTTGATTTGAACCCCATTCGAGCTGCGATGGCCAAAACACCGGAAGACTCTGAATTCACTTCCATTCAAGAGCGTATCCAGAATCCCGACTCAACCCGCTTGAGCGCATTTTCGGGTCACGGAGAGGAAGTTGGCATTTCTTTTGGCCTCAAAGATTACTTAGAACTGGTGGACTGGGCGGGTCGCGAAATAAAACGGGGTAAGAAGGGCTTTATTCCGGCCAAGACACCGCCAATTCTTACCCGGTTGAACATGCGTTCGTCACCTGTACTTGACTTCCTCAAACGAACTGAAAACTTCACACCCGTGGCCTTGGGTTCGGTAAGCCAATTACGTTGTTTTGCTCAATCTGTTGGGCGGCGGTTCATCAAAGGGCTTGCTCTAGGAAACAGACTCTGTCCCGAATCCAAATAATCCAAACTCCCCGGACTCCAAAGTAATGTCATAAGCGCTGTTTGCTAAAGTCAGGTGGTCTATTGGAATAGTCACACCAATTGGCTGAGCTATAGGAATGTTCTGGCTCTCAGCTGCCTTTTTTCACTCAAGATCAGACTCTGCTCCGTATTCAAAATCTAAATAGTCATGGGTGTCCTTGCTCTCTTTGCTCTCTTTGGCGCTTTTCAATATCTAAAAAATCACATGGATGTCCTTGCTCTCTTTTTTCTGAAAAAATCATGGATGTCCTTGCTCTCCCTTGGGGCCAGAATTCGAAAATAAGCAAAAGCCCCCGAAACCTTTCAGCTGACTCTGGACTCCATAATTTGACTCTGACCCCATAATTTTATTTAACTCTGACCCCATAATTTCCAGCCTTATACAAAAAAGCCCGCCGGGGGAACCGGCGGGCTAATCTGTCACCGTGGAGGGGTGAGGGGTGGTCAATCGTTAGTTAGGCAAGATGACCTGGTCGATAATGTGGATTACACCGTTATCAGCCATGACGTCTGCGGTTGAGACGGTTGCATTGTCAATCATGACATTACCGTCCATGACCTTGATGCTGACATTCTGACCATTAACGGTCGTGGCCGAATCCAGCTTGATCACGTCAGCAGCTGTTACTTTTCCTGCAACAACGTGGTAAGTCAGGATGGCAATAAGCTGGTCGCGATTTTCCGGCATCAACAGAGTTTCAACAGTGCCCGCGGGCAGCTTGGAGAAAGCTTCGTCAGTCGGAGCAAATACGGTAAACGGCCCGTCGCCCTTCAGTGTGTCAATCAGGTCAGCGGCAGTCAGTGCAGCAGCCAGGGTCTCGAAAGAGCCGGCATTAACAGCGACATCAACAATGTCATTACTCTTTTTGCCGTAGCTACCGGCGAATACCAGGCCGGCAGACAGGGTTGCAATAGCTGCAATAGAAACAATACTCAGTTTGCGAAAGTTCATCAGTTCAAACTCCATTTTAGTTGTGAAAGATACGTACAGGATATAAGACCGAATACCTGTACAAATATTACACAAAAACATAATTTAATTTGAAATAGATGAATTAATAATATTTAATAGTTATACAAATAGTAATTATTACGTGCAACTGATAACAAAATATTTACCACGGAATCGGATTTCCATCCCAGTTCATGAAACGCCCGCTTTGTTCCGGGGAGCCGCTGCTAATGACGTTCAAGATACGTTGTGCGCTTTGTGTTGTTGTATAGAGCTTGTCATCACTCACATTGGACTGGAAGGGTCTCGATAGTTCGGTGTCGGTCGTGCCTGGGTGTATCGCTGATATGCATAATTCCGGGTGTGTCCGGCGGGTTTCGATTGCCATTGTGCGAATGAATTGGTTTACGGCAGCCTTTGAAGCGCGGTAGCCATACCAGCCACCCAGGCGATTGTCACCAATGCTACCAACCATTGCGGAGAGGACGGCGTATTGCCCCGGCTTCTGTTTGGCCATGCGTGGAATAACCGATCGCGCGAGCAGCAGCGGCCCAATACTGTTGACTTCAAAAATACGCTGAAGTGAAACCCGGTCACATTGGCGCAGTGATTTCTCGGGCTGGAGCTGACCTTCATGCAAAATGCCGGCTGCATGAATGACCAGATTGGGTACTTCCAGATCCTGCCCCAGCCTTTCTGCCAGCGCTGTGATGGTATCGTCGTCAGTAACGTCGAGTTTAACTGCCTTGAGCCGGTTATCGGCTATCGCAAGCAGCGCCTGGTGGGACGATTCGTTGCGATAAGTAGCAATGACACTCGTGACTTCTTGCCGCAATAGCAGGGCCTGAACCAGGCTGTATCCGATGCCGCGTCCGGCGCCAATGATGAGAGCAGTAGTATCCGTGATGATGTTAGTTACTCACAATGTTGAGGTTTCGTAACTGACAATACCCGTCAGTTTTTTCTGTCCCTGCACCACGACCCCAATTCCTGCTGTTAGTCCAAATCGAAGCGGTCCAGGTTCATCACCTTCACCCAGGCCGCCACAAAGTCCCTGACGAACTTCTCTTTGCCATCCGCACCAGCGTAGACCTCGGCATAGGCGCGTAGCACCGAGTTGGAACCAAATGCCAGGTCGCTGCGGGTGGCGGCGAACTTCACCTCACCGCTGTCACGATCCCTGCCTTCAAACAGTTCTGCTTCCTCGTTCACTGCCTTCCACTCAGTGCCCATATCAAGCAGGTTGACGAAGAAGTCATTACTCAGCACACCAGGTTTGTCGGTGAACACGCCGTGCGCGCTGCCATCATGGTTGGCGCCGAGTACACGTAAACCTCCGATCAGCGCGGTCAGCTCGGGGCCGGTCAGCGTCAGCAACTGCGCCCGGTCAATTAACAAAGCTTCGGTCGGCGCGCCAACTTTGCCGTTCATGTAGTTTCGGAATCCATCGGCCTGCGGCTCCATCACGGCGTAAGCCTCGACGTCGGTTTTTTCTTGCGTGGCATCTACGCGGCCTGGCGCGAACGCTACCTCCACCGCGACATCCGCAGCTTTGGCTGCCTGCTCGATTCCCACGCTTCCGGCCAGCACAATCAAGTCTGCCAATGAGAGCTTGTCAGAGGATGACTGAATATCAGCCAACCTGGCCAGCGCATTGACCGTGCGCTTGTTCACCGCCCAATCCTTCTGCGGGGCGAGCGCCAGGCGTGCACCGTTGGCTCCTCCACGCTTGTCGCCGCCCCGGTATGTGGAGGCCGAGGCCCAGGCTACGCTCACGAGTTCGCTGACCGACAGGCCTGAAGCGGCGATTTCTTTCTTTGCTTCATTAATGTCCACAGCCGATGGCTCATGACTTGCAGCCGGCAACGGATCCTGCCAGATCAAATCTTCCTTCGGCACTTCCGGGCCGAGGTAGCGCGCTTTGGGGCCCATATCGCGGTGCGTCAGTTTGAACCAGGCACGTGCAAAGGCGTCGGCGAAGGCTTGCGGGTCTTCCAGGAAACGCTTGGAAATCTTGCCGAACTCCGGATCAAATCGCATGGTCAGATCGGTGGTCAGCATGGTCGGCTTATGCATCTTGCCCGGCACATGCGCATCCGGAATGATCTCGGGAGCGTCCTTTGCGACCCATTGCTTGGCGCCGGCAGGCGAACTGGTCAATTCCCATTCGAACTTGAATAGGTATTCGAAATAATCGTTACTCCAAAACGCCGGAGTACTGGTCCAGGTCACTTCCAGTCCACTCGAGACGGTGTCTTTTCCATGACCGATGCCATAGCTGCTGGTCCAGCCCATGCCCTGCGCCTCAATAGGGGCGCCTTCGGGTTCAGGACCCTTGTGTGATTCCGGCGCGGCACCATGAGCCTTGCCAAAGCTGTGCCCGCCGGCGATCAGGGCAACCGTCTCCTCGTCATCCATTGCCATGCGGCTAAAGGTTGCACGGATGTCCTTGGCTGCAGCGATGTAATCACCACTCGCGTTCGGGCCTTCCGGGTTCACGTAGATCAGCCCCATGTGGGTGGCGGATAGATTCTTGTCCAGCTCGCGGTCGCCGTGAAAGCGTTTGTCGTCGTCCAGCCAGCCAGTCTCCGCGCCCCAGTTTACGTCCATGTCCGGTTCCCAAACGTCTTCTCGCCCTCCGGCGAATCCGAAGGTCTCAAAGCCCATCGTTTCCAGCGCGACGTTGCCGGTCAGAATGAAGAGGTCAGCCCAGGAAATCTGTTGGCCATATTTCTGCTTGATTGGCCATAGCAGTCGGCGCGACTTATCGATGTTGACGTTGTCAGGCCATGAATTGAGCGGCGCGAAACGCTGCTGTCCCCGACCGCCGCCACCACGCCCGTCAAGCGTGCGATAAGTGCCTGCAGCGTGCCAGGCCATGCGGACCATCTGCGGGCCGTAGTTTCCAAAGTCAGCAGGCCACCAGTCCTGGCTGTCGGTCATGAGCTCGGCCAGGTCGGCTTTAAGTGCCTCATAGTCGAGTTTATTGAATTCCTTGGCGTAGTTAAATTCTTCACCCAGCGGGTTGGACTTGTTGGAGTGCTGGTTCAGAAGGTCCACGCGCAATTGTTTAGGCCACCATTCCTGGTTCGATGTCCCGCCTCCGGCTGCATGGTGGAACGGGCATTGTGCTTTTGTTGACATACTATTTCGCCTTTTCTCACAAGTTCGTGAAGTAAGTGTGGTTTGCGCTCACAAAATACTCAGCGCATTTTGCGTAGTCCTTGCTACGCGATTATGTATTCGGGTTGATCATGACAAAGCCATTTGTGCTGTCGACGACGCAGATGCAATGACTACCGGATACTTTTTAAATTCAATGAATTCCAGAGT
>JBLHGQ010000084.1:0-12122 GCA_047614505.1 Rhodothermales bacterium | reverse complement strand
TTTAGTGACAGGAAAAGCTACCGTAGCCAGGTTGAAGACGCCTTATTGTTCCTCAAAGGTGACAGCCAGAAAGTCATACGCAGATTGATTGGCAGAATGGATACAGCATCAGAGACACAGGAGTATGAAAAGGCTGCTGGCATCCGTGACCAGATCAATGCCCTAAAGGGGATGCAGGCACAGCAATTTGTGTCTGGAGGAAGTGGCAACATTGACATAATTGCTACTGCAATTTCGCAAGGTCAAGCCTGTGTTCAGGTCGTTTCATTCCGTGGCGGGCGAAATATTGGCCAAAAAAGCTTTTTTCCTACCCAGGCTGAAGGACATGATGAATCGGCCGTTTTAGCTGCTTTCCTGGGCCAGTATTACCGGAATCGCATACCGCCAGCGCAACTGATACTTTCACACCGAATCGAAAATCCGGAATTGTTTGAGACTGTATTTTCACAACAATCCAGGCGGCGGGTCACCATACAGTCGCAACCACGGGGCCGACGTAGACATTGGCGAGATCAGGCCGCCAATAATGCAATGAATTCATTACAAATCAACCTTTCCGGTGGTTCTAGAATTGCGGGGCAATTCAAAGCTTTGCAGCAAACAATTGCACTCGAGGCAGAGCCTGAGTCCATCGAGTGCTTTGATATTTCTCATATGTCAGGAGGTGAGACAGTTGGATCATGCGTGGTATTTGATGTAAATGGTCCACTCAAGTCACGTTATCGCAGGTATAACCTCAAAGGCATTACGCCCGGTGACGACTATGCCGCTATGGAGCAAGTTCTCAATCGCCGTTATCGGAAACTGGCCGAAGGTGAAGGGATTATACCGGGCCTGATATTAATTGATGGCGGAATTGGACAGCTGAACAAGGCAATTGAGGTAATGGCAAAATACGGACTGCAATCCATTCCAATAATGGGCGTAGCTAAAGGCAGTGCTAGAAAAGCCGGGTTTGAAGAATGGGTTCTTCCCGGATCACCTTCCAATATTTGCCCGGGACCCGAGTCGCCAGCCTCTCACCTGGTCCAGCAGGTCAGAGATGAGGCACACCGCTTTGCAATTACCGGCCACCGTGCGAGGCGACAAAAAGCCTCAATCAAATCAGGACTGGAAGAGATTTCAGGTGTTGGTGCTGGTCGCAGAAGGACACTTTTGACACATTTCGGGGGAATGAAGGGCGTCAAGAAAGCGGGCATTGAAGAGTTGTCCAGCGTACCTGGCATTAGCATTCCATTGGCCAAACGCATTTTTCAGGCACTTCATTAACATCAAATAGCCCTTAGTGCTGGCGGCCATGATTGTCCATCTGCAATAATGGTCGCTGCGAAACCGGACACGATCAAGATGCCAATGACTGCCCCAATGATTCTGACACTCATTCGGATCGCTCTGATTCCAGTTCTGTTGCTGGTTTTTTATCTTCCATTCAGCTGGACAAATACTGCCAGCATGGTGGTTTTCGTTTCCGCTGCACTGACGGATTGGCTGGATGGTTATTTAGCGAGAAAAATGGGTCTGTTGACCAGTTTTGGAGCATTTCTTGATCCGGTTGCCGACAAGTTAATGGTCGCAACTGCGCTGGTTCTACTGGTGCAACGCCCACCCGAACTGTTTCTTCATCCTGTGGTTTTCACTATCGCTGCAGCCATCATTATTGGGCGTGAAATCGCAATCTCAGCCCTGCGGGAATGGATGGCCGAAATGGGCGAGGGGGGTAGAGTCACTGTATCCGGGATCGGGAAACTAAAGACAATATTCCAGATGACAGCCATATCCTTTCTGCTGTTTCGTCAGGATCTGTTTGGTCTTCCCATCGAACTGGCTGGTGAGTTCCTGCTGTATGCCGCTGCTGGATTGACTCTCTGGTCCATGTGGGTATACCTGCACTCGGCATGGCCGGTAATGATGAAAGACCGGGGCTCAGAGGACTCCTGAATATGACGAAGCAGGTCGGGGTTCGAAGGCAAACCCCTACAGTCACGGTGGGCAAGGTGCAAATTGGAAGTTGTCATGCGATTGTTGTTCAGTCGATGACCAATACCGATACCGAAAATCCAAAATCTACCGCACTACAAATTGCAGAACTGGCTCGCGCGGGTTCTGAACTGGTACGCATTACTGTAAATACTGAAAAGGCCGCCGCCTCAGTACCAGAAATATGTGAACGGCTGGCGATGATGGGCTGCGATGTTCCGATAGTCGGTGATTTTCACTACAACGGTCATTTGCTTTTAGAAAAGCATCCTGAATGTGGTCGTTTGCTTGCCAAATATCGCATTAACCCGGGTAATGTTGGCTTCGGAAAGAAGCGGGATCGCCAGTTCGCAACCATCATTGAAAAGGCCCTGATCAACGACAAGCCGGTCAGAATCGGCGTCAACTGGGGAAGCCTGGACCAGAAACTGCTGTCCCGTCTGATGGATTTGAACGCAGAAAAATCACAACCACTTCCAGCTGATGCGGTTATGCGCGAAGCACTGGTGGTTTCTGCACTGGAAAGCGCAAAACTTGCCGAAAGTCTCGGCATGAAACACGAGCAAATCATATTGTCCTGCAAAGTGAGTGCCGTGCAGGATCTGATCAGTGTTTACCGGTCACTGGCTACGCGTTGTGATTATGTGCTTCACCTTGGCTTGACTGAGGCTGGTATGGGAAGCAAAGGTATAGTCTCCTCGACTGCGGCACTGGCCGTACTTTTACAGGAAGGTATTGGTGACACAATCAGAATTTCCCTGACGCCGGAACCTGAGCAATCTCGCACCGATGAGGTGATCGTTGCTCAGGAAATTCTTCAGACTATGGGTTTGCGGGCGTTCACACCCATGGTAATTGCCTGTCCAGGTTGTGGGCGTACCACAAGCACCTATTTTCAATCTCTGGCCAGTGATGTCACTTCTTTCGTTCGTGAGCGTATGCCGCAATGGCGGTTACGCTATGAAGGAGTTGAAAATCTCTCTCTGGCGGTTATGGGTTGTGTTGTAAACGGGCCGGGAGAAAGCCGACACGCTAATATTGGCATCAGTTTGCCCGGAACTGGAGAGGCGCCGATCGCACCGGTATTTATCGATGGTCAAAAAGCCACTACATTGCGCGGCGAGCATCTCACAACTGAATTTCTGGAACTAATCGAACAGTATATTCAGCAGAATTACCCAGCATTACCCAAATGAAAAAACCTCCTGCCCACAGGAACTACTAACTATGGCCTGGAGAAATAAACCCACGATGGCGGACAAAGCCGACCGTCACCTCCTTTATCAGCAATCTGTACAGGAAGTAGAAGCTGAAATCGATTTTATTTACCAGACCTGGCAGGAACTCAGAAACCGGCCAGCCGCTTTATTGCGAGAAGATTTTTGTGGAACCGCCGCCACTTCCTGTGAATGGGTCAAACGGGACGAACAGCATATTGCCATAGGTGTTGATCTGAATGAAGAGGTTCTGGAGTGGGGCAGGCAACATAATCTGGCCGAACTTGAACCCGATCAACAGGAACGAATTCATTTGCTGCAGGACGATGTTGTTTCCGTGCTTTCGGAACCGGCCGACATTGTCCTCGCCATGAATTTCAGCTATTACCTGTTTCTGGAACGCACAGATTTGCGCGACTACTTCCGAAACGTGCTTTCCGGTTTAAATGATGATGGAATTTTTTTCCTTGATGCCTACGGCGGTTATGAAGCGCCCATGGAGATAGAGGAACCTCGCGAGTGTGATGGATTTACCTATATCTGGGAGCAGGCCTCATTTAATCCTGTTGATTCACTGATGACGTGTCTTATTCATTTTGAGTTTCCGGATAAGTCGCGGATAGACAGTGCATTTGAATATCACTGGCGTCTTTGGACCCTGCCGGAAATAAAGGAAATTCTGGAAGAGGCCGGATTCGCTAAAGTCACAATTTACTGGGAAGGCACCGATGAGAAAAACAATGAAGGCAACGGTGTATTTGAACCGGCGCTAAAGGGTGATGCTGACCCTGGCTGGGTGTGTTATATCGTTGCGGAAAAAACCGGGAACCAGCACTAATCAAGCCGTCAGAATTGGAATATTTTGCCCTTCATGTTCCATCCTGTCCGGATGAGTGCCTTCATCAATACGTGCAACAAGAAACAGGAACTCGTCCCCGGATGCTCCTGAAGCTGAATCAACCACTACGGCAGTATTAGAAATTTCGCCGCTATAAAGAGTGACTTTAGCTCCCGTGCCTAAATGTACCGAGTCCCTGCTGTGGACCAGCAATGGACGGCGTTTTAATTTCCCCAGATAACGGGTACGAGCAATAATTTCCTGACCCGGGAAACAACCCTTCTGGAAATTCAGCGCACCAATATTTTCATAACCGAGCATTTGCGGGAGAAACGTAGCGCTGGTCTCTTCATCAAGCCAGACAATGCCTTTTTTTAACTCATTTACTTTCCAGGCCTGCTCATCTGACGGTGTGCTTGTGTCGGAGAAATCTGCTGCCGGCACAATCGCATAGTCCAGATCACACACGGTAAAAGCGCCAGCGGGCAATTCTTCGCCGGCCATGACGACCAGATCCTCGCGAGTTTTAATTTTGACATCGGCCCGGATGATAAAACGGGAAAGCCATTCGACCAGTGAAGTCGCAAGTGAAGAGCTGCAAACCACGAGTATGGAGTCCTCCTTAGGACAAACGAGCAACAACCCCAGCACGCGTCCGGCGGGATTGCAGCAACAGGCAAAACCAGCATCGCCGATAGCAATGTTCTTTATATCAGCGCTCAACTGATTGTGCAGAAAGTGACCCGCATCATTACCTGAGAACTCTAGAACTGACATAGTGTGTAAGCGAAACATTTGCACAGAATTTGGGCGCCTTCATGGGTTGAGGGTTGTTGAAATGAATTGTAACTAAAACCGGTCCCGTGCGGGTATGATTCCTTGATTAAAAAGGCATGAGTCAGTAGGCTGCAGACATAGCCTCAAACCCTTCACACAAAGAAGAAGACAACAGACCAGTGAGCAATAAGCACCAGAATAGACCCATGTCTCCGTATATGATCGGGCCATATTACAAACCTCAGTTAACTTCAATATTGTCAATTACCAGCAGGCTTACGGGTGTATTTCTGACGGTCATTAGCATGCCATTACTACTCTGGTGGCTAATCGCATTAATGGTTGGACCAGAAGCGTTCGCAACGGTAAATGATTTTCTGGCCGGCATATTGGGCCGTGGCCTGGTCTTGATCAGCCTGATGAGTCTTTGTTATCACTTGATGAATGGCATTCGGCACCTCGTTTGGGATACCGGCCGAATGTTGGAAATCAAGCAAGTCTACCAATCCGGCTGGCTCATGCTGGCGGCATCCGTAGTTTTATTTTCGTTGACCTTATGGATTAGCTCATGAGCAATCAATCTCATGGCGGTGTTGGACACTGGTGGCAGCAAAGACTCAGTTCACTTTTATTGATTCCTCTAACCATCTGGTTACTCTGGGCCGGTTCAAACCTGGCAGGTGCCGGGTACAGCGTTGCGCTTGAATTTTTTAGTTCACCTTTTCAAAAGGCCATGGCAATGGCATTGATAGGGCTTATTGCTTTCCATACTCAAATTGGTATCCAGGTGATTTGTGAAGATTACATTCAACCACCCTGGTTCCAGTCAACTTTGATCCGTCTCACTCAATTGGCCTGTTTGGCAGGCTTTGGAATTACGGTGTATGCATTGCTCAATTTACCGGCGGGAGCCTGAGACATGACCCAGGCATATGAGATCATCGAACATGAATATGACGTTGTAGTTGTAGGAGCGGGCGGCGCTGGCTTACGCGCAACCATGGGGCTGGCAGCAACCGGCTTGTCTACTGCCTGCATTACAAAACTGTTTCCAACACGCAGCCACACTGTCGCGGCACAGGGTGGCATGTCGGCCGCTTTGGGCAATATGGGTGAGGATGACTGGCGCTGGCATATGTATGACACCGTCAAAGGCTCTGATTGGCTGGGTGATCAGGACGCGATTGAATATATGTGCCGTGAGGCAGTACCTGCGGTGATTGAGCTCGAGCACTTTGGTGTTCCATTTTCTCGCACCGAAGATGGCAAAATTTACCAGCGACCATTTGGTGGAATGACCACTCATTTTGGAAAGGGCACAGCCCAACGCACCGCTGCTGCTGCCGACCGTACCGGGCACGCCATTTTGCATACGCTTTATCAACAATCTCTTGCGCATAACGCAAAATTCTTCATTGAGTATTTTGCCATCGACCTGTTGATGGACGAGCAGGGAGTCTGTCGTGGTGTGCTCGCCTGGGACTTATCTGACGGCACATTGCACCTGTTTCGTGCGCATGGCGTCATTCTGGCCACTGGTGGCTATGGCAGAAGCTACTTCTCATGCACTTCGGCCCATACCTGTACCGGTGATGGAAATGGCATGGTTTTACGTGCCGGCCTGCCGCTCCAGGACATGGAATTTGTGCAGTTTCACCCGACCGGTGTATACGGCGCGGGGGTACTGATTACCGAAGGTGTTCGCGGTGAGGGTGGTTTCCTGACCAATTCGGAAGGTGAACGTTTTATGGAGCGTTACGCACCTAATGCTAAAGACCTGGCGTCAAGGGATGTGGTCAGCCGCTCTATGACGGTTGAAATTCGTGAGGGCAGGGGAGTTGGCCCCAAAAAAGACCATATATTCCTCAACCTGCAACATCTTGGCTCTGATGTCATTGAGGAACGCTTGCCGGGAATTTCGGAAAGCGCACGAATATTTGCAAATATTGACGTAACTCGCGACCCGATTCCGGTATTACCCACGGTGCATTACAACATGGGTGGAATTCCTACCAATTATCACGGTGAAGTCGTCTGCAATAAGGATGGAGATCCCGATACTGTAGTACCTGGCTTGTTTGCAATAGGTGAGGCAGCCTGTGTGTCCGTGCATGGTGCTAATCGTTTGGGCTCCAATTCGCTGTTGGATATCATCGTATTTGGCCGTGCCGTCGCGCACAGGTGTTCTGAGGTGATCAAACCCGGGGCCACGCATCAAAAAGTTGATACGGCAAATCTTGATCGTATATTGGGTGAGTTTGACGATTTACGGTATGCGAAAGGTACGACTTCCACCGCGGAGGTTCGCAATGAAATGCAAAAAGTTATGCAGGACAATGCAGCGGTATTTCGAACTGGTGAGATACTGCAAGAGGGTTGCAGGCTGATTACCGATGTTTACAGTTCCTTTGCAGACGTATCCGTCGGTGACAGGTCCCTGATCTGGAATTCAGATCTGGCTGAAACTCTGGAATTACGCAACCTGCTCGGTTGCTCAATGGTGACCATGTTCGGCGCCGAAAACAGAAAGGAAAGCCGCGGAGCGCATTCCCGTGAAGACTACCCTGATCGTGATGACGAAAACTGGATGAAACATTCTCTGCAAAGCCTGAGTGAGGATGGAATCGTAGACATTGATTACCGGCCTGTACATTTGTACACCATGAGTGATGATGTGGAAGTGGTACCGCCGGCACCAAGGGTTTATTGAAATGCTTGAACTTCGATTACCAAAAAACTCCCGAATTGGAAAAGGCAGGCATTTCCCGGCTGCAGAATCAGCTAAGCACACAAAGCGCTTTGAGGTTTATCGCTGGGATCCTGATTTAGAACAAACGCCACGGGTAGATACTTTCGACATCGATCTCGATGATTGCGGGCCAATGGTGCTTGATGCCATCATCAAAATCAAAGATGAAATCGACCCGACCCTGACATTCCGTCGATCATGCAGGGAAGGAATTTGCGGTTCCTGCTCAATGAATATCGACGGTACCAACACGCTCGCGTGTACCAAGCCGATTGAAGACATCAAAGGTGCGGTTAAAATTAATCCATTACCTCATTTGTCGGTTGTAAAGGATCTGGTACCGGACATGACGCATTTCTACACCCAATACACCAGCATTCGCCCGTGGATCAGGGCAGCCGATAATGTTGCACCCGATAAAGAACGCTTACAAAGCCGTGAAGATCGGGAAAAACTGGATGGCTTGTACGAATGTATCATGTGTGCATGTTGCTCGACTTCCTGTCCCAGCTACTGGTGGAATGGAGACCGCTATCTGGGTCCGGCGGTTCTGCTGCAGGCTTACCGCTGGATAGCTGACAGCCGCGACGAGGCAACAGATGAACGTCTGGCTGAACTGGATGACCCTTTCAAGCTGTATCGATGTCATACCATTCTCAATTGCACCGCAACCTGTCCAAAGGGATTAAACCCGGCACTGGCGATCGCTGAAACAAAGAAAATGCTGCTCGCAAGACAAGGGGCTAAATAACCCTCTTATGCAGGGCGAGGACAGATTTCGAAAGTTACGGTGGCTATGCCGCCGTGGCATGAAAGAACTCGATGTTTTACTCGAATCGTTTCTTGAACAACACCAGCAAGAATTGAAGTCGGGAGGACTGGCACATTTTGAAAGCTTTCTTGACCAGGAAGATGACCTGATTTGGTATTGGCTACAAAAACAGAAAACACCGGAAAACGAGCAATTTCAGATACTTGTGAACCTTATACGTCGTGACTCATGAGTCAAACCTAAAGTTACAATCCGGCCCGGACAGGGTACTTGTCCATCTCTATAATCTCCTGCTTGTTTGTGCCTTGATTGCTTTTGCTTTCAGTCCAATTGGCCCGTTGGCAAAAGCGGTTGGCAGCATTGTTTGTTTGATTTTTGCCTTACACACCGCCCATTGCAGGCATAAATCGAAGAAAATGCAGTTACTCATTCATCCTGACGGTCGAGTTAAATGGAAAGACTCCAACCTGGTTTGGCAATACGGAAGCATCGATCCAAAGATTTGGGCGATGAGCCACTATGCAGTGATAAAAGTGCTCAGCGGTAATCAGGTTCGGCGAATTCTGATCAGCCGCAGTGGTCAACCACAAGCTGCTTACCGAACTTTTTTGAGCTGGGTCAGATTAAATATTTGGCAGACTGACTACTGAACACCTATGAATATCTACTAATCTCCAAGTCGCTCACCATCACACGAGCTTGCAGTTGTGTCTGCTGCCTTTTTGCTTTGGGCACATAGTGTTTTGCTGTCTATCCGTGGAACCTGATAAGTTTCAAATTTGAAGAAGAGAACCCCCCTGTGAACCAGGGGTTTTTTTGCCTGTTGTTTTCAATAAAAATTAGTGCATCTTTTGTTCTTCTTTTCGATCTACACAATAACGGCATTCTAGATGGTGGCGACTAAGCAAGGCGGCTCTTCTTACTACTTTAATTACTGTTGGTGTAATAGAAAAGTTGGTTAATTGTTTTAGGAGAGGGATTCACATTTGTTCTCTAAGCTATGTTAGTTATATGCGTATAATGTATATTATGTTAAATAAACCATATATATTAAATCAACATAAGTGGGCTCGAATCAACGGAGACAGAAAGTAACCGCTGTACCAATTACCCAACTATAGACAACCGCTATTGATATTTCATTCAATTATTTAATGAATAAACAGTTAGATACATTGCATAGTTAATTTATAACTTAACTACAATCCGCACTATTACTCATGCAACAGTTTTAAGTTGCTGCATCAATTGACTGATGGTTTCATTCTTAACTGCAGTTGGATCCATTTGTGAGCCAACAACAGTGCTGCAGTTTGGACACAGAAAGTTGATGCAGTTAAACATGCGTCCTGGATGGACTTTTCCGTGTATGTGGGCGTCAATTACGAGTTCGGTGACCAGTTGGTCACATTTAGGGCATTTTCCGCGGGCCATCATTACATCCTTGTATTTGATTAGCATTTTAATTTTGAGAACAAAAAAGGGAAACTGAGTCTTTCCAGTTTCCCCTTGCTAATGAATATAGCAGTTGTAGCGGCTAACAACCCTAAACATATGATGAATAGTATAAAATCTCTTCAATTCAAATCGATGAATATTGCGCTGTAGCGCTTTCCTTGCAGGGGTTAAAAATGAGTAATATCTTAAAAAAAACCATTAAAATCATAGGTGTACCCATGGATTTGGGCGCTAGCCGTCGTGGCACCGATATGGGACCATCTGCACTGAGAATTGCCGGCCTGGGCGATAAAATACGTGAACTTGGGCTGATTGTTGATCGGGAAGAAGATATTGTTGTCCCGGCAATGGAAACACGCCTTGTTGAGGACCCCAAAGCCCGTTATAAGCCACAAATACTTGATGTATGCACTCAATTGGCCCTGCGGACACAGGAAATATTGGCGAAGGGCCATCTGCCACTTGTACTGGGCGGTGATCATTCAATTGCCATGGGTACTTTTTCCGGCGTCTCAGCACACTTTCGTGAAAAGTCCGAGTCCGTTGGCTTGCTCTGGTTTGATGCACATGGCGATATGAATATTCCAGGTGTGTCGCCGAGCGGAAACATTCATGGTATGCCTCTTGCACACCTTCTGGGGCGAGGAGACCCGGATCTGGCGGGTATTTTGGGGTTTTCACCAAAGGTTAAGCCAGAAAATGTGGCTATTATTGGCCTTCGCAGTATTGATGCCGGTGAGCGTAAGATTATTCGTGAATCCGGTATTAATGCCTACACCATGCGCGATATTGACGAACGTGGGATGGCAAATATTGCTAATGAAGCGCTGGAAGTCGTGAATAATGGAACGGCAGGATTTCACGTGAGCTTTGATGTTGATGGTTGCGACCCTTCTGTAATCCCTGGTTCCGGCACCTTAGTGCCAGGCGGTGTGAGATTCCGGGAAGCGCATTTGTTATTGGAATATTGTGCTGATACAAACAAGATGTGTTCACTGGAGATTGTTGAATTGAATCCGTTCATGGATCAGGGAAACATCAGCGCGGAGCGTACTGTCGAATTAATTTTAAGCGCCCTTGGTAAAAGTATTTTATAAAAAGGAACTTACAACACACCTCCCTACTCCATTCATTGACCTGAATCATTTGCCAAGAGCACCAATTAGCCGTATTTTAGAACAATGAAACACCTGTTAATCATTTTCATGTTGTCTATGGCTCTGCAGCCAATGCAGTTGCAGGCCTGTCCAACGGAACCTGATCAGGTAGTACATAACCATGAAAACATGCAAAGCAACGCTGAACATGATTGCTGCGATACAAATTCTGACGAAGCTACACATGCCTGCAACGATGCAATGCAGTGTGGATCCTGTTCTTTAGGGATCTCTCTGGTTTCATCCG
Source organism: Rhodothermales bacterium (assembly GCA_047614505.1). Lineage (GTDB taxonomy): Bacteria > Pseudomonadota > Gammaproteobacteria > Xanthomonadales > SZUA-36 > JABDJL01. Next base: position 930 of record JBLHGQ010000084.1, on the reverse strand, counting down.
GCCCGGGTACTGAATTACCAGACCTGTCTGATCGCTATTTGGTATTTAACAGCAAGCAAGTAAAAGCCCCCTCCCCTCACTTGCTTTTTCGGCCTCCGATCTCCTGAATTAAACCTTGCAGCCCCGGTATGACCGGCGGCTCATTTATATCAAATATTTGATTGATCACGCCAATGGCGTGAAGCGTTTAACAGGAGAAGACCATGCATATGATGCGAATACGCATCTGCCGGAAGTTTATTTCAGGTATTTCCTTGTCAGTGATTTTAGCCGCCGGCAGTTCAGAAATACTGGCGGAAACACTCAGTTTAAGCAAAGCGGAGACGATTGCATTAAACGGTGACCCATCGGTAAGGTCTGTGCAATCACGACAAGCGGCATTGGGTGAAATGGAGGTGGCTGCGGGCCAACTTCCCGACCCGCTATTGAAAATGGGTGTCTTGTCTTTACCTGTGGATTCCTTTGAGCTCGGCCAGGAGCCAATGACCCAATTACAACTTGGAATTGTTCAAAAGTTTCCAAGAGGGGACTCGCGTGCCTTGCGTGCAGATCAGTTTCGTGAACGGGCAAAAGGCATGGGTGAGCATGCCCTGGATCTTGAGCTGCGTATCCAATTGGCGGTACGCGAAGAGTTCTTTGAAGTTTTAAAACAACAGCGCCTTGCAGAAATCAACCGGGAGGCTGAAGCCGCTTTCAGTGACCTGGAAGAAATCACACAGGGATACTATGCAACCGGCCGTGTCCAACAGCAGGACGTGCTTAGTGCTGCGGTCGAATTTGCAAAAGTTCAGGAACGCTCATCCCGCATTGCCGAGAAAGAACAACGGGCACGAGCACGGCTCGGCATGTGGATTCAGGACGCCGCCTGGGAAAACCTGAGCCTCGTTTGGCCCACATTGACAGAGCCTTCTTCAGCTCAGGTGATAAAGG